>SOHZ01000444.1 GCA_004377365.1 Anaerolineales bacterium | reverse complement strand
GCAATCTCCTGACTTGGCCAAACGAGATTGCTTCGTCGCGGAGTTTATCCTGAGCCTGTCGAAGGGCTCCTCGCAATGACAATACCACCGACACTTTTGTGCTATACCCGAACGGGATGCTTCGCGGAGTTTATCCTGAGCGTAGTCGAAGGGCTCAGCATGACAGGCAAAATCTCGACTGGTAATGAAAGACATGACTTCCAGTAAACAGCAAATAGCCCGGGCGGCCGGTATCGTGATAGCGGCTTTTGCTCTCAGCCGCGTCCTGGGGCTGGCCCGCGAGATGATCATCGGCCAACAATTTGGGACCAGCGGCGAGTTGGACGCTTATCTGGCTGCCTTCCGTCTGCCTGACATTCTCTTTCAACTGGTCGCTGGTGGTGCTTTGGGTTCAGCTTTTATCCCCACTTTCAGCGGCTACCTGGCCCGGGGTGACGAGCGGAGGGCGTGGCGACTGGCCAGCGCGGTGATCAATCTGGTTCTTGGCTTCCTCAGCGCCCTGGCCCTCCTGGCAGCCGTCTTCGCCCCGCTGCTGGTGGCCAAGGTCGTAGCGCCGGGGTTTGATCCAGGCAAACGCGCCCTGACCGTTCAACTGATGCGCCTGATGCTCCTATCTCCGGTTATCTTTGGCGTCAGCGGCATCGTCATGGGCGTCCTCAACTCCTATCAGCATTTCCTGTTGCCTGCTCTGGCTCCCATCGTCTACAATCTGTCCATCATCGGCGCGGCCCTCTTTCTGAGCCCTTCACTGGGCATTCGTAGCCTGGCTGGGGGGGTCGTTGTGGGCTCCCTGCTTCACCTGGTCGTCCAGATACCCGCTCTGGTCAGAAGAGGTATGGGCTATTCCCTTATCCTGGGCCTGGGCGATCCCGGTGTGCGGGAGGTGGGACGACTGATGGCGCCCCGCGTGTTGGGTCTGGCTGTGGTGCAGCTCAACTTTTTGGTCAACACCATTTTGGCTTCGGGCCTGGCCGATGGAAGCCTGGCCGCCCTGAACTTCGCCTGGCTGCTGATGCTGCTGCCCCAGGGCATCTTTGCCCAGGCCCTGGCCACGGCAGCCTTTCCCACCTTTTCCGAGTTGGTGGCCAAAAGACAAGTGGCCGAGATGAGAGGCACCCTCTCGGCCACCTTGCGCGCCATCCTGTATCTGGCCATCCCGGCCAGCGTAGGGCTCTTTACTTTGCGCTACCCCATCGTCCAACTGCTTTTTCAGAGGGGGGCTTTTAAAGAAAGCTCCACTGAGGCCGTGGTCTGGGCCTTGCAGTTCTACGCTCTGGGTCTCTTTGCCCACGCCGTGGTGGAAATCGTCACCCGCGCCTTCTACGCTCTCCACGATACCCTGACCCCTGTCCTCATTGGGGTGGGGGCTATGAGCATCAACGTGATCCTCAGCCTGATCCTGATCCGGCCTCTGGCCCACGGTGGACTGGCTTTGGCCAACTCCACGGCCATCATACTGGAGATGGTGGGGCTGCTGCTGATCATCCGCAGGCGGCTGGAGGGCCTCGAAGGTAGCCGCCTACTAGGCTCCACTCTGCGCATCGTCCTGGCCGCTGGCCTGATGGGCTTGGGGGTGAGTTGGTTCGCCGCTGGGACGCACGGGCTGAGCATCCTCATCGTGGGCGGGGGCGGGATCGCCCTTGGGGGGGTGATCTACTTCGTGGTCACGCTGGCTTTGGGTTCCGGGGAGGTGAGGGCGCTGTGGCAGATGGCGTCGAGGAGATGATTGCCCTCCTGAGGGTTGTGTGGTAAAATTCAGGAGAAGATCAACCCAAAAGGGAGAAAGGCTATGAGCACACACGTCATGGACCTGATACGGATGACACCAGATGGCGAACTGACAGTGCCGGAAACGGTGAAAGCCCGTCTGCGACAACTGCTGGAGCGACAGCCGGGCGCTGATGCCTTCTCCGTCTACGAGAAAGAAGGGGCGCTGGTACTAGTGCCGGTGCGTGAGAGCGAGGAGCCAGCCTACATCCCCACACCGAAAGAAATCGCCGAGGTGGTGGCCCACTTCCGGGCCAGGATGCGGGCGCGGGAGACGGCTCCCCCTTCGCTGGATGATGAGTTCATCGGTGGGCTAACTTACAGGGAGTACTTTGCTCTCTCTGAAGAAGAGGAGAAAGCGCTGTGGGATGAGGTCTTTGCTGACGAAGCAATGGAGATCGAGGACTTCTCCGAGGTTGAGGTAGCCCCTGATGCTCGTGTACCTTCTCGATAAGAATGTTGCACGCAAGACGATAGTGGGCATCGGGCGTGTGGAGCGGGGCATGGTTCCGAGGCTGGAGGAGGTACTTTGTCTGCTCCTGCTTCGCGCCGCCGAGCAAGGACGATTCATAGCCTACATCACGCCGGAGACTTTCAACATCCTGCAACGGATGCGTCATCGAGCCGAGGTGCTGCCTTTGCTGAGTCAGGTTGAGGTGATGCAGGCTGGTCGCTATTTCAAGCGCTGGGCGCGTCGGCTGCGAGAACACGGTTTTACTCGTGAGGATGCCAATGTGCTGGCTCTTGGAACGTTCGGCTACGATCCGGCCCACAATATCCTGGGGATATCGGCTATCGTCACGCTGGATCATCCGTTCATCAACAACTATGAGCAACACCGGCCCGCGCTGACTCGACGGCTGTCGGCTATGACACGGCAGCTTACTCCACCCTTTCGAGACGCTGTTTTGCCAGAGCTGTGGACGCCAGCCGAGGCATTGGCAACGCTCAGGGCTGCTGGGTGATCGTTTCCTTGCCTTGGAGAGTTGAAAGGAAATAATTATCCCAACTGCTCCCGACGCATTGCCAAATCCAGCGGGAATGGCCTGGATTTGGCAATCCAGGCCGAGCGAAGAGGGACATTCCATTTTCCTGACTCGTTCCAACCTCATGGTGGAAGGGAGGAAGCCATGGCGGATCAATTCCCAGAAAAGTTCGGCAAATACAAGATCATTGAAGAAGTGGGGCGGGGCGGCTTTGCCGATGTCTACAAGGGCATAGACACCACCCTCAACCGCACCGTGGCCCTCAAGTTCCTGGAACCGCGGCTGTTGCGGGAGCCCACCTTCGTGGAAAGGTTCCAGCGCGAGGCTCAACTGGCCGCCAACCTCAAACATCCCAACGTCGTGATCATTCACGAGTTTGGCTGGGAGGCGGGCGCGGCCTACATGGCCATGGAGTTCCTGGAGGGCCGGACCCTCAAGGAGGTGATCCTCCAGGAAGGGGCTTTGCCCCCAGCGCGCATCGTGAACATGGTCGGGCAGATCACCTCGGCGCTGGACTATGCCCACGGGCGCGGGCTGGTGCACCGTGACATCAAGCCCTCCAATATCATGGTCGAGGCCGACGACCACGTGACGGTGATGGACTTTGGCATCGCCAAGGCCGCCACACAGACTGCTTTGACCACCACTGGGAAGATCTTTGGCACGCCGGAGTACATGTCGCCGGAGCAGGCCGAGGGGTTGGAGGAGCCGGATGCTCGTTCCGATATCTACTCCCTGGGGGTGGTGATTTACGAGATGGTCACGGGCAGGGTGCCTTTCAGCGGCACGACGCCTTTTTCCATCATGCGCGGCCACGTCGACAAGCCGCCGCCCCGGCCTTCGGAGGTCAACCCCGATGTCTCGCCAGCGGTGGAGGCTGTTTTGTTAAAGGCTCTGGCCAAGGAGCGGGAAGAGCGCTACCAGAGGGCGGGCGAGATGGCGGCCGCGCTCCAGCAGGCAGTGAGCGTGGCTGTAGTTGAAGAGGTCGAAGCGCCGCCCCCTGTCGTGGCCCCGACTGAATTGCCCGCCGAGTTGCAACAGGCCATCAAGAGCCCCTTTGCCGGGGTGCGTGCGGGCGTGGTGCAGGAGTTGGACCGCTTGCTGCACAGCAGCCATACCGGCCTGGCGCTGGCGGCGCAGGCAGCCCTGGAGCGCCTGAAGGACGACGACAGCCGCCGGGTTTCGACTGCGGCCACCGAGAGTCTGGCGGCATATGCTGAGGCACAGCGTGCAAGAGAAGAAGCTGAGGCCGAAACAGAACGACTGGCGGCCGAGAAAGCGAAGGCAGAGCACCTAGCCGCAGCCGCACCAGTGCCCGCAAAGCTGCTCTGGTTGTCTATATTGCTGACAACTATTGATTGGGCCATCGTCGGGTTCCAGGGCGTGGTGATCTGGCATAGTGTTGATGCCCCTGAGACCACCGCCTTGGCCATCGTCGGGGCTATCGGCGGGGCCATCAACGGGGTGATCACTGGGCTGGTATTGCGGCGGGCAGAACCATCCACCCAATGGAAACAGGTACTTGCGTTTGCCATCGGTTGGGCCGTCGTCGGGGCCGTCGTCTGGGCCATCGCTGAGATCATCTTCGATGTCGCCGGGGCCATCGCCGGGGCCATCGTTGGGGCTATCGGGGGTGGGGTGATGATCTGGCAGCTCAGCCGGGCACGGCGCAGCGCCTGAGTGCTTCTCCTACCATCTTCCACAGTCTCACTCGCCTCAAACCCTGCCAGCCCATCAATACGAAGACGCGGACCTGCGGCAGTTGGTCGCCCCATCCCAGGACGCCGAAGCCCTGGCCCGAGTACTGGCAGACCCGGCCATTGGCGGCTTTGAAGTGCAGACGCTGCTGAACGAGCCTTCGTACGAGGTGAACCGGGCCATTGAAGCCTTCTTCACCGACCGCAAGCGTGATGATCTGCTGCTCTACTTTTCCGGTCACGGGATCAAGGACGAAGAGGGACGGCTCTACCGAGTTTTCCCATCTACTGACAGTGAATCATACCTGGAGGGCTTGACGGATAGCCTGCATGGGGTCGGACAGGGGAACAGCGCGCAAGACGAGAGCGGTAACCATGGCCACCAGGAAAATGGCGGCCATTTTTGTTATGAGGCGATTCCTTGAGGGCTGGCCATGCCACTGGCCCCTTTGCACGTAGGGGCGAAGCAAGAAGGACACGGGAGCGAGCGGGAACAGCCTCAGCGATAGGCTTCGCGACGGTGGGCAATGCGCAGGACCGTGACCTCTTGAGCCTGGTCGTCAATCTGGTAGATAACGCGGTAATCGCCTACTCGGACACGCCAACGGTTGGCGTAGCCAGCCAGTTTGGTCACACCGTGAGGTCGGGGCTCATTCTCCAAGGCCAGGAGAGCCTGGTTGACGCGAGGGCGTACTTTGGGGGAAAGCTTCCGTCGCTCCCGCTCGGCGGCGGGACGGAGGAGGACGTTGTAGTCACTGGCCGGGCACCTCTCCAGTCTCGGCCAGGAGCTCGCGCAGGGGACGGGATTCACCCTTCTCGGCCAAGGCTTCGTCGGCCAGCATGTTGTCAATGGCATCTTGCAGATATAGAGGCAGGGTCTCCCAGTCAGTGTGGGTAGCCAGGACGCGCAGGAAGGTCTGATAGTCGGTGTAGGACAGAATGACCCCTGTTATCTTTCCATCCTCGTCGTGGATCAGGTGAGGAGCATGAGAGAGGGAAGACGGCACGGGAATATCTGTAACTAAAGGCTTGGGGTGTTTCATCGTTAGGTATCCTTTCACCGATAGTGTAACACAAAACCCGTGGGGCGTCAAGGGGAAATCGAGGATTCTGCCGAGATTGAGGTAGCCCCCGATGCCGGTGTACATTCTTGATAAGTGGATCAAACCTGGAGGGCTTGACGGATTGCCTGAAGGGGATAAGATAGGGGAACGGCACGTAAGACGAGGCCGGTGGCTATGGCCAACAGGAAACTGGTGGCCATTTTTGTAATGAGGCGATTCTTTGAGGGCTGATCACGCCACTGGCCTCTCTGCACGTAGAAGCGGAGCAAGAAGGGCATAGGAACAAGGTAGAAGCAGCTAGCCAGGACCAGACTGATGGCTGCTAACCTTTCGAGGGCACCCAAGAGCCGGTCAACTGGCCTGACACGCACGCTTTTACCCCCGACGATGTCGTCATGGCAACCAATCAGGGTACCAACCGTTTCTGCTTCGAGGATAGGCACGCTCCAGACCAGAAATATCAAGGCGATCAGGTAGACCATGAGCCGACTCTCGACAGAGGCTGTGCCACTGAAGAGGGAAACCAATTCGGCCGGTCGCCAATGGACGCTTATAACAGCAATAAAGCCGATGACGCCGAGGTGAGCGGCCTGGTCCAGTACAAAATAATAAAGCCCCCCTCGGCTCCCGTCCTTGACGTAAAAAGTGCGAAAGTGCTCGATGAAAGCGTGAGTAATGCCCAGAAGCAAAATCCAGGCCCACCAATGGGGAAATTGTCCCCAGGCC
>SOHZ01000107.1 GCA_004377365.1 Anaerolineales bacterium | reverse complement strand
CCGGATTTTCCCGCCTAAAGGCTCTACTCCAATGGCTTATCTAAACCGCACTGAGCTAAGACTGCCCTTGGATTTGTCATTGCGAGCGAAGCGAAGCAATCTAAGTCCAGTCGCGGTCAATGGTGGAGATTGCTTCGTCACTTTGTTCCTCGCAATGACACCCTCTGAACGCCTACCTTATTTTTAGTTATATCCGCTGCGCAAGCCCGTGGGCTTACCCGCCGGGCTTGACAAAGTCCGGGTATCAATGTTATCATCAGGGAGCGAGCCACCGAGGGCCCAGCGAACCGTTCTGCTACTCCGCCAGCGGGCCAAGTTCATCCCACTCACAGCAAAGGAGCACGTCATGCCAGCCCTCTACCCACTATCCGATGAAGTCAAAGTGGACATACTGCGCAAACTGGCCCTCTTCTGGGACGGCCAGTGGTTTCTGAAAACGGTGGACGAATTTGGCCTGGAGGCTGCCGTCCGCCTGAACGCCAAAGTGCGGACCGCCTTCGGCCACATCGAGATGCGCACCCTGTTGCGTGCCCTGGGTAAACGTCAAGCAGACGATCTGGCCGACGCCATCCGTCTGGTGGACACCTATGGTGAGGTGCTCATGGGAGGCATCCTACGGGCCGATTTCCGGACGGTAACCTCAGCCCAAGCCGAAGCTCTGATCTACCGTTGTGCGGCCTACGCGGGCGCCAGAATGGCCCGTCTGGAGCGGGTAGATCAAGCCTGTGTCGCTTGTGAAACCTTGTGGGATGCCTGGTTCGAGGTCCTGCTGCCCGACACGCCGGTGACCGTCCGCTATCCCCTGCGAAAGGGCAAAGGCGACCCCCATTGTCATTTCATCATCACCCTGTCCTCTGACCCTGATACGAAAGGCCACCGCTATGCCCAATGACATCCACGTCCGCCCCGCCGAAACTGCCCAGGACCGACGGGCCATCGTCACTTTTCCCTGGCGCATCTACCGCAACGACCCCCTGTGGGTGCCGCCCCTCATCTCCGAGCGACTGGCCCGGCTTGACCCCCAGCGCAATCCCTTCTTCCAGACCGGTGAGGCTCAGCCTTTTCTGGCCTACCGCCAGGGCAAACTGGTGGGCACCATCGTGCCGGCCATTGACCATCGCTCCAACCGTTACCTGGGAGAGAAGGTGGCCACTTGGCTTCTTCGAGGTCGTTGAGGATTATGCTGTAGCCAAAGCTCTACTCCGCGCGGCGGCTGATTGGGCCCGCCAAAAGGGAATGAAAGCGCTGCGGGGACCTTTCAACTTTACCTCCAGCGACGAGCCCGGCCTGCTCATCGAAGGTCGTGATACTCCGCCAGTGGTATTAATGGGCCACAACCCACCCTATTATGTAAACTTTATCCGGCGCTTCGGCTTTGTCAAATTCGGGGCCGCTATTTGGGGTCTATGCTGTAGCCCGTGAACGACCGGAGCACCGGTCGGGCACAGGGGGTTCGGGCATGGGGGATCTGGTGGCGATCATGATGAGGGCCGCCCGTCAGCGCTGGCCGCTGGTGGCGGGTGGGGCGGCTTTCGTCGTCACCTGGATCGGGCTGTGGCTTGGCTGGGCCGGGCTGAACGAAACCCGTCAGGGAGTCCTATTCGCGGTGCTGTTCGTCCCCCTGGCCACCACCATCGTCCGAGCCTTCCGCTACAACCCGCCTTTCCTGTACGCGATGGGCATCTTCCTGTTGACCTGGACCACCGTGGCCGTGCTTCAGGCCATCTTGCCGTTCTTCGTGCAATACTGGCTGCTCCTCAGCGAGGACGATTTGTTTCTGATCATGCTGTCGTTGTTCCTCAGCGCGCTGGTCTTTTTGCCGCTGTGGAACTGGTTCGCCCACCGTTTCGGCAAGCGGGAGGCCTACATCGCTGGGATGAGCTTTTGGGCTCTGGTACAGATAGTGTTGATCTTCGTCCAACCAGGCAGCGCGCTGTGGATGGTGCTGGGATTGGCTATCCTGGCCGGGGTGGGGGTGTCTACGGCTCACATCATCCCCGTCTCCATCATCCCCGACACGGTGGACGCTGTCCATACTCACGACGATGTCCAAATTCTGGCCGATCATGGCCTGGGGACTAGATTCTGCTATCGTTGTTTCTCAATATGGTGATCACCTGAGCAAGAGAATCCGGGGTACCTACGTTGCCTGGAAAAATCACGAATGGGATACCGGGGAACCGGCTGTCTTCACCCAACAGCCATACCGGAATGCCGGGCAAAATTTGGCCCGGGACCATCGCCCTGGTGACATTCAGAGCCCTTGTCCCGACGTCGCTGGAGGTGATCCCTCCTTTGGCCACGACGAATCGCGGCTTAACCCCTAGCTCTCTGACCACTTGCACAAGGGCCTCAGACACTTGCTGACCAATTTGAACATTTTCCTCATCGCTCGTGCCGGTCACGAGGCGCCGACTTGTGAACACGATAACATCATGGCCTGCCACGAGGGCTCTTTCAGCTTGGCCAGAGACATTCTCGATTTCTGTCTGGCGTGTTCGAGAGTTCAGTATGCTCAGAACGCTCAGCTCGATGCTGACCAGCTTGTCCAGCTTGCGAGCGAGTTGGAGTTGATCGGTCGTTTTTTGCACGTGTGAGCCGACGATGAGTGGATATCGTGGACAGTGAACCGCCCTCCCTCAAGAAAGAACGGAGCGATAATCTCGCCGTCGTAGGTGATCCCCAAGCGATTCTCTAAAGCCAATCTTAAGGCTTGAACTTCCCTGGGGTAATGACCTCGGAGAGTTGAATCACTCCGGCTGACCACATCGAAATCCTGATCGAGCCTCCGCGCTGCTGCGGCCAGGTTCTCAGCGATCTCTCGATTCATGGACACTGCCTGTTCTGCGGGATAGCTTCGAGAGTTGGTAAGGACGTAGAAGACTGTCTCGTCACGGGCCAAAGCATGTTGCAGCGCTTCCACAGACCATTCAGTCAGCACGAGCACATTGTTGACCGTTTGCGTTCCGGTAGGGTCATCGTCGAGGACGGCAACCTTTCGCCCCGAGACCTTGATTCTATCCTGGATCCTCCTCAGCAAGCTCTTCTCCCCCCATTCAGGAGGTAGAGACGACAGAATCCTCTCTTTTTTGACTCTCTTCTCTAGTGCAGCGGCTCGTAGCATCTTCGTGCTCAGGCTAACGGTCGAATCCTCAGAGAAGCGCAACAACTCTCACAGGCAGACCCTCCAGCCCTTCAATAGCCAGCGGCAAGGCAGCTACCGTGACCCGGCTCTCCGGCACTGCCTCGAGGTTGGTGAGGTTTTCGATGCGGATAATCTCTCGATTTCCAACCGCCGCGCCTCTCGGCCTGGCCACAAAGGGTGCGACAGGTCAATGACCTTTTTTAGTTTCACGGCTTCCTCCTCCTGGATCAGTGATCAGCCACAGGATAGTGGCAGTAAGGAAAACCACTTCTAACGCGGTTGGTCCTTGCGGGCAATCACCTCTTCCACAGCGTCAGCGATGTGCTCCGCCGACATGCCGTACTTTTTGACTATCTCCAGGTATGGGCCGGATTCGGCAAAGCCGTTGCGCATACCGATGCGCTTCATCGGTATGGGATGGTTCTCTACCAGCACCTCGGCCACGGCGCTGCCCAGGCCGCCAAGGATGATGTTGCTCTCGGCGGTGACAATGGCGCCGGTCTCCTCGGCTGCCTGGAGTACTGCCTCGGTGTCGAGTGGCTTGAGCGTGTGGCAATCAATGACGCGTACGTTCACGCCTTTCGCCGCCAGCCGCTCGGCGGCGACCAGCGACTGGGATACCATGTCGCGGATGGCGATGATGGTGGCGTCGGTGCCATCGCGTATTGTCACCGCCTTGCCGATCTCGAACGGGTAGTCCAGGTCGAAGAGGATCGGCACAGGGTCGCGGGTGAAGCTAAGATAGACCGGCCCCTCCCACTCCGCAGCCGCCCACGTGGCCAGCTTGACCGTAGGTGAATCCGCCCCTGCGACAATGGTGGAGCCGGCGATGGCCCGTATGAGGGACAGGTCCTCCTGCCCCTGGTGGGTCGGTCCATCCGGCCCCGGCGTGATCCCACCGCGGCTGGCGGCGATCTTTACGTTCAGGCGAGGATAGTGGATGCTGTTGCGTACCTGATCCAGGGCACGCATGCTGGCAAAGACGGCATAAGTTGTGGCATAAGGGATGAGCCCGGTCGTCGCCATGCCCGCTGCGGCAGCCATCATGTTCTGCTCGGCTATCCCAAAGTTGAAGGAACGCTCCGGGAATTTCTTGGCGAATTCATGGGTGCGCACCGACTTGGAGACATCGGCGTCGAGTACCACGACATCGGGGTTCCTTTCCCCCAATTCGATGATGGCCTCGGCATAGGAGTAACGCGTGGCCTGCCGCTCGGCAGTAGTAAATAGGTCGTCAGAGGCCAACAACGGGATGATTTCGGGACGGACGTGATGATAGGGGAACGTCTCAGTCCTACTCACAGTTGTACCTCCGGATCTCTTTCAAGGCGCACTCTGCCTCCTCCTTGCAGGGCGCTTTGCCATGCCATTCAACCACATTCTCCATAAAGGAAACTCCCTTACCTTTGATCGTATGGGCGATGATCATGGCTGGCTTTCCTTTGATCGTCTTGGCCGTCTCCAGCGCCTCCACGATCTCTTCCATGTCGTGGCCATCTATCTCCATAACGTGCCAGCCAAAAGCCCGCCACTTGTCGGCCACCGGCTCGATGGGCATCTCGGTATCCACGCAGTCGTCGTTCTGCAAATGATTGCGGTCCAGGATGGCTGTCAGATTGTCCACCTTCCACTTAGCAGCTGCCATAGCTGCCTCCCAGATCGAGCCCTCTTGCGACTCGCCATCGCCGATGATGACCCAGACATGGTAGTCCTTTTTGCGCAGCTTGCCGCTGAGGGCCATACCCAGGCCCGCCGATAGCCCATGCCCGAGCGACCCGGCCGTCATGTCTATGCCGGGCGTTTTGCACATGTCCGGATGCCCCTGAAGGATGCTATTGAGCCGGCGCAGCGTCCCCAAGTGCGCCTTGTCAAAGTAGCCCCGCTCGGCCAGGGCAGCATACCAGACCGGGCAGGCGTGGCCCTTGGAGAGGATGAAACGATCCCGATCAGGCCAGTCTGGGTCTTCGGGGTCCAGGCGCATAACTCGGAAGTAGAGGGCCGTTACAACATCTGCCGCCGAGAGGGACCCACCTGGGTGACCCGCCTTCGCTGTAGCGATCATCTCAATGATGTCGCAGCGAATGTTGACAGCCATCGCTCTGAGTTCTTCAATTGACATCGAGGTCTGTGGTGTCTCCATTTACACTCCCTTGCTCTTGTTCTTCAGATCGTCCAATAGTCTCGTCCCAGATCTCCATGGACAGGCGAGACTCTTACAGTCTCTTGCTTGAAGAACCGTCGGTCCCAGGCAATCTGTCCACGCCAAAGCTGACGCAACATCTCTATCAGTAGTACTCCACAACGTGGAGCGTATCTGCCTGATCCATAAGCAGCCCACTGATGGGGGTCCCGCTCGGCACTTCCCACAACACTTACAGTTGGAGGCTTTCCCAGTCCGGCTGCAACCCATCGGCCATCAAGATCAAGTTGCCATACTTGCCCGCCGCCCCCGCCAGTCGCTCACGACGCTGCGGCCACGTGCCTTCCATGAGCGCCAGGAACAAGCGATACAGCCAGCCCACACTCTGAGCATTGATGGCCACCCAACGCCCATTCAACAGGGCCTGGATCTCGGTGAACTGCTTGTGTTCCCGCTCCTGTTGGATGCCGATGAAGACAACCACATCCAGCCCGTAGGTGTTGTAGGGCAGGCTGATCTTCAAGTGTCCGGCCGCGTAGTAGTGCTGCCGAAGTTGGCACATTACGGAGTTGCGACAGCGCCGGCTGTAGGCTACCACGTAGAATTCTTCGTCGAGGGTTTGTACGTTTTTAGCCGAATGAACGGCGCAGCCTTCCGAACTCAGCGGCTCACCGCGAGGGGACACCGCTCCAGCTCGGCCGTGAAGGTTAGACATTCAGCATCCGGGTTGTGTCCTATCGGTCGTTGTCCGATAACTATGGGGGGCACCTCCCGCTAAGATGCCCCTAATTCTACATCACAATCCAATTTTGTGCTAATTAGCCAGGGACCTGTTTCTGGACTTTCGGAGCGGTTCGGGAGTATAATAAGGGAATGGGTTCGACTGAGAAACGGGACGTCGTGCCAATCAATAACTCGTCATTGTAGTATCAATACTTGAGAATTTGGGACATCGTTTCAGCGCATACCCAGATCGCTTTCACTTTTG
>SOHZ01000595.1 GCA_004377365.1 Anaerolineales bacterium | reverse complement strand
TGAGTGGACCACATCACCCGGCTATGGGTGGACTACTACGAGCGGCATTTGACACTTCTTGTTCTCCTATTACTAATATGTCTTGACCTAAAATTGCCGGATTATTTTTTATCCATTGCTCAAGGTCTTCCGTTTCTCTTCTCCCAGCTTCAGCCATAGACATCTCAATGGGCTCTAAATTCCCATTAACAATTTGCCAAGCTCTTATTTCAGTTGCCATGTTTTCTTTTTCCTTTTCTAGACCTCTCACCTGCAATTTCGGACAACTGCAAGCGTTTGGCGTAATAGTCACAATAGTCCCGTAATCCACAAACTAAGCAGTTCGGATTCTTTTCAAGGCAAATACCGTTCGCTATGCCAAGGTCTCTGTCACCTCCCACTCCTCCATAGGTGGCAAAGACAATGTCAATGTATCGAACGGGTAGGGCTGTTGCCTTACTAAACTTCCGGCCTAATAGCACAGTTTTCAGTAATTGCTTCTCACTCTCAATCAGTCCCAATCTGCGGAAAATCCTAGTCACAATTCTATCCGGCTTAAGGACTGGCATGCCTATGTCAGTCAGAAAGTGATAGACGGTAATCTTGCCCAAATATACAAACCTGTATTCCAGTTCTTCCTTAAGGAGCATAAGATTCTCAAATGACTCAGTGGGATCGAATGAGGCGACATAGGCATCAAACGAGCCGTGCTCTGCTACAATAGCCTTGAGCGCTTGCGCGTTCTCGATGCAAGCCTGGATTTTCCTCCTATTCTTGATCATGTTCTTGTCGCTGAGGATTTCGCTAACTTCCCGACTCCCGTATGTGGCAACTATCTCATAGTCAGCGAAATAGCTACGGATCAGATCAAGCTTGGCGGTGACTTTCGAAGCTTGGAAGCCAGAATAGAATATAACACAGACCATGATCCAATAGTACTCATTGTCGGAAAGCGGCTTGCCTTCAACATGCATGAATTTGTCAAGACGTTCTCGAAAGGCCTGCTCAGTCAGACTGCTCTGGCGTCGGAGACTAGTTTCAAGTTGGTCGAATATCGCTCTGTAGTCCTTCATTCGAGTTCATCCAAGATCATTAACCGCTGCCAGATACATCTCTATCGCATCCTTGATATTTTCGAGGGCTTCCTCCTCAGTAGCACCCTGCGACCAGCATCCCGGCAGTCCAGGACACCAAATCGCATAGCCTTCTTCAGTTTTCTCAAGATTAACTTTGTATTTCATTTCAACCTCCAGAAGTCATTGCTTGTCTATCTCTTCACGCTTTATCTTCGACAGCACCACAATGGCCGATGACGCGGCCGCCTTGCCCTGAGCCACGGTGTCGGGCACATCCTTGGGCCCCTGACAACATCCGGCCAGGTAGATGCCCTCCACGCCCGTCCCAACAGGGTGCAGTTTGGGGTGAGCTTTTTGCTCGAAGCGGGTCCGTGACCCGGCGGGAGCAGGGAACCGGTAGCTTACTTCTGTCAGCGCTAGATGGTCTCAAAATGCAGGATCCGCAACTGCTCGGGAGCTACCCGGCTGCTCAAGTGGAGAATCTCTATTCCCACCACGTGCCCCTCGGCATTAAAATCAAGAATGACACCCGGCTGTACTTCCTCAGATTCAACGATTGCCGACTCGTCCAGCCGAAAGTACAGCGCATCACTTTCCTTGTCTACCTTGAGTCTCATCTTTGTCTGCCTAATTCTGTCGAAAAAAGGGCTTCCAATAGGTCAACTCGCCTTACGGCAGCCAGACCCTGATGCCTGGCACTTGCTCGAAATCGCGGTCGTTGGTGACCAGATGAATCAGTTTGTGTCTCTCCATGACAGCCAGGATGATAGAGTCGCGTGTCAACAGACCATACTCACTACGGTAGCGTTTGCTGTTGTGTAGCTCCCGGTAAGTAACGTCCAGAATGCGAATCCGAGCATGGGTGAACTCACCAGGGATGGCCTTATAATGTTGTAACTGCTTGACAACATCAGGATGTGCTTTAAGATACGAGACCGCCTTACGAGATTCGAGACCGAACTGGGCTATTGCCTCACCGACCATCACACGATGGATGACGTCAGCCGCCACATCTGCCGAAGTAAAGGCCCGTATCTCTCGGTTCACCACGCGATCAAAGAAAGCATCGCACGCCTCGATGAAGGGGTGAACCTCCAGGAAATAGTAGGTCAGTATATTGGCATCAACGAACACCATCGCTCCCGAAGGTATTCGCGTCAGAGGCATTGCTCACCCCCCGTAAATGGACAACTCGGGGCTTTCCGCCAGCCAGCGGCCTAGTTCTGCGTCGGTGATAGGAAGCACCCCTCGTATTCGTGTTAATGCTTCTCGCGCCATGCGATCGCCTTCCGGGGTGGGAGGCGGCTCTTCCGGTAAGGGCTCCAAGCCCACCAGCGACCAGAAGACTGAAGGCTCTTTCAGCGTCCTTTTCTCCCACAGAAGCGCGCGTACCTCATCCCATTCCGCTGGGCCGAATTCTTCCAAGGCCTGGGCCACGTCGGCCGGGGTCAACTCTTTCTTAATGTTAGCAGTCATTGCTTTGTCCCTCTTTCACGCTTCATCTTAGACAGCACTACAATGGCCGATGATGCAGCAGCCTTGCCCTGAGCCACGGTGCAAAGCTTTTTCAGGGAGGATTCACCTTATCCTTGTTTGGCGCGTCGGTGTAACTGCTCGATAGCCAGTTCCACAATTGCTCTCGTGACGAAAAGGGTGCTTACGTCATACAGGTCAGCAATGTGACGCTCTGCGTCGGTTAGAGAGATGTGCCCCAATTGATAAGCTCTGACCACAATGCCCAGCGAGCCTACCGGGGTTAGCTTCAGGCGTTTGGCTGCTTTCCGCACAGCCAGGTCATCGGTGAGCAGAATGGGAACCCCCACCCGTTGGCAAAGGTACAGACATTCACGTTCACCGGTGTGCAAATCTCCCAGGTTGTTTTTCTGTATGAACTGGGCGATCTCTTCTTGAGGCAAGCTATGCTGCTGAATGTTACCTAATCCCAAAACGTCAGCCTGCGAAACTCGCGCCTGGCCGACGGTCTCCGACCACACAGCATCCGGGATGTGCAGAGTCTCAAATATACGCAGGAGTGAGAAGCAGCCAATTTCATTCAGGTGAATGAGTGGGCCAGCGTCGGCGACGGCAACATTCACTTTCTCAGGGCCCACTCCAGGTCCTCCATCATCGCCTCGTGTTGGCGTTCAGCCAGTTCAACCCAGTCAATGCCTGCTTTCTCAATTGCTTCCTCGCGGCTAATCTCTTCGCGCAAGTAACGGCCCAAAATGTATTCCCGCCACAGTTGCCGCAGCCCGGCCTGAAAAGCCATTGTCATCACTTCAGTCTCTGGTTTATTAGTCTCGCGAGCCAGCGTTTCCAGGTAGGTCAATGCGTTTTCCATTTTCTCAATCCTCCTTACGCCTCATCTTCGACAGCACCACAATGGCCGATGATGCAGCCGCTTTGCCCTGAGCCACGGTGTCGGGCACGTCTTTGGGCCCCTGGCAACACCCGGCCAGGTAGATGCCCTCAATTTCTGTCTCGACGGGGTGCAGCTTGGGGTGAGCTTCCTGGAAAAAGCCGTCAGGGGAACGCGAGAGCCCCATCAGGTCGGCCAACTCCTGAGCGTCTTCCCTGGGAACCATCCCCGTGGCCAGCACCACCAGGTCGGCTTCCATTTCCAGGGGCTCGCTCAACAGGGTGTCCTCCGCTCTGACAATGAGTTTGTCGCCCCTCTTGTAGATTTCGGAAGGGTTCCCCCGCCGGTAGCGAGCCCCCTCCATCCTGACCCGGTCGTAGAACTCTTCGAAGCCCTTGCCAAAAGCCCGCACGTCCATGTAAAAGACAGTGATGTTAGCTTCCGGCAGTTTTTCCCTTACCAGATGGGCCTGCTTGGCGGTGTACATGCAGCACACCCGCGAGCAATACTCGTTGCCCAGGTTCTTGTCCCTGGAACCCACACAATGGATGAACACCACATCCCTGGGCTCCTGGCCGTTTATGGTGAGCTTGCCCTGGGTTGGACCGGAAGCAGAGGAGAGTCGCTCGAACTCCGGGCCAGTGATGACATTGTCGTAGATGCCGTAGGCGAATTCAGGTTTCAGTTTAGGGTCAAACTGGTCGAAACCTGTGGCCACAATAATGGCGGCGACATTGAGGTCTAGGACCTCTTCCTCCATGCAGTGGTCTATCGCTTGGACCTGACAGGCCAGTACGCATTCCATGCACTCGGAGCAGACGGCACAGTTGAGGCAACGCACTGCCTCGGCCCGGGCGTCCTCCTCGGTCAGGCCCAATTCCACCTCGGCGAAGGAGCGGACGCGCTCCTCCGGGGCCAGCTTCGGTACCTCCTGTCTGGAGCGCATGGCCGCCCGCTGGCTCAAGGGCATGCGGAACTGTCCCTCTACCTCCTCCAGCGAGACCACGTGCCAGGCTGGTTCAGGCAACTCCATAGATTTCCCCTGCAGGTAAAGGTCAATGGCCTCAGCAGCCCGCTTCCCGGCGGCGATAGCCTCGATGACGGTAGCCGGGCCGCTCACGGCGTCCCCGCCAGCGAAGACGCCGGGGATATTCGTCTCCATCGTCACCGGGTTCACCTCGATAAGCCCTCGGCGGGTGCCTTGCACTGCTTCACCAAGAGGCTCCAGAGCGGGAGCCTGCCCGATGGCGCAGATAACAGTATCCGCTTCTACGACAGACTCGGTGCCCTCAACAGGGATGGGCCGCCGCCGCCCAGTCGCATCCGGCTCCCCCAGCTTCATGCGGATGCACTCTACCCCGGTGACCTGACCCCCCTCGCCCAGGATGCGCACCGGCGAGGCCAGGAACTCGATCCGCACACCCTCCTCCTCGGCGTCAGCCACCTCCCACGGGCTGGCGGGCATTTCGGCCCGTGAGCGACGATAGAGGATAGTGACGCTTTCGGCCCCCAGGCGCACCGAGGAGCGAGCCGCGTCAATAGCCACATTGCCGCCGCCGATGACAGCCACCTTCCTGCCAACCCTCACCCCTTTGCCCAGGTTCAGGTCTCGCAGGAACTCCACCCCCGAGAGCACTCCCGCCAGCTCTTCGCCGGGGATGTTGAGACGGTAGCCCTTATGAGCCCCAATGCCCAGGAACACCGCATCGTAATCCCGGCGCAATTCCTCCAGGCTCACGCCCCCCAGGCCAAGAGGAGTGTCAAGACGTATCTCTACCCCCAGGGATTCGACGTGCCTTATCTCCTCCTGCAACACCTCCCTGGGAAGGCGGTACGCCGGGATACCCAGAACCATCATCCCTCCAGCCACCGGCAGGGCCTCGAAGACGGTGACTTTGTATCCCCCCAGGGCCAGGAAATAGGCTGCGGTCAGGCCCGCCGACCCGGCCCCGACAACGGCCACTTTCTTGTCCGCTCCCCCTTCGCTCTCCTCCTGGTCTTTCGGCAGGATCACCTCCTCAAAGAGCACTTCATCGGCCACGAAGCGCTTCAGGATGCATATAGCGACGGGCTCATCAACCCCGTCCCGGTTGCAAGCCGTTTCGCAGGGGTGCGGGCACACCCGCCCCAGGGTGCCCGGGAAAGGAACCGTTTTGTAAATGAGCGCGAGGGCCTCTTTGTATTTGCTCTGGGCTATCAGGGCCACATAGCCCTGGACGTCAATGTGAGCCGGGCAGGCATTCTTGCAGGGGGCCACACCGCGCTTGTCAATGACGTATTTGTTGGGCACTGCCTGGGGGAAGGGAACGTAAACGGCATGGCGCATGGCCCTCTCCATATCAAACTCGTTGGGCACCAGCACCGGGCACACCTTGGTGCAATCGCCGCAGCTCGTGCATTTGGTCATATCTACATAGCGGGGCTTCTGCCGGACGCGCACGCGGAAACGGCCTGCTTCCCCTTCCACCGCTTCCACCTCCGAGTAGGTAAGGAGTTCAATATTGGGATGGCGAGCCACGTCCACCATCTTGGGGGTCAGGATGCAGGCCGAACAATCCAGGGTAGGGAAGGTCTTATCCAATTGAGCCATGCGTCCGCCGACGCTGGGCTCCTTTTCTACCAGATACACTTTGAAGCCGGCATCAGCGATGTCCAGAGCAGCCTGGATGCCGGCTATACCTGCCCCGATGACCAGGGCGGCAGGCTCTCGCGTCTCTACATCTCCCATCAGTACCTCATCCATCAACTCGCTACTGATCACTGATTACCCGTTACTCATTACTGGCTATTCTCGCCTTTCTCCCAGCTCCGTCAACTCTTCCTCACGGAAGGTAGCCACCGGCACCTCTTCTTCCAGGCT
>SOHZ01000172.1 GCA_004377365.1 Anaerolineales bacterium | reverse complement strand
AGCGCCTGGACATATTTAGATATCGAGTTATTAAGTTTCAAGACGGAGTTCCTGATCATCCGTCTCCTTGTGATCCTTCCTCACGTGACATTGAGCATCCCATCTCACTCCATCAGCACCAGGCCAAACAAGCGAAAGGGGGCCTCCAGCGTCTGGACCACCTCAATCTCCCATCCGGCCTGGCGTACGGTGGTGTAAACGTCTATTCCGCAGGCTTCCATGGAAGGCCGCGCCTGGTGCGGAAAACGGCAGGGACCGGATGGGTCACATTCCGCACAGAGGGAACAGGGGCCAGCCCCCATCCCCCAGGCTCGATGGTACCCGGCCAGGAAAAGCTCCCGTTCCAGGTCGGCCACCACTTCGCTCATCTGACGGCGCTGCTGGGTCTCTTCTTTCCAGCCGCCGCCTGTTCTCTCCATGCGCAGCAGCAACGCCTGCCGGTAGTGGCTCAGCACCCGGCGGGTGACCTCCAGCGGGGGTGAGTGGGGTGGGCAGGTGAGACGTGACCCGTAGGCCCCGCAGCCGTACTGGCATTTGAGCCGCACCCAGTCGGCCACCATCACCTGGTCGGTGGGGATCATCTGGGCGGCGTCAGCGCCCAGTTCCACGGTCCGCGTAATCCAATCGTTCATTCCGTCATCTCCTCCTGCCTTCGCTGCATAACGGTTGCGTCTACCAGGCAGACGGTCACACAGAGTCCACAACCGTAGCAAGCAGCGGCGTCGTAACTCATTCGCCCATCCTTCAAAACGCGGGCCCCAAAAACGCAACGCCCTATGCAATCGCCACAGTCAGTGCAAGCCTCCATATCCGTTTGAGCAACATATTCCGAGCGGGCAATCAGGTCACTCCGACCATATAGTCTGAGAAACTGAAGGTCATGACAGCAACACGGGCAACAACTGCACACCGCATAAACGTATTGGTCCGGGTTGTAGACAGTCAAGTGTACCAATCCTCTCTCATTGGCTTGGCGCAGCACATTCACGGCCTCTTCGAGAGAGACACTACGCCCGATGCCCTCTGCCACGTATCTGTCCGCGGCATCATTGATTAAGAAGCAAACTTCTACAGGGTTGTCGCAACGCCGATAGCGACTGCGACACTCACAATCGGTCAGCGCAAAAGACCGGGCGTTGCGTAGGAATTCTATGACCTGCTCCGTAGGTACCACCCACTGTTGTGTTGCAAGCGATTCATGGACAGGAATCACTTTGGACGAGGAGGGCACTTTTCTCTCTCGCATCCATTGATCATACCGCGCCAGTCGCTCCTCAAGATACGTATCCTCTTTCCCAGTTTGTCCCACTTGTTTCATTAGTCAGCCTCCCCGATGGATCAGATAGCCCATGCTCTCAAACAAAGCCCGGCGTAAACTCACCAGCGCCGGGAGGTCGGCCTCAGTGGCCGGGCGAATAGTGCACTGGTCAGACATTCTTTTTGGCCTGAAACTCGAACCGGTGGAACAGGCTGTAGCCCAGGACGGGGTACTTCTTCCGGTTAGGGAGTTCCAGAATTTAAATTATCCCAAAACTGAGTAAGGCCAGCCTTGAAGGGCGTTGAAACACCCCGCTGACACTGTGAAACCCGTTAAAACGGGTTAAAATGGCCTGATTTAGTGCGTTTTCAACGCACTTCCTGTATCAGACGATGATTTCAATCATCGGATTTTGGGATGATTATTTTTCTGGAATAGCCTTACTCAGTGCTCACCGGCAACTTGCAAACAAGAGGGCGGTGGCCTTGTGCCGTAGGATTGCAGCTTCCGGCCCCACCTCACCAACTGGATACCGATCCAGCCGGCGAACTTTCGATGCAGCCTCCGATGGCCAGACTGCCGGAGCCCGGCGGCTCGGATCAGCCGCTCATACTCTGCTTCCTGCAGCAGGTCTTTGTAATGCTCCCGTTGAACTAGAAGATCTGTGTGACTCAACATGACAGGTTGTCCTCCTGATATGATAGGGAGAGCCATGGCTTCGATGTTTTGTCGGATCCGGGCCCAGCTCCCCGGAGGAGGCTCGGCGTTGCCTACCAATGACTGGAGCGCCCTACGAATGACAGTGGCTAGCCAATCCTCCGGCGGCTCAGCCCCGGCCGTCACATCCCGGGAAGCCTGTTCTATGTCCCAACTTTTTGACATGGTTTACCTTCACTCGCCTTGCGTTTCACCCGTTCCTGGGGCTGGGCGATGTCCGCCTTCCCTTGTAGAGTTTGCCCAAGCGGGCAAAATGATAGCACATTTGTTCGGGGCGGTCGAAATGCCTGGTTTCTTCGTTGGAACGGGTACTCTTTCATTTCTCAATGGCTGCCCGGCCTGCACGGCGGGCTGCTTCCAGTACATCGGGGTGCTCGCGCACCTGGCCTCGATCCAACACACCAGGGGCCAGCACGGTGGCAAAGAGCTCTGCCTTGAGGTAAGCCAGGGCATCTGTGAACATCCCCACGGTGTGGCGTGCGGTGCTTGCGTCTGTATCTTCCAGCGGTATGGTCAGGATGATGCGCCGGCCTTTGAACATGGCGTAATTGGAACCGTACCACCTGTCCAGGAACGCCTTGAACTGCGCCGTTGGCCCCCACCAATAGACCGGCGTGCCCAGTACCCATGCCTGACTGCGCTCCATCTTCTCCAGCAGCGCTGGCATATCGTCTCGCTGCGCACACTGGCCGGTTTTGCGGCAGGTATCGCAGGCCCGGCAGGGTGCGATGTCCAGTTCGCTCAGGATGACCTTTTCCACCAGCGCGCCAGCCTCCTCCGCGCCGCGCAGCACCTCGTCCACCAGAATCTCGGTATTCCCGCCGCGACGCGGGCTGCCGACGATCCCCAACATCCGCTTGCGATTGGCTTCGTTTGCAGACATGATCACCTCCCTCATAGCTTGAAGCTGTTACATTGGCCAGAATACTACAGCCCATGGCACCTTCTCAACGTCTAAATGATGGCCCATCAAGGATATTCTACACCAGGTTTATGACAAAATATGGCAACATTGTGGTTTGAATTGCTGATCAGATTCAATTACTCTGAGTGGTGTGGCTTTCCGTTGCAGAGCCGGTCTGCAACTGGTCGCCCCACGTCACCAGCCGCTCCCCGAGACGAACCAAGCAGCGCCGGTACCTCTCTCTGATGGCCAAACCCGGCCGGAGCCGGTGAGTGGTTTCTGTGCTCTCACTGGCGCCCGCTGGCGACGGCATAAACCGGCCCAACAGCAAGAAAGCGACGGCCGCCATCAAGCCCAGGATCAGGGATGCATACCAGATGTAGCGACCGCCCAGGTTGTCCATGACCGTTCCGCCCAAGGTCGGCCCCAGGCCATAGCCTAACCCCCAGGTCAAACCAAAAACTCCCATGTAACGACCGCGCATAGTCTCTGGAGACATGTCAGCCACCAGAACGGTGGACACAGGAGCGATGACCATCTCGCCCAAAGTCCAGATCGCCACACTCAAAGCGAAAAGAGGCAAAGTGCCGACGAACCCCTGGCTCCCAAAGCCCAGGGCGTACAGAAATGCGCCCAATGCCATCATCTGCATCTGCCTCCGGCTGAAGCGGTCGGTGATCCTGGTGATAGGAAACTGGAGGAGGATGACCATTACTGCGTTGAGAGCCATCAACTGGCCGTATTGGACCTCTCCTATACCGGCATTCTCCTTCAGGTAAACAGGGAAGGTCGTGTTCATCTGAGAGTAGACGACGCAGGTCAGTACGGTGATCAGGCACAAAGCCAGAAAAGGGGTATCCCTCAAAACGGTCTTCCACCCTTCTTTCCCTTGCTCCGCCGTTTCCTCCAGGCTGGTGCTGCGCTGCGGTTTGGTTTCTCTGACAAAGGCAACCACGATCAAGAAATACAGCAGGCTGGTCAGGGCAGCGCAGAAAAAGAGGACGAAATAGGAACGAGTAGCGATAAAGCCTCCCACTGAAGGGCCAATCGCCGCGCCCACGTTCATGACCACCCGCAGGAGGCCATAAGCCTGAGCCCGTTTCTGCGGTTCGATGAGGTCGGCTATCATGGCATTGGAGGCCGGTCCGAAGAGAGGACCGAAAATACCATTCAGCACCAGCAGCAAGATCAGGCTGGGCAGAGAGCCCGCCAGGCCAAAGCCCAGCATCACCAGGCCCGAGGCAAAAAGACTAACGGCCATCATTATCCTGCGCCCCCAGCGATCAGCCAGGGAGCCGCCCACCACCTGGCTAACAAAGTTGATCGGGGCGGTGAAGGTGAACAGCAAACCGATGGTGGTCATGGAGACTTTCATATTCTGACGCAGGTACAGGGTCAGAAAGGGCCAGACCAGGAACCCTCCCGTAGAGTTGATCAACGTGCCCAGGACCAGGAACCAGAACTGGGCCGGGAAATCGCCCATGGCATCTCGAATCTTGGTCTTCATCCTATCCTTTCCTTGATGAGCGCCTCTATTTGCCCAACAGGAAATTGGAGACGGCTTGCAGTGTCTTTTCGATTCGTTCCGGGTTGAGCTGATAACACTTGGCAACGTTACAGCGGCGCTCGGAAAGATAGCCGCTGGCGCTCAGTTGTTTCAGGTGACGCGAGGCCGCCGACTGGCTGAGCCCCAAACTGGCCATAATGTCCTGTGAAGACAGTTCACCGTTCTCTGAGATCAGTTTCAGGATCCGTAGACGGTTATCGTCTGCCAGGGCGCTCAGGCGCACCACGATTTCGGCGCGGCTCAAGTCAGGGGCGTCGAAGGCGACCCCTTCAGGAAGCCGCGCCCCAAACAACATCCAAAAAGTGTCGCCACCAGCCCACAGCTTTCCCAGATACGGCCCCACGTGCGCCGACGGAACAAAGACGACCTTCTCTGCCCGCTCGAGTTTCCGTTCCCATTTTTCCCTTTCCAGTTCCTGACCGGCGATCAACTGGGCCGCTTCGAATTTGCTCATGTTGCTGAGATCAATTTGCTGGAAAGCTTTTACCGCGTCCTGCAACATCGGCGCCACCCGCTCCCATTCAGAGGCCAGGTATTCATCCCACATCTTTCGCAGGTGGGAGACAATCAGCTCCTGCATCGCCGGGGGGTCAACGACGTAAGAGTAGGCCTGCGCTTCCAGTTCTACGTCTAGGTGCTCCGCATCAAAGCGCTCTCGTAAAAAGTCTAGATAACTGTCAACGTCCTTGAGGATCGCTTCCAGGTCAATAGGGGCCGGTTCATCGTACCATACCTGCTTTTCACAATCAGCCAAAGATGGGATTTTGGCATAGGCTGCCAGCATTTTGTCGCGCAATGCCTGGGGATTGCCGGTTGCCAGGTGGTCCACGTAGGCCGGAAAGCTGGACCAACTTTGCTCCGGCACGATGGCGTAATGGAAGCCAATGGTAACCAGCTTGTGCTGCCTTCGCTCGCTGGGCGTGAGCGCATGAGCAGTGCCGGTGACCCAGTCGCTGAGCCCTGAAACATCCTCTGCCTTGGCCAGCAGCACCAGGCTGTGGACAGCATTCTGAGCTGGCTCCAAAGCCACGCTGACCGCTGCAGCGCTGGGCATCTCGATAAAATCTTGGAGAGGCATGTGGGGTTCTCCCTTCTACCCTTTGCTGTGTATTTTCGGGTTACCCGATTAATCGGGTAACATGCATATTATAGCACAGGTTGCTCTTCTTGTCAAGGGGGAACGGAGAACTGTCATTCTATCGTTGTCTGAAATTGCACCATAGGCGGCTGCCTTTGTGGTAGTCGTAAGGGGACACCTGCTGAGCCTTCGGCCTGGGCCATCAGTTGCACTTTCTCACGATGTGTGGTATAATTGGAAAGACCATGACCTCGCCCTTACTTTGACAGAATCCGAGCATCAAGGGGGGTAGGGCAGGTTTTGGTGATCCTCGGAAAATCGGTGCTGAGGGCTACTATCAGTAGTGGAGAGCGCGGGGATAGTGCCGCAGGTAGTAGTGAAAAAAGTGGAAAAACCGAGCAACCCCCCGGTTTTGAGGTATATAGAGATGCTCGGATTTTGGAAAAATGGGTGGTTGGTGTGACACTGGCCCTGAAAGGAGGTGTTCAGATGCTGCAAACGCGGCGGAAAGTGGTGGTGGATTGGCAGCCAGGCCCTATTTGGGACGGGTAGGAGGGGTAGAAACACTAGACCCGATTAGTAGGGGATTGCGACGAAAGTGCTCCTAGGTGGTGGCCTGTTGTCGCCAGCTCGATAGCATGTAGAAACACTAGACCCGATTAGTAGGGGATTGCGACACAAAAGATAGAATGACTGCGTAAGATGTACGAGGATGGATAGCATGTAGATCACCTTGCACCGAGTATTATTATATAAATACACAAAAGATAGATTGAGGGCGGAAGAG
>SOHZ01000296.1 GCA_004377365.1 Anaerolineales bacterium | reverse complement strand
TTAATGTGTAGCCACCTGCCTGATATGCCGATCAACCGAGTTTCAAACTATGCCATCAGCGCAATATGCCCGCCGCAGCGCCCAAAGCGCTGCCGAGCGGGATGAGCTGTTCCGCTCCATTGACGTGGACCGCATAAACATCTGGACCGACCGTTCTTACGTGGATCCCCTGGTGGCCTTTTTCGCCGAGCAGGCACGGCGTTTTCGTCATTGAGCAGTACCATGCTGTCCCAAATCATAGGTTTTGCGGAAGTTGTTGTCTGATCCGTTTCTCAACAGGTTCATTTTCTGGACTGGTCGTGAAAACAAGCAGAATAAAACAAGAAGGCGACCTCTACAGGCCGCGCTAGTGAGAATCTTGCCTTTTGCCGCTTCTTTGGATTAGCTTTGCCAGTTGTCTTCTTCATCATCGTTGTGCTTCTTGGAGCTATCGGTCTTGCTGTATCTAGCGTTTCTGAGATTATCTACAGCTTTGCGCAAATAAGGGTCTTCGAAGATGATAGAGCTAGGCGGGAGAGAAGTCGTTTGCCATTCCTGCCACCATTCCCATATTGGTTTCAGTGGGACTTGTCTCTTTGTGATGTTGTCCACCTGTACATACTGACCATTAGCGATATCTAAGGCGACGTTTCCTTGACCGCCAGGCGAGCTGTAAGCTAGCCACTCAACTCCGTTTACACTCAGTAGTGCAACTTGAAATAGACCACCTACTGTTCTGACTTGCCTTTCCATGCAGATAATCATGAGTTCATCCGCAGCTGCTCGCGTCTGAAGTCTGGGATATTTGGAAGCAAAACCAAAAAGTCTATTCAATCTCTCTTGGATAACGTTCTGAGCTGCCTGATCTTGAATCCCTATGATTTGGCAAGAACCTTTTTCATATTTGATGAGTTCACCTGGCCTGGATTTTGAGGGCTTCAGCGCAAGTATTCGCAGCTCTGGTATGTAAGGAAACCATCTTGGCTTTGGGATCTCCTTTCCCTCAGATGAACGCCATTTGGAGCGAGTTTCTCTATGCGGTTCAACAGTAGCTAGTATGAAGCTCAGGTCTTCCCGGTCTTCTGGCCGCTTGATCCCCCGGTACTCGTGTCTTATCCATCGTTCTACATCTCTCTGTAGGTTGCTGGCAACTGGGCGCTTGGGGTATGTTCTCATATTTCTTCTTATTGCTTCGATGACTTTATAGGCGCCTGCCAGTGGCCCCGAGAAGCCTAAGACCATTCTTTTACCCTTATCAACTGAATAGATCTTCCGAAGATTATCATATACTGGGTTTTCGCCGTCGAAGGAGACCCGACAGTCAGCGAAAATTGCAATGGTCTTTAGAAATCGGTAAGCTACAACGACACTCATTTGCTTGCCTCGTTCACCTGTGTTGGCCGTACTATATTCAGTGTATCATGTTTTGCTTTCTGGTGCAAATGGGCTTGTCTTTCTCATACAGAGGCCGCAGTCATGACGTTTTTCGCCGATGTTGCTCTCGACAGGGAGTAACCCAGGGATGAAAGGAATCATTGTTCAAATCACGGTTTTGTTAATCATCACTCTCTTGACTGGAACCGTCCTGGCTCAAGAAGCGCCAGAAGTTGTCGTCTCGGTGGAGGTAGACCGCGAGACCATCACCGTGGGAGACCGGATCGTCTACACCGTACGCGCCGAGCACGACAAGGACCTGGTGGTGGATTTCCCCCAGCTTGCCTCCGCCTGGGGTGATTTTGAGGTCCTGAGCCAGCGTCCCTTGCAGCCGGGCACCAGCCAGGGCCGGGTGATCACAGGCAAAGAGTACGTCATCACGGCCTTCACCGTCGGCGAGCACACCTAGAGTTCACGGTGCACGAGGGGACAACGTTGACCGTCGCGGAAGAGCGCGGCGACTGGTGGCGGGTACGCCTATGGGGTGACCTGGAGGATGGGCACAGAATGCTGGTCTGCAGGAAATCTAGGCACCGGCTGTGTATAATCGCAAGCGAATACACTCATCCCTCCTGTTAAATAGTGATCGGAGCAAGGCAGCGCAGATGAAGAATAAATCTCTTTCGAGCCTTCGAATCAATGACGAGCGTTTTCGTGCCAACTTTGAGACGCTAGCGGCCATTGGAGCTACACCAGATGGCGGTGTACATCGGCCAGCACTAAGTGAGGCACACCTTGAGGCACGCCGATGGTTTCTTGAGCATGCGAAGCAAATAGGTCTAGACGCTAGAATGGATGGTGCCGGCAATCACTCCGCTGTCCTCCTCTGCGGCCGAGCAGGCGGGCCAACATTGCTTCTTGGGTCACACTTGGACTCTGTACCCTACGGTGGGCGTTTTGATGGTGCCCTGGGAGTGGTCGCAGCGCTTGAAGTCCTTCAGGTAGTGAAGGAACAAGGGATCTCGTTAAACACTCACCTGGAAGCGATTGATTTTACAGATGAAGAAGGGCATTTCGCCAATTTCGTAGGTAGCCTGGGACTTGCAGGAAGGCTCGAACCGGAACACATACAACATCCCCGCGGAGGGCGAGATCGCTTCCGGCAAGCCCTTTGCCAAGCTGGGCTGAGTGAAAGCTCTCTGTTCTCTGCGGGGAGGGATCCGGCGACCTTGGCCGGGTACCTCGAGCTTCACATCGAACAAGGGATACGGCTGATCGAGTCAGGTATACAGATTGGTGTTGTGACCAACATCGTCGGCATTCGCTCGTTCAAAATAAAATTCATTGGGCGGGCAGATCACGCCGGAACCACGCCCATGGACAAGCGATTGGACGCGGCTCAGGGTGCTAGCGCGTTCACCCTTGCATCCAGGGAACTGGTGATGAACGAGTTTCCTGGCTATGTTGCCACTGTGGGGAACATGGAATTTGAGCCAGGCGTTTTCAACGTCGTTCCCCATACGGTGACCGTCGCCCTGGAATTCCGAGCGGACGATGACCATAAGCTAGATGAAATGGAGGCAGCGCTGCGACAGCAAGTTTCGGTCGCTGCACAACAATTCGGACTCGAGTCGGAAACAGAGCATTTGGACAACACTCCTCCCGCCCACATGAATGATCAAGTTCGGGAGGCTTTTGTAAACGTAAGCAAAGCCCTCGGCCTGAAACACACTTTTCTTCCATCGGGCGCGGGCCACGATGCTCAGTGCATGGCAGAGATTTGTCCAACAGGGATGATTTTTGTCCCCTCCGTTGGCGGATTTAGCCATTCGGCAAAAGAGTTCACCGAGTGGGAGGATTGTGCCAATGGCGCGAACGCTCTTTTGCAGGCAGCGCTGATGCTGGCCCGATGAGGTAGAAGCGCTTTGTCCCCCGGGCGAAACACAACAACAAATTTAGAAAGAAACGAATTGGAGAGTGAAAATTCGTTTGATTCCGAATTCGTTGTAGTGCTTCCGTGCAGAACTATACCACACAAGGAGAATCAACATGCATCAAAACGAAGGTCCCTCAACCCGTTCGGTCCATCTATCCCGGCGCATTGATCCCAGCACCCATGCTATTGTGCCACCGATTTGTGCGAATACAGCTTTTGCCTATGAAGACATAGAAACATGGCGCGCAGTCGCATTGAATCAAGCTCCCGGCGACATCTATAGCCGCAATTCAAACCCCACGACAACCGCTTTCGAAGAAAAGGTGGCAGCCCTTGAGAGAGCAGAAAGCGCTACCAGCTTTGCCACCGGCATGGCGGCCATCAGCACGACACTCTTTGCCCTGCTCAGCCCCTCGCAGCACGCAGTCTCAGTGCGAGATGCCTATGGCGCGACATATCTTCACTTCACGCAGATTCTGCCTCGCTTTGGCGTGATCTGTGACGTCTGTGAAACGGAGGATCATGAAGCGATTGAGGCGGCCATTGAGCAAGGCTGCGACGTGTTGTACCTGGAGTCGCCCACTAATCCCACGCTTAAAGTGCTTGACCTGGCCCGTCTGTCCGCAGCCGCGAAAAAGGTAGGGGCGATCGCCATCGTTGACAACACCTTTGCCACGCCCATCAACCAGACCCCCATTGCCCTGGGCGCTGACCTTGTCATCCACAGCGCGACCAAGTTCCTGTGTGGGCACGGGGACGTGTTGGGCGGCGTGGTCTGTGGTCGCAAGGATCTGGTAGAGAAGGTGTACCGTTATCGCGAACTCACCGGCCCTTCCATGGACGCCCATGTCGCCTTTCTGATGCTGCGCAGCCTGAAGACGTTGGGCCTGCGCGTGCAGCGCCACAACGAGAATGCGCTGGCCTTGGCGCGCTTCCTGGAGAAGCAGCTAAAGGTGGAGCGCGTGTATTATCCGGGCCTGGAAAGCCATCCGGGCCACGAGATCGCCAAGCGGCAAATGTCTGGCTTTGGAGGCGTGCTGAGCTTTGAGCTCAAAGGCGGCTTCGAGGCTGTCACTCGCTTCCTGCCCCGCCTCCGCTATGCCTACATGGCAGCCAATCTCGGCCAGGTTGAAACCATCGTTGGCCCCCCGGCGACCACCAGCCACGTCGAGTTGAGTGACGAGGAACGAGCCGAGGCAGGCGTCCCAGAAGGATTGATCCGCTACGCCGTCGGCATCGAGGATTTGGATGACCTCAAGGCCGATCTAACACAAGCGCTGGCCAGCCTCTAAATCTGGAGACAAGTCAAGGAGAGGACACAGTGACAAAACCAAAGACCACACTAATCAGAGGGGGGACGGTTGTTTTAGGGCAAACCGTCTCTCAGCAAGATGTCCTCATTCAAGGTAAACGCATTTCTGCTGTAGGCAACTTGTCTGAGTACAAAGCTGATGTCACAGTTGACGCTGGCGGCCTCCTTGTGCTGCCTGGTGCAGTGGATACCCACGTCCACTTTAACGACGTCTTCATGAACACCATCAGCGTGCACGACTACTATACCGGCACCTTAGCCGCCGCCTACGGAGGTGTGACCACCGTCGTTGATTTCTCCAATCAGAAACATGGCGAGCCGTTAATTGATACACTCAAGTACAAAAGAGAAGAAGCGGGCGACTTGCCTCTGGTTGATTGGGGGGTACACCCATGCATCACGGATCCAACACCCGAGACCCTGGACCAGATTCCCCTGGTCATCGCCGAGGGAGCGCCGTCCATCAAGTGCTACATGACCTACCGCGAGGATGGACTCTACGTCAGCCCCAAGGATCTGAAGCGTATTGCGGAACGTCTCCAGGAAGCTGGCGGCATGTTGCTGGTCCACGCCGAAGATGACGAAATCATCACCAAAAACATCTCCGACCTGATCAACGCCGGTTTGACAGACTATGTCTATCACACCAAAAGCAAACCCCCCGAATCCGAAAACAAGGCCATCCGCCAATGCGTCGAAATCGCGCGGGAAACGGGTTGCCGGGTCTTTGTCGTTCACATGGCTTCCGCCGATGGAGCTGAGCTCGTCAGCGCGGCTCGGACCGAAGGGGTGGACGCCATCGCCGAGACCTGCACCCATTACCTTGTCTTCACCGAGGACATGCTGGAACGGGACGATGGCCTTAAGTGGATCTGTTCCCCACCTCTCAGGGATCAAAAAAACCAGGACCGGCTTTGGGCAGGCTTGCGGGATGGCCGTATCTCAATGGTCACTTCTGATGATGCGGCTTACTCGTGGGAAGCGAAACTCTACGGTGTTGATCGCTTTGACAAATGCCCCAATGGCATCCCCGGCATCGAACCCCGCCTCAACTTGCTCTATTCTGAAGGAGTGGCCAGGGGGCGACTGTCCCTGCCAAGATTCGTCGAAGTGATCGCCAGCATACCGGCCCAACTGTTCGGCCTGGCGCCGCAAAAAGGGACCCTGCTCCCTGGTGCGGACGCAGATATTGTGCTTTTCGATCCCCACGCCAAATGGACCATGAACCAGCAGACATTGCACATGGCCACCGACTATACTGCTTACGACGACATCGAGATAAGGGGCAAAATCCTACAAGTCTTTTCGCGGGGGGAGCTCATCATTGACGGAGACACTTGTTTGGCTGAAAAAGGAAGGGGCCGCTATCTTCATCGCCAGCTCGATTTGTCCATACGTGCTTCAATATAATTCCTCCAGGTGACTCTGGCTCAAAGAGGATGAACCATGCAAAATAAAGTCCGCATCTATTCGGGTGCTTCTCCAGAACAAGTGGCAGCAGACTTGGAACCTCTCCTTGATTTTCAAGACGAGGGACTATCCCTGTACGGTTTAACCAAGCTGGTAAAAGAGCGTCTATTCCCTCACCTGATGCGCTATGACCAGCCCGAATTTCAGTCAATGTTTAATGCGTTCCCGGAAGAAGGAGCAGAATTCGGCGCCCAAATTGCTCTAACCTACAACCAGGGAGTGACGAACTGGCAGGTCTCTCC
>SOHZ01000026.1 GCA_004377365.1 Anaerolineales bacterium | reverse complement strand
CCCGGCCACGTCCTCGAGGCCGTGCTGGACGTATGGGGCCAGGCCGGGGAGCAGCACTTTATCCCCATCACGGGCAACAGCATGCTGCCCCTTATCCGGGACGGCGACCACGTGCTGGTGGCCCACGGCTGCGCCGGCCTGCGGCGGGGCGACGTAGTGGTCTTCCGGCACGAGGGCCGGCTGATCGCCCATCGGGTGCTGTGCATCTATGACGGCGACGCCAGACCCACCTTTGTCACCAAAGGGGACAATGCCCCCCAATTTGATTCCCCTTTGAGCGCCGACGAGATTGTGGGCCGGGTGCTGGCCGTCGAGAGGGGCAGCCGCTACATGCCCCTGGATACTGCCGCCTGGCGAGTGTTGGGCTGGCTCATGGCCGTCAGTACGCTGGCCTGGACAAAACTGTACGGTTGGAGCCGGGACCTCAAGCAAAGACTCCTGGGACCTCAGCCCAACCGCCTGACTGCTTTTCTGCGCCAGAGCGCGCTGGCCTTTTTCTCGCTGGTCCTCAAAGTTGTGCAGGCAGTCGTCTGCCGATGGAAGGACAACGTCCTGAGCTAGTCAAAGGGCAGTGTCCTGAGCTTGTCGAAGGAATGAGCTAACTGTGTCAAACATCGTCGAGACCTTCTCCCTAACCAAAAGATTCTCACAGGCAAGAAACTATCGCGCCCTGTTGCGCTTCCGGCGGCAGGAAGACCTGACGGCGGTGGACTCGGTCACCCTTCAGATACGAGAAGGGGAACTATTCGGGTTGCTGGGGTCCAACGGGGCGGGCAAGACAACGCTGATCAAGATGCTGTGCACCTTGATCCTGCCCAGCGAGGGACGCGCGCTCGTCTGTGGCCAAGATGTCGTCGCAGAGGCAGCGGCGGTCAAACCGCTGATTGGACTGGTTGATTGTCAGGAGCGTAGCTTTTTCTGGCGCTTGTCAGGCCGGCAGAACCTAGAGTTCTTCGCCGCGCTGTACGGCCTGCGCGGCGCCGAGGCCGACGAGCGGATTGCGGAGGTACTGGCGCTGGTGGAATTGGGCGATCAGGCCGATCACCGCTTCATGGGCTATTCCACCGGGATGCGGCAAAAGCTGGCTGTGGCGCGGGGGCTACTGGTAGAGCCGCGCGTGATCTTTATGGATGAGCCAACGCGCAGCCTCGACCCGGTGATCGCCCACGATCTGCGGACCTTTATCCGCGAGACGTTGGTGGAAAAGCTGGGACGCACCGTCGTGCTGGTCACCCATCGCCTGGAAGAGGCAGAGGAGTTGTGCGATCGGGTGGCGATTATGAACCACGGCCGGATCATCGCCTGTGGACCGGTGGCAGAGATCAAGAAGCGCATCCCTGTACGACAGAGGTATCATCTGCACGTGCAGCACCTGCCACCTCAAGCCCTCGACGGCCTGAGGGCTATCCCTGGTGTCGTGCAGTTGCAGTGGGCAGCAGGGAATCCCCACGGCCTGGATTTGGAATTGGTGCTGGCCGACGAGAAAGAGACATTGCCCCTGGTGATGCGCTTTATTGTATCCCACGGGGGTGACATTCAACATTGCCAGGCCCAAGGTCTGTCGCTGGAAGAAGCTTTTGTTCATCTGGTGAGGGGAGATAGAGATGAGCCATAAGGCGCTGGCCTTCATTCGCCGTGACTTCCAGACGCAAGTCAGTTATCGGCTGGATTTCTTGATGCGCATTGCGGGGATGCTGATCTCGGTATCCATCTTTTATTTTATTTCACAGATACTGGGCACGGCCGTAAATCCCTACCTGCAGCGCTACAACACAGACTATTTTCACTTTGCGCTGATGGGCATCGCCTTTTATCCTTTCATCGGCCTCAGCGCCAACAGCCTGGCCGAGGCCATCCACGAATACCAGCACACGGGCACGTTGGAGGTGCTGTTCCTGAGCCCCACTCCCATTCTCGCGGCGTTGGTCATGTCCACGCTGTGGCGCTACTGCTGGGCTTTTGCCGAGTCGCTGTTTTACCTGTTGGCAGCGAGCCTCTTCTTCCAGGCTGACCTGGATTGGGCCAACATTTTCCCCGCCGTGCTGGTTGTTCTTTTGACTATTGCTGCCAATGCCGGA
>SOHZ01000228.1 GCA_004377365.1 Anaerolineales bacterium | reverse complement strand
TGGAAACCATCAAACGGCTCCATCCGCCCCTTCACCCGACTTTCAAACCATGCCTGCAGCCATACGATGACTCAAGGCGCGATGTCCGAATCAATCCAGACTGTACCTGGCGATCTTTCACCCATAAGTGGTATAAGATAGCAGCCCATTTGGTTCCCGCCAACTACTACCATCGTTCTCCGATTGGTCCATCAACAACACCCTGCCCGCCGCTGGACCCTACCACGAATCCCAGTGTTTTGGCTGCAAGCTGCTATCCCTGATACCCCTATTGAGGTGCCAACTTCCAAACACACGACTGGCGAACAGCCCGCGCTCCGCTCCCGAAGCAAAATGAGCTAGGCGCATTTTGCTCTTGCAAGTTGTCTTGTGTTGAAGTACGCTTTGCATCACCCAGGCGGACAGGTGAACTGTGGTTATGCGGGCCAGCAGCACTGACGACGTGGTAACGCTGTGGGAAGTGGCAGGAGCGGCAAGCGGAACCTTTCTTGCCTGAGCGTAGAATCTCGACTTTGGGTAAAGGGCGGCCTTCGCCAGCGTAGCCCGCAGTTTCAACTACCAGGCGATGGCCAGACAGTAAGTTTCCGAACGCTCACGAGGTAAAAAGCCCCCTTATCCGCTCTCACGAGGAGAAGGGGGCTCGCTTCATTGACGGATACGCCCGACATCCCCAATCTCTAACAAAACTCTAACACTCCTCTAATGTCCTTCTAATGTTGATCCTCTACAATAACAGTGCAAGATACCAAAGTGTTCAGCCACCCTTGCGAAGGCGGTGTCCTGAGCTTGCCGAAGGGTTGCGAATAGCTCTGGCAGTATGGCGATTGTCAGTGGGCGAAGATGCTTTTGGTCAGAGAGCGGCACTGTTGCGCCACAGGCTATTGCCAAACCTTCGCAAGGGTTCGCGACGTTTCAAATCCCGAAGAGTGCGAGTGAGCCATCATGAATCATCATAACCACAGAATCCGCATCCCCGTCACCGCACAGGAACAAGAGAAGATGCCTGAGCAAAACGAAGCGCAGGACGAAATGGATGAGACGCAGGAGACCGTCTACACCGAGCTGGAAGAGGAGCTAGAGGCGGCTCAGCAAGAGGCCGACGATTACAAGGACAAGTACCTTCGCGTCCAGGCAGAGATGGCCAATTTCAAGAAACGCCTGGAGCGCCGCTACGAAGAGCAGGTCGGAGAAGAGAAAAAGCGCCTTCTCTTTAAATTCCTATCGGTGGCCGATAACCTGGAGCTGGCTCTGAACCATGCCGACCTCAATGAGGACAGCCTGCGCGATGGAATTCAGCTTACTTATCAGGAATTACAGCACCTGCTGGCTCAGGAAGGCGTGGAGCAGATAACACCAGAGGGTCAGCCTTTCGATCCTTCGTACCACGAGGCTGTGGCCATGATCCCCACCTCAGAAGCTGAAGCGGATACCGTGGTTGCAGAGGTCCAGAAAGGCTATCTCTATCGGGACCAGCTTCTGCGTCCAGCCAGGGTTCACGTAGCCGGAACTCTGAATCACGAATAACACGAATGAGCGAATTTCACGAACATCGCTCTGTCATTTCGAATAAAATTCGTGCCATTCGTCCCTTCGTGACGTTCGTGTTTCAAAGTGCCCGGTAGAGAGTTCGAAGTACACATTGATTAGCTTTTCAAGAGATGACTAGGAGGTAAAATACTACTCATGAAAAAGATGGTGCCTTATCGGAAATATGTTCTGACGGCCGTCCTGGTACTAAGTCTGGCGGCTGCGAGCTGTAGCCCCCTGACCATTGTGACCCTTGGGCCCCGTGGTGCGGAGACTCCCCCGGAAGTAGCAAAGATTGCGCCAACGGTGACACCCACCCCGACGCCTGCTCCCCTTCGACAGGCTCAGGACACCGCCCTTCCTGCCACTGCGCTCAAAGTGAGGGCTGCGGAAGAGGAATTGCTCGTCAACCTTTATGAGCGCGTCAACCCGGCCGTGGTCAACATCCGTGTGATCAAACGGGTGGAACAGCCAGCAACCTTCACCGTGCCCGATGAATTCTACCAGGAGGGACAGGGGTCTGGTTTTGTCTGGGACCAGGAGGGTCATATCGTGACCAACAACCACGTGGTGGAAGGTACTGATGAAGTTGAGGTCGTCTTTTGGGACGACACTGTGGTCGAAGGCAAAGTCATCGGTACAGACCCCGACAGCGATCTGGCGGTCGTTGAGGTAGATCTGCCCGCTGATGAGCTGCATCCAGTGGCATTGGGCAACTCGGAGGAACTCCGAGTGGGGCAAATGGCTATCGCCATCGGCAATCCCTTTGGACAGGCAGGCACCATGACGCGAGGGATTATCAGCGCCCTGGGGCGTACCTTCACGCCCGGAAGTAGCCCCTTCGCCATCCCGGAGATGATCCAGACCGATGCGGCCATCAATCCTGGCAATTCCGGCGGGCCACTCCTGGACTCCCAGGGACGGGTCATCGGCATCAACACCCTGATCCTCTCCCGTTCCGGTTCCAGTTCCGGTGTGGGCTTTGCCGTGCCCGTCAACATGGCCAAGCGAGTGGTGCCCGTCCTGATCGAGGAAGGTGAATATCACTATGCCTGGCTGGGCATCACCGGCACGGACCTGACACCGGCCATCGTCGAGGCTATGGACCTACCGGCTGGCACACGGGGCGCTCTGGTTATCGAAGCGGGACCGGATGGGCCGGCTGACAAAGCCGGTCTACGAGGCAGCATCGAGGCAGTCGAGATCAAAGGTCGCCCCCTGGAAATAGGCGGTGACATCATCCTGGCCATTGACAGGACGCCGGTACAGGACATGGACGATGTGATTGTCTACCTGGTGCAAAACACGCGGCCAGAGCAAAAAGTGGAGCTGTCCATCCTGCGCGATGGGCAAGAGCAAAAGCTCATGGTAGAGTTGGGGGAGCGTCCCGATAGCGTTAGAAGATAACAGCGCGAATTTGAAATATGTGGTATAATAGTTAATGAGACGTGATAATGTAAAAAAGGTCAGTCGGATAGCCAGCCAGATGCCGGATTTGCAAATGGCGATCAATGAGCTAGCCGTCCAAAACCACAACGCTGTGCAATTTAAGAGAGTTATATAGAGAATACCCATTAAGGAGATGTGATCAATGTTACCCTGGCTTAACCTTTTCAGTGACCAGGAGGATGCCATAAAGATTATTCCGGGTGAGCTACCCATCTTGCCCTTGCGCAATACCGTGATTTTCCCCTCCGCTGTGACTCCTATAGTGGTGGGCATCCCTCGCTCTGTCAAACTTGTCGAGGAGGCGGTTGAGGGAAACCGTCTGATCGGCCTGGTAGCCATGCAAGACCCTAGTATCGAAACACCTGGACCAGGCCAGGTATATCAAGTCGGGACCGTCGGCCTTATCCACAAAGTGATCAAAGGTTCCGACGAGAATCTACAGGTGATCATTCAGGGAATAGAACGCTTTCAGATCAAGGAGTGGATCCAGGAGAAGCCCTACCTGAAAGCCCAAATCGAGCTCGCACCGGAACAAGTCGAGGAGTCGGTTGAGATCGAGGCCCTGCGGAGGAGCCTTTTGGACCTGACCCGCCGCCTGGTGTCCCTCACTCCTCAACTGCCCGACGAGATAATGGAGTTCATCACCCGGGTGGAGAATCCCCGCTATCTGATATACCTCATTGCTGCCAACCTCCGTATCGAGGTAGCAGAAGCTCAAGATATCTTGGCCCTCGACGGTGTGGCCGACAAAATGCGGAAGCTTGTCTCCATCCTGGCCCAAGAGGTAGAGGTTCTGGAACTGGGTAAGAAGATCCAATCCGAAGCCCAGTCCGAGATGGAGAAAGCCCAGCGGGACTATTTCCTGCGAGAGCAGCTCAAAGCCATAAAGAAAGAACTGGGCGAGGCGGATGAGACCACTCTCGAAGTCCAGGAGTACCGTCAGAAGATCGCAGAATCAGGTATGCCAGAGGAGGCGGAAAAGGAAGCCCTGCGGGAGCTGGGCCGCCTGGAGAAGATGCCGCCCCAGGCTGCCGAGTATTCGGTAATCAAGACCTACCTGGATTGGCTGACAGACCTGCCCTGGCAAACTCTTACAGAGGACAACCTGGATATCGCCCACGCCCGACAGGTTCTGGACGAGGACCACTACGACCTGACCGATATTAAAGATCGTATGCTAGAGTTTCTGGCCGTGCGCAAGCTGCGTCTGGAGCGCGGTATTGACGAGGAGGAAGAAACTGCCGAAGAGGGACCTGAGCTTTCCCCTGTACACCGCGACGCTCAGGCCACCGTCCTCTGCTTCATCGGACCACCGGGGACAGGCAAGACGTCACTGGGACGGTCTGTAGCCCACGCTCTGGGGCGGAAATTCACCCGCATGTCGCTGGGAGGCGTGCGCGACGAGGCTGAGATCCGTGGCCACCGCCGCACCTACATCGGAGCCCTGCCCGGCCGCATTATCCAGGCCGTCAAACGGGTGGGGACCAGAAACCCGGTCTTTATGCTGGACGAGGTGGACAAAATCGGCGCCGACTGGCGGGGCGACCCTTCCTCGGCTTTGCTGGAGGTTCTGGACCCCCAGCAGAACTGCTCCTTCCGCGACCACTACCTGGACGTAGACTTTGACCTCTCTCAGGTGATGTTCATCTGTACAGGCAATCTGTTGGAACCCATCCCGCCACCTTTGCGCGACCGGATGGAAATCCTGACCCTGGACGGTTACACCGAATACGAGAAGATCAAAATAGCTCAGGGTTACCTGATCCCACGCCAGATCCGGACCAACGGCCTGCGTCCCGACGAAATCGTCTTGGAAGAAGCAGCCCTGCGGGCTATCATCCGCGACCACACCCACGAGTCCGGGGTACGCAACCTGGAACGGGAAATTGGCCGCGTCTGCCGCAAAGTGGCCACCCAGGTGGCCGCTGGTGAGATTGAAGGTTCGTTGACGATTACGACAGAGAAGGTGCGCGAGTTCCTGGGCAAGCCCAAGTACTTCTTCGAAGCCGCCCTGCGCACCGCCCAGCCTGGCGTGGCGACGGGGTTGGCGGTCACGCCGGCTGGAGGCGAGGTCCTCTTCATCGAGGCTGCCCAGATGCCAGGCAAAGAGCAGTTGATTCTGACCGGTCAATTGGGTGACGTGATGCAGGAATCGGCTCGCATTGCTCTGAGCTATGTCCGGGCCAAGACCGATGAGTTAGAAATACCGCCCAACTTTTTCGAAGGGAAGGACATCCACTTGCACGTGCCAGCAGGGGCCACTCCGAAGGACGGCCCTTCGGCTGGGGTGGCTATGGCCACCGCCCTGGTTTCCCTGCTGACGGGGCGCTCTGTGCGGGCTGACGTCGGCATGACGGGCGAAATCACCCTCCAGGGGCAGGTGCTGCCCATCGGTGGAACTAAGCAAAAAGTGCTGGCTGCCCATCGGGCCGGTCTCAAGACGGTGGTCGTACCCCAGCGTAACGAGGCTGACCTGGATGACGTGCCCGAGGACGTGCGAGAGGAAATGACCTTTGTGCTGGCAGAGACCATAGACCAGGTGCTGGAAGCAGGGCTGGAAAAGGCTTCCGAGGTAGAGCTGGCAAAGGCTGCTTGAGCGGTCAGACCTCCGAGGTTTTAACCCCAAACCTCGGAGGTCTTTGACGCAGTGCCGCGCCGAGTCACCTCCGACGCCCAAGAACACCAACGGCCCTGAAGGGAAAACCCTTCAGGGCCGTTTTTTTTCTGGCGAGAGGGCGCGGCTTATGACGCGATTGTTTTTGACTTCCGCCAGCTTGCGAGAAACAGAGAGTTGGCTGCCAAAGGAGGCAAGGCGATAGTAAGTAGCACAAAAATGGTGTTCGCAAGCCGATTGTTTGGCACTGTTCAAACAGGCTCCGAGTCCAAAGCCTCGCACATCAGCCGCCGCGCTTCTTCCGCGAAGCAAGCTGCTCCCAATACAAGAGGTCTCGAGCGACCCCTACCAGGTTAGCAACCTTCTCTTTGTTGCCTTCGCTCAACTTCAAAATCGCCAGATGTATCCGCTTACGCCCTTGCACCGAGTCTCCCCGATACCGCTTCAACTGTTCAATAACGTACTCACGGTCCTAAGGCGGAAAATCTTGTCTTTTATGTAAAAGCAATAAAAGCCAACCCTCTACTGACCTACAGAGAAGATCGGCCCCAAAATCTCACGCTCTTACCTCCCACCTCAGCTATCGGCTGTGATATAGGCAACGATGGCGAAGCATTGGTCCCTCCTATGATCCATTATACCACACAGCGAGTCAAACAGCAAAGCGTGATTTGGCGACCGTCACATGTTTGGGACAAGCTCCTGAAAAGCTGAGGCAGGCCACT
>SOHZ01000237.1 GCA_004377365.1 Anaerolineales bacterium | reverse complement strand
CCTGGGCTGGGGTTCCAGATCCCAGTTGTCCACCTCATCCGCGTGCGTGACATCCGCGAGCACACCATGGACATCCACCCCCAGTCGGTCATCACCAAAGACAACGTCGAGATCCAGGTAGACGGCGTCATGTGGGTGCGCCCCGCTTCCAATGAGGAGGCCATCAAGAAGACCTTCTACAGCATTGACGACTGGAAACGGGCGGTGATCCAATTGGCGATGACCAACCTGCGCCAAGAGTTCGGCAATCTGACGCTGGACGAGAGCCTTGTCGCGCGCGAAAAGATCGCAGACAACTTGCAGGCCATTCTCAACGAGTTCGCCGATGAATGGGGACTGACAGTGAGCAAGATAGAGATCCGGCTGATTGACCCGCCCGAGGACATCAAGCTGGCCATGCACAAGCAAAAGACGGCCGAGCAGGAGCGACGGGCCATGCGTCTGCTGGCCACCGGCGAGTTCGAGGCCGCCGAGCAGCAAAAGCTGGCCATTATCCAGCGCGCCGAAGGCGAGCGGGAGGCGGCGATCAAGGTCGCCGAGGGTAAGGCGCAGGCGATCAAGTTGGTCAACGAAGCCGCACAGCAGTACTTCCGGGGCAGCGCCCAGGCGTTGAAGCAGATGGAGATGACCGAGACTGCCCTGCGCGACAACGCCAAGATCGTCATCACCGAGCATGGCATCAGCCCGACCCTCTTGCTGGGCAGCCTGCCGGTCTCGATCAGCCCGTCTGCGGAGCAAAAGCCAAAGTAGACGATGTTACAGCCTGCTCCCAACGCCGAGCGCATCACCGTCTTTGCGGTGGATGACTACAACGTGGTGCGCACAGGGCTGTGCTTCTGCCTGAACGCCTATGTTCAGACAATTTCAATTTTCGGCTGCCGAGACGCCTTCGGCTTCGGGCTTGAGTCGGTGTGTCTCCCCGACCGGAAGTTGTCGGACTGTGTAGCCGCTGCGTAAGTGGCTACCTCGTCCACGGTCCAGCGTGTGCCGGGCGGTTAGCCCCAGACTGGGTGTTCGGTGCCGTGGCTATCTCACAGTGGAGTTCCTTATGTTAACGATGTGTTTTCGCTTTGGCATTGTCTCCTGCCTGGTTTCAGGTGACAGGGGATGAAGGTGGGGTGATCCATGATCAAGTCGTTCGGTTTGCGGGATCTCCTTCTGGTTGGCAATTTGCGGAAGAAGGGGACGTGCCTGGATCCAGAGATAGCCCTGACACGGCCTTACTCACCTTTGTTGGCCGCTTTGTCTTCCTATTTCCTCATGCGGGAAGCAGGGACCTCGACTTTTGTGTTAGAGGCTACGGATCAGAATAGCCCTTCGACAACTCTTCGACCCTTCGACGGGGCTCAGGGCAGGCTGGGCTCAGGACACCGCCGGGTGCAGGGGCTGGCTCAAACGCGGCAGAGGCGAGGCCGGCCTGAGGCCGATGTGACCTATCTAGCTCCTTCTCTTCGACAACCTTTCGACCCTTCGACGGGACTCAGGGCAGGCTGGGCTCAGGACAGGGCTCAGGACGCTGTCTTTTCAACCGCCAATGGAGCCCCAACGATATGGTATCGCCTGTTGAACTATGTCTGCACCAGGGCTGGAGAACGGGGAATCCAGCGCCTTTTCGCTCGCCTGGCCGAGGACGGAGAGGAGATCGAGACTTTCCGGCAGGTTGGTTTCAGCCGTTATACTCGTGAAGACATCTTTTGCTTGAAAAGTCTCCCCGAGTCCCACCGGAGGTTGGACAGGGCGGTCATGCGCCCGCAACAGGCGGTAGACGCCTGGGCCTTGCAGCGGCTATACGCCAACGTTGCCCCGCGCCTGGTGCGGCAAGCCGAGAGGCTGGGTGAACGAGGGTGGGAGCGGTCTTCGGTTGATTGGCCCCTCCGTGCCAGAAGCGAGGGGTATGTACTGGAAGACAATGGGGAGATTGTGAGCTATCTGCTTTTCAGCGGTGGCCGCATCGGTCATTGGATGCGGATACTTCTCCATCCTCAGGCTTACGATCGTGCCGATGAGGTCATGCAGCATGGACTGGCTTTTCTCTCGCATTATCCACCATGCCCTGTTTATTGCAGCGTGCGTGAGTACGAGGGGGGACTGAGGGCTCCCCTCCAGGATTGGGGATTTGAGCCATTTGGCAGTCAAGCTGTTCTGGTCAAGCACACCACCGTGCGGGTCAAAGAGCCTGCCAGAAAGCTGGTGCCAGCTCTGGACAAGAGGGCCGAGGCGGCTACTCCTACCATGTCTCGGATCAACCCTTCGACAAGGCTTCGACAGGCTCAGCCCAGCGGCTCAGGACACCGCGGTAACCGTGGAATATGAAGTGAGGTAATTACAGCCTGTACCGCCTGTGCCATAATAGTGGCGCAACAGTGGTGAAAGATATGCAGCAAAAGATAACCGATGATTTAGAGGTATTACTGGCTGTTCTGCCCCCGCCTATAGAGGCTTCTCTGAGGGCAGCAAACAAGAGTGCGGACTTGCTAGAGATTATTCTCGACCTGGGCCGTCAACCGGAGGCCCGTTTTGTAGGCCATGAGATCACTTTGAGTGAGAAGGAAGTCACTAGCGAGGAAATCGAATACATTGTCTCCCGCATCAGCGAGTTCGATGATGACAACCGGGCAGGCATTGCCCGTACTCTGCACCGTATCTCGGCCATCCGCAACCGCAAGGGACTCGTTGTGGGCCTGACCTGTCGCGTGGGGCGGGCTGTCTACGGCACCATTGGCATCATCCAGGACATCGTGGAGTCGGGTCAGAGCATCTTGCTTTTGGGCCGTCCGGGCGTAGGCAAGACGACCATGCTGCGGGAGGTGGCGCGGGTCCTGGCTGAGAATAGACGGGTGGTCATCGTAGATACCTCCAACGAGATCGGCGGCGATGGCGACATCCCCCATCCGGCCGTCGGTCGGGCGCGGCGCATGCAGGTGGAGACCCCAGCCTTGCAGCATGAGGTGATGATTGAAGCCGTCGAGAACCACATGCCCGAGGTGATCGTCATTGACGAGATTGGGCGGGAACTGGAGGCGGTGGCCGCCCGTACTATCGCTGAGCGGGGCGTGCAGTTGGTGGGCACTGCCCACGGCAACACCCTGGACAACCTGATGCAAAACCCTACTCTATGCGATCTGATCGGGGGCATCCAGGCGGTGACTCTGAGCGATGAGGAGGCGCGCCGTCGTGGCACCCAGAAGACGGTGCTGGAACGCAAGGCCCCGCCCACCTTTGACGTGGTGGTGCAAATTCAGGGCTGGCATCGTCTGGCCGTGCGCCACGACGTGGCCAAAGCAGTGGATGCCATTTTACGAGGGCGCAGCCTGCCCGCTGAGATCCGCTATCGCGATGAAGAGGGCAAAGTGCAAATCGAGAAAGCCACGCTGCCGCCCCCCAGCCTATCCGAGAAGCCAATCCGGCTGTCATCTCAGCTTCCTGGTGTCCTCTCTACCCTGCGGGTCTATCCTTATGGTATCGGCCAGAACCGTTTAAGGCAAGCCGCTCAGAACTTGCACTTGCCGGTGGCTATTGTCAAGGATCTGGGGGATGTTGATGTGGTCATCACTCTGAAGAACTATTATCGCAAGCGCCCCCAGCCTATCAGCAAGGCTGAGCAACGGGGTGTGCCTATCTACGTCTTACGGTCCAACACTGTCACACAGATGGAAAGTTGTCTGGCTGACATTTTTGAGCTGGAAACGGAGATCGCTGACCCTTTTGCCATAGTCGTGGGGGAGACCCAGGGGGCCATCCAAAAGGTGCTCTCCGGGACTCGCGTCGTCGAGCTGTCGCCTCAGAACGCCTATATACGCCGTCAGCAGCATCAGATGGCCCGTAAGGCCAACCTCATCTCCCACAGCCGGGGCAGGGAACCACACCGGCGGGTTAGGATCTATCAGAACAATAGGTGATAGAGTCAGTGGGAGAATGGAACAATCAGATGGTCCTGGAGTTGAGAGAGCTTTGTCTTTTCGTTACCTTTGAGGGCCCCGACGGCAGCGGTAAGACGACGCAGGCCCAACTTTTGTACGAGTATCTCCAGGAGTGTGGCTATCCCGTCTTCCTGACCCGCGAGCCAGGCGGAACCGGCATTGGCGACCAGATCAGAGAGGTGTTGCACTCGCTGGAAAACACCGAGATGCTTCCCCAGGCGGAAATTCTGCTCTATTCGGCCTCCCGCGCTCAACTGGTTGGTCAGATCATCCGCCCGCACCTGGCCATGGGTGAAATCGTCCTCTGCGACCGCTATGCCGACTCTACTCTGGCCTATCAGGGTTACGGCCACGGCCTGGACCTCCAGGTCCTGCGAGTCATCACCTCCTTTGCCACCGGTGGGCTGAAGCCGGATTTGACTATCTACCTGGATATAGAGGTCGAGGAGGGGTTAAAGCGCAAGCTGTCTGCCTACCAAGCCGGGGAGGCGGAATGGAATCGCATGGATCAGCAGGAAATTGTCTTCCACCGCCGCGTGCGCCAGGGTTATCTGCAAATGGTCGCTGCCGAGCCAGAGCGTTGGGTGGTCATTGAGGCTGCCCAACCGATAGACGTTGCCCAGCGGGTTATTAGAGCTGAAGTGGAAGCCAAGCTCAGACCAGAACGGGCCCAGGAAGGAGAGTGTGAGAGATGAAACTAATCATGAGTATCGTCAACAGCGATGATGCCAGGAGATTACTTGATACCCTGTCGAGACACGGACATCGGGCCACGATGATCAGCACCACGGGGGGGTTTCTACGAGAGGGTAATGCGACCATTTTCGTGGGCACAGACGATGAGAAGGTAGATGGGGTTCTGGCTCTGATTAAGGAAAGCTGTCATACCCGCACTCAGTATGTCAATCCTTTGCCGCCGGTCATGGAGCCGGGAGAACTCTACATGCCAACCCCGGTGGAGGTAGAGGTGGGCGGGGCCACAGTCTTTGTCATGGACGTGGACCGGTTCGAGAGATTTTAGGAGAGGGTAGATAGGGAGTAAGTGAACAGAGATCCCATTTGCTCGCTCCTTGACCACCTGTTCACATCTCGCCATGGTCGTCAAACCCTTCGCCACCCCCCAGATCGGGCATAGCAGCTTCAATCTCTTCAGGGTTCTCTCCCGCCTCCAGGCGGTCAACTACCTCATCGAACTCGGAGCCCAGGTCCTCGCCCATCTCGCGGCTCATCTTCCTCATCCAGCGGGCCATGCTCTTGGGATCGTTTTCATCCAGGCCGGCCAGGTTGCTGGGATCGGCCAAATCCTCCAAGCGGCTATCTTCAGACCTTAACACGGCCACACGAGAGATCAGGCGGGTCAAGTCTTGACCGCCGCAGACCGGACAGCGCGCTCTAGCGGTCTCGATTTCCGAGAAACTCCGCCAGTAGACGGTCACGCGCTTTCGACAGTCATGGCAACGATACTCGTAGATGGGCATGATATTCCTCCTGAGAAAGCCACCTGTACCGCCCTTCGACACGCTCAGGACAAGCAACAGTGGCAGTTGTCATATATTATAACCTAAAGCACCGTCCAAATCAAGCTAAAAGCGAGTGAAAGCGGAGCTGCTGCACATCGGATTCGGCGGAGCTATCGCCGCCAACCGCATACTGGCTGTTGTGAGCCCCGACTCGGCTCCCATCAGGCGCCTGATACGCCAGGCCAAAGAGAAGGGGCTGGCTATTGACATGACTCGCGGACGCAAGGCCAAGGCTGCTATCTTTCTCGACAGTGGCCATATTGCCCTGGCGGCCTTGCAGCCGGAGACCATCGTCGGCCGGCTGAGGCAACAGCACGAGCGGTTTGAGTCCTGAGGCACGGTCCTACTGATGTGCCAATGAGTAAGGGACAACGGGTCAACGGGGGGATGAGCCAATCGGTCAACGAGTCAATAGGTGTCAGGTCATCGTGGACGAGAAGCAAGGTTCTGAACCTAAAGAGGGATACGATCTTGACGTTTCCAGGTTTTTGGAGCCGTCACCGCTGCTGATCGTGCTTTCGGGCCCTTCAGGAGTGGGTAAGGACGTGACTTTGAACCACATGAAGGAACTGGGATGCCCTTTCCACTTTGTGGTCACGATCACCGACCGGCCTCAGCGACCGGGGGAGGTGCACGGCGTAGATTACTATTTCGTCTCCTCAGAGGAGTTCGCCGCTATGCTGGAGCGAGACGAGTTGCTGGAGCACGCCGTGGTGTATGACCAGAACAAAGGCATTCCCAAGTCCCAGGTGCGCGAGGCGTTGGCCAGCGGGAAAGACGTTATTATGCGCCTCGATGTGCAAGGGGCAGCCACTGTGCGGCGCATCGTGCCCGACGCCCTTCTCATCTTCTTGAGGACTGCATCTGAGGAGGAACTCGTTCGACGGCTAAGGGAGCGCAAAACCGAATCCCCTGAAGGCTTGAAAAGGCGCATTGCTACGGCCCGCGAGGAGATGAAGAGGCTGTCAGAATTCGACTACGTGGTCGTCAACCGTGATGGCAAGTTGGACGAGGCCGTGGAACAGATCATGGCCATCATCACCGCCGAGAAATGCCGGACGAAGCAGCGAAGAATCGAATTGTAGCCTTGCTGACCGTTGCCGCCTATCACCTGAAATATATACCGCTGAGGGCGACTCTTTCGAGGCTATCGTCGTTGACTTGGAGGAGAGACACCTGGGCTCTCAGAGGCCCTAGGGCCTCTGGCGCGAGCTGGCAGTCCTGGTTGAATCGAGTCAGGAGTACCAGCTGGACTGAGAGGAGGCATCATAATGAACAAGATAGACCCTAAAAATGTTCGCCGTGCGGTGATCGCCGGGAGTTGGTACCCTGGCACCGAGGAGCAATTGCGGAAGGCGGTGCAGGGCTATCTGGACAACGTGGAGAAAGAAGAGCTGGAAGGGGAGTTGATGGGTCTTATCAGCCCTCACGCTGGCTATATCTACTCCGGCCAGGTAGCTGCCTATGCCTACAAGCAACTGGATGGGGCATCCCTTCGACAACCCTTCGACAGGGCTCAGGACATCGCCTACGATGCCGTGGTCGTCATCTCGCCCGTGCACCGCGTGCCACTGGGCCGCTTTGCCGTCACCAGCGCCGCCGCCTACGAGACCCCTCTGGGGATGGTGAAGCTCGATGGCGAACTGGTCGGTGCACTGGAGGAGAAGGTCCGGATCAACCGGGTCAGCCACGACGGTGAGCATTCGTTGGAGATCCAACTGCCGTTCCTGCAGGTAGCCCTGGGTGACTTTCGCCTGCTGCCGGTGATGATCGGTGAGTCGTCCTTCGAGGCCGGGGAGGAGCTGGGCACAGCCCTGGCCGAAGTGCTGAGAGACAAAAAGGCGCTCGTGGTGGCCAGCACCGACCTGCACCACATTGAAAACTATGACGAGGTCGTGCGCCGTGACAAGGTGGTTGTGGAGGCCATTGCCAGTTTCGACATGGCGCGCATCAAGGAGGTTCTGTCCCCCTGGGATTGCAGCGTGTGCGGGCGCATCCCAGTGTACGCCATGTTGACGGCGGCCAGGGCTTTGGGCGCAAACAAAGTCGGGGTACTGCATCATACCAACTCCGGGGATGTGACCGGCATCCGCACGCCAGGTCAGTACGTTGTGGGCTATCTGGCCGCCGCCGTGTACAGAGGCCAGTAGTATGTATGAGTGACGCGTCGGCCAGTCTGCTGCGCGACTGGTTGGCGCTCCTGGAGGCAAATGTGAGATCTGTGGCGGTACCCCGGCGATAGCTGTCATGTTGGCTGCTTAGGAGTTGGGAGCCAACAAGGCCAAGGTTCTCAAGTACATGAACTCTGGGGACGTGACGGGAGATCGCTCCCAGGGGGTAGGTTACATGGCTGCGGCTCTCTACCGGGCAGGGACCTGACGGGCCAGGCGCAGTGAAATGGGATGACTGAGGAGTGTCAGCGGTCACCCTCCACCCGGGGTAGCGGGAGTCCTACCTGGAAGTCTTTATGCAGTCTATCAATGCCCACCGGCCGGGCATTTACGAAAGCGGCGGTGGGTTCTATTTTGGTGGGTGTCAGATTCTCCCTGATTACTGTACACACCACATTTGGTATAAGGGGATTTTCATCATGCTAGAGAAACTGGCTCTGGTTGAAGAACGTTACGAAGAATTGAATAGAATGATGGCTGCTCCGGAGGTGGCCACGGACCACGTCCGCCTGAAAGAACTGGCCCAAGAGCAAGCCGGGATCGAAGAGTTGGTCCAGACTTATCGCCAATACAAGGCCAATGAGCAAGAGTTAAATGAAACAGAGGCCATGTTGCAAGAGGGCGGCGACGAGGAACTGGAAGAACTGGCCAGGGAGGAAATCAAGAGGCTGACCGCCAGGCGGGAGGAGTTACACGGGCAGTTGAGGCTCATGCTTCTGCCCAGGGACCCCAAGGACGAGAAGAACGTCATCATGGAGATCCGGGCCGGGGCTGGGGGCGACGAGGCTGGACTGTTTGCCGCTGATTTGTACCGCATGTACACCCGATACGCTGAGAACCACGGCTGGTCCACCGAACTCCTTAGTTCCAACATGACCGGGATCGGTGGCTTCAAGGAAGTCATCTTCAGCATTGAGGGCAAGGGGGCCTATTCGCGCCTGAAGTACGAAAGCGGTGTCCACCGCGTGCAGCGGGTGCCCGTCACCGAGGCCAGTGGCCGCATCCACACCTCTACCGCCACTGCAGCCGTCCTGCCAGAAATGGATGAAGTGGAGGTAGAGATTGATCCCAGCGATCTGGAGATCGAGGTCTACCGGTCGTCCGGCCCCGGGGGGCAACACATGCAGAAGAACGCCACCGCAGTGCGCATCATCCACCTGCCGACAGGCATGGTTGTGGCTTGCGAGAGAGAGCGCTCCCAATTCCAGAACAAGGAACGGGGCATGACCATCCTGCGAGCACGGCTCTATGCTATCGAGGAGCAGAAGCAACTGGAAGAGCGGGGCGAGACTCGTCGTCTCCAGGTGGGCAGCGGTGAGCGCAGCGAGAAGATCCGCACCTACAACTTTCCCCAGAACAGGGTGACTGACCATCGCATCGGCCTGACCAGCTACCGCCTGGAAACCATCCTGGACGGTGACCTTAACGAGTTCATTGACGAACTGGCCACCACTGAGCAGGCAGAAAAGTTGAGAACAGTGGGGATGGGGTAGGTGAATGAGATAGGGGATAAGAGAGAGGAGACGAGCATCAGACAACTGCTGATTGAGGCGATGCGGCTCTTACAGGAAGAGGGTCTTGACACTCCCCGCCTCGACGCAGAATTGTTGCTGGGCCACGTCCTGGGGTTGACCAGAGCCCAGATCCACGCTCACCCTGAGCGGCGATTGGACGCCGCTGAGCTGGAAAGTTACCGTGAACTGATCGAGCGACGCAGACAGCACGAGCCCGTGGCTTACATCACCGGCCATAAGGAGTTTTACGGGCTCGATTTCTATGTGGATCGGCGGGTGCTGATTCCCCGGCCGGAGACGGAATTGCTGGTGGAGAAGGGGCTTGAGATTGGCCGGGCCATCTCCAACCCCCTGACCATTGCCGATGTGGGGACGGGTTGTGGGGCCATAGCCATCAGTCTGGCCGTGCACCTGCCCCAGGCGATCATCTATGCCCTCGACGCCTCGTCCGAAGCCCTGGAAGTAGCGGCGCTCAACCGTTGTCGTCACAGCGTTGAGAGAAACGTCCATCTGCTCCAGGGAGACCTGCTTTCGCCCTTGCCCGAGCCTGTGGACCTCATCGTCGCCAATCTGCCCTACGTCAGTGGGGGCGAGTGGGAACAGTTACCGCGGACCATAGCTGCCTACGAACCCCGTTCTGCTTTGGACGGCGGCCCTGATGGCCTTGATGCTATCCGCCGCTTGCTGGCTCAGGCGCGGTCCCATCTCAAACCACAGGCGACAATTCTGCTGGAAATCGGAGCCACGCAGGGGGCGGCAGTGGCCGATTTAGCCAGGCGTTCCTTCGACAACCCTCCGACTTTGCTCAGGACAGTGCATTTTTCGAGAGCCACGGTTGAGGTCGTCCAGGACTACGCCGGGCTGGATAGGATGGTGGTTATTGAAGTACAAGCTGATAGCTGCTGATCTGGACGGCACGCTGATGGCCAGGGATGCCGTCCTCTCGCCCAAAGTGAAAGACGCTGTGCGTCGAGCTATGGAGAAAGGCGTCAGGTTCACCATAGCCACGGGACGTGCTTTTGGCTCAGCCCTCCCTTTCGCGCAGGAACTGGGGGTCAATGCGCCTCTCATCTGTTACCAGGGCGGGCTCATCAAGGACCATTTGAATGGACGGGTGATCTACAAACAGTCTTTGCCCCTGCCGTTAGCGCAAGAGCTCATCCGCTTCACCCGGCAGAGGGGACTGCATCTCAACGTCTACGTGGATGATGGCCGAGCCTACGCGGAACGCATGACCCCCGAAGCCAGGTACTATACCAGAATCGCAAAGGCAGCCGTCTATCCCGTCGGTGACATGCTGGCCTTCTTGGACCGTGATCCCATGAAGTTCATCATCGTCCTCTCTGATGAGGGGGCTACCAAGCCGCTGATAGCAGAGTTGGGGGCGCTTTTCTCTGGCCGGATGCGGTTTGTGAGGTCTTACCCCCGCTTCGCGGAAGGCATCCCTCTGGACGTCTCCAAGGGGCACGCTCTGGCTCGCCTGGCTGACCACTTGGGCCTCCCGCTGGGGGAGACCATCGGCATCGGCGACAATGACAATGACTTGGAGCTGGTGGAGTGGGCAGGTCTGGGGGTGGCCATGGGCAATGCCAGCCCGGCGGTGAAGGCTGCCGCTGACTACATCGCTCCTCCTGTAGACGAAGAGGGTGTGATTGAGGTTATCGAGAGGTTTATCTTAAGTTGACATGAGCAAACAGGGGCAAGGGTATAACGCAGAAATGTCGGTAGCCTCAGGCTGCTTGTGGGAGAGCGGCCTGCCGAGCACGCGCAAAGCGGCCACTATGCAACTCGCTCAGGCCAGCCAGCATGGCCTGGGCATTGTCTCGGTGCCAGCTTCTACCTGGACGCAGGGGCAAGGGGCAATCTCTATTTGCTATTAGTATGATTTTGTGGTAAAATTATTGTTTGCACATTCCTATGGGAGGTTAGCCCTAAGTGTTGGGACGGTCGAAAAAGATCAGCCAGAGTCTGACCCGCACCCGTCGCTCTTTCTTCGGACGGGTCACAGAACTGTTGGGCGTGAGCGAGGTCACCGCTGAGTTGTGGGAAGAGTTGGAGGAATTGCTCATCCAGGCCGACGTGGGGGTCAAAACCACCGTCGAGCTCGTGGAGAGGCTGCAAGAACAGGTCAACGGGGCCAGGGTGCGCGACGCCGAAGCAGTGAAGGAGATCCTCAAGAGGGAATTGATTGACATTTTGAATAGCAAGGTCTGGGAACCTAGCGAAGAAACCCCCTTGCTGACAGTCATCTTGATCGTGGGAGTGAACGGTTCGGGGAAGACTACCAGCATCGCCAAGTTGGCCAGGTATTACAAGGGTCAGGGGAAGAAGGTGATCTTGGGGGCGGCCGATACCTTCCGTGCCGCGGCCATTGATCAGCTCAAGATATGGGGGGAACGGGTGAGCGTTGACGTCATCGCCCACCAGCCCCAGGCCGACGCGGGTGCGGTGGTCTACGACGCCATCCAGGCTGGCCGCTCTCGCGGGGCCGACCTGCTCATCATTGACACGGCTGGTCGTCTGCACACAAAGTACAACTTGATGCAAGAGTTGAAGAAGGTGCGGGGGGTAGTGGCCAAAAACGTGCACCGCGCTCCCCACGAGACCCTCCTCGTCCTGGATGCCACCACCGGGCAGAACGCTCTGGCCCAGGCCCAGCATTTCAAGGAGGCCGTTGACATTACGGGCATCTTTCTGGCCAAGTTGGATGGCACAGCCAAAGGGGGCATCGTCTTTGCCATTGCCAAAGAGCTAGATGTGCCCATCCTCTGGGTCGGCACCGGTGAGGGGCTGGACGACTTGGCCGAGTTTGACGCCGAGGCATTCGTAGAGGGGTTGTTTGAATAATAGGAGAAAGAATAATGGAAGAATTGAGAAATCAGTTAGATGGGCTGAATGCCCGAATCAATGAAATACAGGTGCGTCTTTGACTTAGCTGGGAAAGAGAAGGAGATTGCCAAGCTAGAGGAGGAATCAACCGCAGCCGATTTCTGGGATGAGCCAGCGAGGGCTCAGACCGCTATGCAGCAGTTGGCTTCACTGCGGGAGGAGGTGAGCGTCTGGAGAGAGTTGGCTGGCCGCGTGGCCGACATGCAAAGTCTGTTGGAGCTGGCCATCGCTGACAATGATGAAACCATGCTGAACGAAATCACCGCCGAGGTGGAAAAAGTAGAGTCCGAGTTGAGCCGCCTTGAGTTCCACCTTCTCCTTTCGGGCAAACACGACCGAAACGACGTCATTCTGGCCATCCACGCCGGCGCTGGGGGCACCGAGGCCCAGGACTGGACCGAAATGCTGTTGCGCATGTACCTGCGCTGGACCGAGAGGCAGAATTTCAAGACCGAAATCTTGGATTCCCTGACGGGTGAGGAAGCGGGGTTAAAAACCGTCACCGTCGAGGTGGTCGGGCCTTATGCCTACGGCTACCTCAAGGCGGAACGCGGGGTTCACCGGCTGGTGCGCATCTCCCCCTTTGATTTCTCCCGCCGTCGCCATACCTCCTTTGCCCTGGTGGAGGCGTGGCCCGACATTGCCGAAGACATCGAAGTGGACATTGATCCCAATGACCTCAAAATCGAAGTTTACCGCTCTTCGGGCCCCGGCGGCCAGCACATGCAGAAGAACGCCACCGCCGTGCGCATCACCCACCTGCCCACAGGAATCGCGGTCGCCTGTCAAAATGAGCGTTCCCAGACCCGGAACCGTCAGGTGGCCATGAAAATCCTGCGCGGGCGTCTCTACGATCTGGAGGTAGAGAAACAAGAGACGGAGCGGGCTCGACTCAAAGGCAAACACGTAGAGGCCGGCTGGGGCAATCAGATCCGTTCCTATGTTTTGCAGCCTTATCACATGGTCAAAGACCTGCGTACTGGCCACGAGACGGCCAACACCGAGGCCGTGCTCGATGGTCAACTGAACGATTTCATGGAAGCCTACCTCAGAATGATGATGGGTGAGGGGTGAATTCTTGACAATGCGTAGAAAATAGCGTATAATTATTGCGTATAATGCTACTAGCCTGGCTCCGAGCTGTGCGTGTCCGTCGAGGGGTGAGCACGGGATAAAAACTTCAGCTACGTAGACGTTAGACGTAGTTGCAGATCGCCGGTCAACAAGGAAAGGATGCTTATGTCAATATTCTACCGAGGAGCTGGTGTAGGCACGTACTGGCATGAGAACGACGCGCGACTGAACGGTTTCACTCCAAAGAAGCCTGGAGCCGTTCACAGTATTGAGCGGTTGATGATGCATATTGCGAGAGCAGATATCAATAGTCCCTATATCTCCCTAACCCGATCATACGGAGTTGCTTACTGGTACGCCGCGCCCTTTGGTCGCATTCCGGCGACAGAGACCAATCCTGGATACGTCTATGAAATAGAGATCAGCAAGCCACTGCCTCTCGGACTCCAGCTCCTCGATCCGGTCAAGGAAGTAGCTGCGGCAGCACCAGAGCCTCTCGATTCGATGTACTATCAGCACGATGGGCTTCCGGATTTCGTGCTGGGGCTTGTGAGCCGCGTGGAGATGGGGCGGTTTCTAAAGCTACCCCGCCCACAACCACCACCAGGCGGTGGGACTTCCTATCCCCCCAAGCTCACCATTCAGCTAGAGACTCTTGTGCGGGCGCTGCGGGATGCTGAGATTCTCGCTGTGGGTAATATACCGGCAGCTCATGTACGGAACCGTTACAAGGTGTGGAAATGGCCTGTTGAAGAATAGGAGGACTTTCATGATTGCCATTGATCTAAAGGACCATGTTGAAGGCGGTGCTTCAATTGAGTTTCTTCGTGTTGAAGTGCCCGAGGGGCATCGCCGCACTCCCTCTGCTCTGATTCGGTACTCTCTTGATGGTGTGGAGCAAGTCTACGGCCTTCGCCTAGATCTGGACAAGCAGGTTGTCCTCGACCATTTCGAGGATAAAGAGAAACAGGAGACTGTCCAGAGGGCGGTTCCCGAGATTCTTGAAGTCTTGCGCTCTGCCCTGTACGCGAGTTAGAACCGTACATTTCTATTCTCTTGCAGGTCATCCCATGGGGAATGGAAGGAGATCACCGACCCGCAGTTGCAATAATCGCGGTCTGAGTGTCCGGAGAGGAGACCGCACTATGAGATTCACGTACGACCCTCGCTACAATATCGCCTACATTCGTTTTCAAGAGAAGCGAGCTGAAGTGGAGACGATTCGGATCAGCGACGAGTTAGTCGTGGACATGGCTCCTGATGGAACGATCTACGGCATCGAGCTGTTGAACGCGAACGAGCAGTTGCGGCGTGAAGATACAGGCAGACTTTTAGTTATCAATGAAGCCACCGGTGAGCGTGTCGAATTGCCACTCGCTGTTGGTTGAACGAAGCAAATAAAGCCATTGCCGATGTTGCTTGCTAATTCCCCAAGGACGACGAATGGTCAGAAATGCTGAGAACAACCTACTTGCTCGGTTTGAAAAATACCTGGTGAGGCTGGGCCTCTCACCGGCCACTGTCGTCAACTACCTGGCCGATATGCGAGGGGTCGCTCGCTGGTGTGTCGAATCGGGGCAGGGCTGTTCCCTTTTGAATTTGACGGCCGACGACGTGCGGGCCTATTGCCGATACTTACGCGGGGGAAGAGGGCTGTCGCCAGCCACTGCCAACCGCCATTTGCAGGCTATCCGCAAGTTCTGCGGTTTCGCCCGGCAAGCTGACCTGATGGAAAGCAATCCAGCTGCTGACGTAAGGCCAATCCAGCCCCCCCCAATTTCACGGAGAGCCCTCGACGCCGACGAAATCGCCTGCTTGCTGGAGGCAGCCCAGGCGGGAAGGCCCAGCCTGGTCAAGCGGGACTATGCTATCATCCAGTTGCTCCTCCAAACGGGCATAAAGGTCGGGGAGTTGACCGAGCTACAGTTGGCTGACATCGAATTGACAGACAGCAGGGGTACCTTGACAGTGACGGGGAATGGGGGCAATAGTCATCGGCGTATTCCCCTCAAAGCTCTGGTCTGCCAGAGCTTGCAGGAGTATCTGCAGGTACGCCCTCCTTCGCCAGGCGTCAAGCACTTGTTCTTGAGCCAGGAAGGTAACCCTATCTCGGCGCGAACGGTACAACGTCTGGTCAACGTTTACACCAGGGCAGTGGGCCTGACAGGCGTCTCCGCCCATACATTACGGTATACCTTTGCCACATCCATGTTGGAGGAAACCGGTGATGTGGCCACGGTGGCCAATTTGTTGGGTCATCGTAGTGTTGAAACAACTCTCAGATACATTAGCAAATCACAGGCAACACAAGCTGATCAGGAGGTAATGTAGATTGAATATCAGGGAATTTAGAGCTCTTCGCATCAGTCTGGCATCGCCAGAACAAGTCCGTGGCTGGTCTCACGGAGAGGTGACCAAGCCCGAGACCATCAATTATCGCCGCCTGAGGCCAGAAAAGGATGGCCTGTTCTGCGAGGCCATCTTCGGGCCGACCAAAGACTGGCAGTGCTACTGTGGCAAATACAAGCAGGTTCGCTACAGGGGCATCGTTTGTGACCGCTGCGGAGTGGAAGTAACTCGCTCCTCAGTCAGGCGGGAGCGTATGGGACACATCGAGCTAGCCGCGCCGGTGGCTCACATCTGGTATACGCGCCGGGTGCCCAGCCATCTGGGATTGCTTCTCGATATTTCGCGTCGAAATCTGGACCGTGTCCTATACTTCGCTCAGTATGTGATCACCAAAGTTGACGAGGGGGCACGCGGCAAAGCCCTGCGCCGTCTCGATGAGGATCTGGCCCGTGAGCAAGTCCGTCTGGAGAAAGCCACCCAGGAGCGGATTAACGAAATCAAGTTGAACCTGGCTGAGGAAATCGAGAAAGCGGAAGAGGCCGTGGCTTCCCCGGCCCGGCGTTTGGATGAACAGTTGGCCTCAGCTATCGAGTCGGTCATGAAAGAGGCCCAGGCCTTGCAAGGCAAAATCGAGGACCGCCAGGGCAAGAAGGTCCGTGCTCCGCTGGTTTTCTCCCCTTCGGCAGTGACCATCGTCGAGAAAGGAGAGAAGGTGGAGCGCGAACACCTGGCTCTCCTGAATGAGGTGGTACAGTCCAGGCTGAGCAAAATCAAAGCTGAAATTGAGACCGCACAAGAGAACAACCGGATCCTCATTGAGGCTCAAATAGGCCAACTACGCCACGTTGCTGATAGAGAGAGCGAAGACCAGGAGGATGAACTGGCCCAGCAAGTAGAAAGTCTCAGGGCAGCGGCCGAAGCGGATCGCACCGAAGTAATGAGTCTGGCCCCGTTGCAATTTCTGAACGAGTTTCGCTACCGGGAGCTGGAGAAAAAATGGGGTCACGTTTGCTCGGCCAAGATGGGAGCTGAGGCCTTCTACGATGTTCTCAAGGACATGGACCTGGACGCTATGGCCAAGGAATTGCGGGCCGAGATCAAGACTACACGCTCCAAGCAGACACGCAAGAAAGCTACCAAACGTTTGCGAGTGGCGGAGGCCTTCCGCAAGTCAGGCAACCGACCCGAATGGATGATCCTGACCGTGCTGCCTGTAATCCCCCCGGACCTCAGACCCATGGTCCAGTTGGATGGAGGACGCTTTGCCACATCAGACCTTAATGATCTCTACAGGCGGGTCATCAACCGTAACAACAGGCTGAAAAGGCTGTTGGAGCTGGGTGCACCTGATGTCATCGTGCGCAACGAGAAACGTATGCTCCAGGAAGCGGTGGATTCCCTTATTGATAACAGCCGTCGCGGCAAGGCGGTCTCAGCCCGGGGCCGACGACAACTCAAATCGCTGTCGGATATGCTCAAGGGCAAACAAGGGCGTTTCCGCCGCAATCTCCTGGGCAAGAGAGTGGACTACTCCGGCCGTTCAGTCATTGTCATCGGACCGCATCTGGAATTGCACCAATGTGGCCTGCCCAAAGGGATGTCCTTGGAACTCTTCCGGCCCTTTGTCATCCGCAAGCTGGTGGAGTACAATTATGCCGTCAACGTGAAGGGAGCTAAACGTATCGTTGAGCAGGCGCGGCCCGAGGTCTGGGAAGTCCTGGAGGAAGTGATCAAGGAACGGCCCGTTCTCCTCAACCGGGCTCCTACCCTCCATCGCCTGGGCATCCAGGCTTTCGAGGCTGTCCTGGTGGAGGGCCACGCTATCCAGATCCATCCCCTGGTTTGCGCAGCTTTCAACGCTGACTTTGATGGGGACCAGATGGCTGTCCATATCCCCCTATCCAAGACAGCCGTTGAGGAAGCGCGGAGACTGATGCTTTCCACGAAGAACCTCTTGCTCCCGGCCAGTGGAGAACCTATCGTCGGCCCATCCAAAGATATGGTGCTGGGCTGCTACTACCTGACCATGGAACGAGAAGGCTGTCGTGGGGAGGGCAAAATCTTCGTCAACCTGGAAGAGGTGGCCCTGGCGCATGATTTGGGCAAGGTTGATCTTCACGCCAAGATCAGGGTTCATCAAGTCACCAGCAAGCCAACACGGCGCCAGAAAGCCATTGAGACCACAGTTGGCCGCGCCCTTTTCAATGAGGTCCTGCCAGAGGAGCTGCGTTTCGTCAACGAAGCGATGGACAAGAGCAAGCTCAAGGATCTGGTGGCCCGGTGCTATCAGCAACTAGGGCCAGTGGAGACGGCCAAATTTGTGGACAAGATCAAGGATATAGGCTTCAGGTATGCCACTCAATCGGGTTTGACCATTGCCGTGAGCGATATCACCGTACCGGGGGCCAAGGCGGAAATCCTGGAGCAGGTGACCGAGGAGGTCAACGCCGTGGAACAGCAGTATCGGCGCGGTCTCATCACCGAAGATGAACAATACGTCAAGACCGTGGAGCTTTGGACCAGGGCCACTGATGAGATAACCGAGGCTGTGGCCCAAAGCCTGGATCCCACCGGTCCAATCCGGGCGATGGTTGTCTCGGGAGCGACCAAAGGAGGCTTCCAACCCATCCGGCAGTTGGCTGGCATGCGTGGTTTGATGGCTGATCCTTCAGGTCGTATCATCGCTCTGCCTATCCTTTCCAACTTCCGTGAGGGCCTGACAGCTCTGGAGTACTTTATCTCCACTCACGGCGCTCGCAAGGGTCTGGCCGACACAGCTTTGCGCACAGCCGATGCTGGCTATCTGACGCGACGCCTGGTAGATGTAGCCCAGGATACTATCGTCAGTGCTCAGGACTGCGGCATCCGAACCGGTATGTGGGTGCGAGGGTGGGATGCTTCCAGGGGCAATGCGGGCCTGGCGCAACGGATATTGGGACGGATAGCAGCAGCACCCGTAGTGGCCCCCAGTGATGGGCAAACCATCGTGGAAGCGGGGCAGATGATCGAGGAAGAGCAAGCCCAGGCTATCGAACAGGCGGGCATAGAAGAGGTCTATGTCCGTTCGCCTCTGGCTTGTGAGCTTCGACATGGCGTGTGTGTCATGTGCTACGGCCGCGATCTGGCTCAAGGTGAACTGGTCAAGGTAGGAGAAGCGGTGGGCATTATCGCCGCCCAATCTATTGGTGAGCCGGGTACACAGCTTACTCTGCGTACCTTCCATACGGGGGGTGTGGCCGGCACGTCCGACATCACCCACGGCCTGCCTCGAGTACAGGAACTCTTTGAGGCCCGCAATCCTAAAGGAGAAGCCCTCATATCTGACATTGATGGCGTGGCGGAGATCATCCATGAAGATGGCCTGCGCCGCATCAGGGTCGTTTTCAGTGAGGTCATCGAGGACAGGTACGACATCAAATACAACTGGAAAATCCTGGCGAAAGACGGCGATGAGGCAGAGGCTGGCACTTCTCTGGCCAGCCGTGGGGGGCGCGAGATAGTGGCTACGACTGGAGGCAAAGTCTCACTGAAGGATCGTCAGGTTGTGATACGCTACGAGCGGGGCGAGGGGCGGGGGCATGAGGTGCCATCGGCCGCCCGGTTGTTGGAGGACAGATACGACATTAAATACAACTGGAAAATCCTGGTGAAAGACGGCGATGAGGTGGAGGCTGGCACTCCTCTGGCCAGCCGTGGGGGGCGCGAGATAGTGGCTACGACCGGAGGCAAAGTCTCACTGAAGGATCGCCGGGTTGTGATACGCTACGAGCGGGGCGAGGGGCGGGGGCATGAGGTGCCATCAGCCGCCCGGTTGTTGGAGGACAGATACGACATCAAATACAACTGGAAAATCCTGGTGAAAGACGGCGATGAGGTGGAGGCTGGTACTCCCCTGGTCAGCCGTGGGGGGCGCGAGATAGTGGCTACGACCGGAGGCAAAGTCTCACTGAAGGATCGTCAGGTTGTGATACGCTACGAGCGGCGCGAGGAGCAGGAGTATGAGGTGCCATCAGCCGCCCGGTTGTCGGTGGAAAATGGCCAAAGGATAGTAGCTGGTCAGCAACTGATCGAGGGCTCCCTTAACCCGCATCGAATCTTGCGCATCCTTGGACGAGAGGCAACTCAGAGCTATCTGCTGGAAGAGATACAAAAAGTCTATCGTTCTCAAGGGGTGAACATTCACGACAAGCACGTCGAGATGATCCTCCGCCAGATGTTGAAAAAGGTACATGTAGTCTTACCAGGAGATACTACCTTCCTCCTGGAGGAACTAGTGGACCGTTTCGTTTTTGCTGATGTTAACGCTAAAGCGGCCGAGGCTGGTGAACAGCCAGCCACGGCCCAGCCGGTCCTGTTGGGAATAACCAAGGCTGCCTTGAACACCGACAGTTTCCTTTCTTCTGCATCCTTCCAACACACCATCAATGTTCTGGCCAATGCGGCCATCGAGGGTAAGACGGACGAGTTGCTTGGTTTGAAAGAGAACGTGATCATCGGCAAGCTTATTCCGGCTGGAACGGGCTTTCGGGATGAGAAGAGACACAGTCCCGTCGCCAGAGATGGAGAAGGGAAAAGCATGGAGTCTGCCGAAAAACTCAAAGATGAATTGGAAGAGGAAAGGGTCCCAGAGGAAACATAGAGTTGCCGAGCGGAAAAGGTTATAGTTAGAAAAGGGCAGCATCCAGGTCGATCTGGATGTTGCCTTTTTTGGTGTTAGGTGGGGATATAGTCTTCAGGGCTCTCTTGCTATCTGGCTCCGGAGAGCAAACGCAATGGCAGCCCTAACAGGAGATGAAGCAAGCGCTGTCCCAAAGAGAGCCGTTTCAGACAGGTCAAGCTAGAGTCATAGGCAGAGATAGCCTCCAGCCATCTCCTTTGACGAAGGCGAACGGTGCTTAGGGCACGCCAGGTGGTGCTCTCAGCTTGACTATCTCCTAACTGGTGGAAAAGAGTGAGGGCATCCTTGAAATGCTGTGCCGCTTTCTCAAGCTGGCCGCTGGCTCCGTAGAGACTTCCCAGATTGCCCGAGGTCTGCGCCTGGCCATCTACATCCTCCATGACGATGAAGGCCTGGTGAACCTTCTCCAGGGCCTCAGTTGCCTCTGACCAGCGTTCCTGCTGGTAGTAGATGACACCCAGGTTGTTAAGCACCTCGGCCGCGCCAGACTGGTCTCCCTTCTCTATGTAAAGCGAGTGGGCCTCGACAAAGCAAGCGATAGCCTCATCAAGAGCTCCCTGTCGGTAATAGCGCAGGCCCTCTTCCCTCAATACTTGTGGTTCAGCCATCTCGGTCCTACAGCTTTGTTCAATAGCACTCGGAGTGTGACCACAGTACCTCGCTCCGGTTCGACCTGACTGGATTCGATGACCAGGAAGCCGTCTATCAGCTCTGCCCGTTCGTGCATGTTCAACAAGCCAAAGCTGCCTCGCTGATCATAGTCTCGCTCGATGGCTTTCACATCGAAGCCCTGGCCGTCGTCTTTGATACCTACAACGAGTTGGTCCCTGTCAATGGCAAGGTTGAGCCACACGTTCCTAGCATGGGCGTGTTTTTTGACATTGTTGATAGCCTCCTGAACGATGGAGAAGATGGTGCCGGCCACTTTGGGATCGAGTTGTGAGTCGAAATTGCTGACATCCAAGTGGACGGCGAACTCATCGCTATCTTGCAGTTGATTGACATAGGATCGCAAAGCGGGTACTAATCCCTGGCTCTCCAAAATGACAGGGCGCAATTCGAAGAGGACTATGCGTGCCTCGCGGGTGGCCTGATGCACCAGTTTGCGCAAGGCGTCGAGTTCAGCGAAGACAGCTTCTGGTTTCAGTTTCAGCAAGCGCCCAACGTGTTCGACGTCCATAGCGATGGCCGCTAAAAACTGGACAGTGCCGTCGTGCAGCTTGCGAGACAGCTCTCTCCTCACATCATCCTGAGCCTGAATGATCCTGTCTCGTTCCTCTCGTAAGCTCTGATACAATCGTGCATTCTCAATGGCAATAGCTGCTTGGGTAGTCAGGGTCAGTATCAGCCTCAGGTCTTCCTCATCGAAGCCATCGGCCGAGAATTTGTTCAGCACTTCCAAGACACCGATGGTCTTGCCCTTGATCTGCAGGGGCACAGCAGCGATGGACCTGGTGAGGGAACTGGTGTGCGCATCGGCCTTTTGGCTGAAGCGGCTGTCTTTGCTGACATCGTTAACAATCACTGGCTCGCCATGAGTGGCTACCCAGCCAGCTATCCCTTCATCCAGGCTAATTCTCTCACGGGGCACCACAACCTTTTCTACTCCGTGAGTGACCTCAAAGACCAGTTCGTTTGACTGCTCGTCAATCAGCATCAGAGCTGAAGCGGCGGCATCAATCACGCTGGTGGTTAATTGCAAAGTGTCGTTCAGCAGCTTGGTCAGGTCAAAAGTTGAAGCCATGGTCTGTCCTACCTGATAGAGTAGCCCCAGTTGGCTCAAGCGTTGCTGAGTCACTGCAAGCTCCTCGGTCAGTTGGGCCATGTTACTGATGCCCCGCACGAAGCGGGTCAAGACATGGTGCTGGTAATTGTCGGGCTCCTGTCCTACCTCAAATACCAAGCCTATGGAACCGATGATTTTCATCTGGCTCAGAAGGGGTATGGTCAGCAGAGTCAATCCGCTATCAGATAGAGGATGGATGGTGATAGGCGACAGGCGAGGTGTTTGTATTTCCCAGGTCGAATTTATCCTGTTTTCTATGGTCTTTTCCCAGCGAGTGATTTGCTCAGCTACTTCTTTATCAAAATCAAACTCACCTTGCCTGATGCGTAATGGAGGGACCCTGGCAAAGATCAAAGAACCGGCTTTGGCATTAAAAGTCCGTATCATTAAAGCCAGCGCATCGGTCAGCAACTCTTCCAGATCACGGTGGGTGACCAATTCGATGAATTGATCTAGAGGTATCAAGCTCGCCGCTCGCTGTTCAAGGGATTGTTCTCGACTCATTTAGTTTTCCCTAAGACGGAGCTCTTTGCCCGACAACGCTTCTGAGCTGTGTCTGCGTCAATCCGGCGTGAGCGGTTCAGAAAGTGATGTCTAGCAAAGTCTCGGCAATTTGGCGCAGGATGTCAACTGACAGGGTGCTAAG
>SOHZ01000304.1 GCA_004377365.1 Anaerolineales bacterium | reverse complement strand
CTAGCCTCGGACGTAGCCGAGTTTTGTGAAAACATCAAATCGGTGTTACAATCACCAACACCAGAGGAACAACAGCAGGTGTTACGCCTGGTTGTCGACCATATCTTGGTTGGAAAAGAGCAATTAACAATCAAGCACGTCATCCCTCTAGCGGGAGACCGTCGATTGTATACACGACGTAGTCCAGATAGTCACAAAGCAGGAAATGCAAGAGGAGGGAGGAATACCCATGTCTATCCTGGTTTTGACCGAGCAGGAAATCCGACAGGCTGTCTCCATGCCCGAGGCGCTGGAGGCGATGGAGAAGGCTTTTGCTGCTCTGGCCCGGGGCGAGGCTCGGCTGCCCGACGTGATCGGCCTGGAGGTGCCCGAGGTCAGTGGCGAGATCCATGTCAAGGGCGCCCACATCCAGGGCGCTCCCTACGCCGTCTTCAAGGTAGCCACCGGCTTCTGGGAGAACCCAGCCCAAGGGTTGCCCTCCAGTTCTGGCCTGATGATGGCCCTTGATGCCACCACCGGTTTCCCGGCGGCGCTGTTGCTGGACAACGGTTACCTGACCGACCTGCGCACCGGAGCAGCCGGGGGAGTGGCGGCCAACTGGCTGGCCAATCCCGTGCTGGAAAAGGTGACGATCATCGGTTCGGGGGCCCAGGCGCGCTATCAGTTGCAGGCCTTAGCTGTAGTGCGGGAACTGACCGGTCGGATAGCAGTGTGGAGCCGCAACCGGGAGCACGCCGAGGCCTACGCCCGCGAGATGGTGGCCGAACTGGAAGTGGACGTGACCGTCGCCCCGGACATTGAGGCTGCCCTGCAGAACACCGATCTGGTGATCACCACCACTCCCAGCCGGGAGCCGTTGGTCCGAGCTCAATGGCTGCCGCATGGGGTGCACATCAACGCTGTTGGCTCTGACGCACCCGACAAGCAAGAGTTGGACGTCGGTGTGCTGGCCCGGGCCGACATCATCATCGCCGACCGGCTGAGCCAATGCCTGCGCCTGGGCGAGATTCACCACGCGGTGGAAGCGGGGGTGATCAGCGCCGACGATGTGACCGGAGAGCTGGGTGAGTTGATCATCGGACAGGTGCCTGGGCGAACGGACGAGAGCCAGATCACCGTCTGCGACCTGACCGGCGTAGGGGTGCAGGACGCTGCCATCGCCTCGCTGGTTTTAGAGGAAGCCAAGGCGATGGGGTTGGGCTCGCTGCTGGAGACGACGTAGCTTTGAATCCAGGTTCAAGAGAGAGGCATGAATATAGTCATTCCGAATGACGCTTTGTCAGATAAACACTCCAGATGACGAACTTCTTACTCCTCTTCGCCAGCCCGCCAGGCGGCCAACTGGTAGGCTTCGAACTTGGCCTTTTTGGCGATGACGATGACAGTTACCAGCTCGCTCTCTTCATCCACCTTGTACACGATGCGATAACGCTTACCCGCAAAGGGGATGGCCCGATAGCCAGTCAGGTCGTAGCCCGCTTTGTGGCCCAACGGCTTTCCAGCGTAGGGATGCTGCTTCAGTTTACGCATTTGCGCTTCAGCCTGACGACGCAGACTCGGATCGAGAGCAGCGAAATCCGCCTCCGCCTCCTCGATGAGTTCGACCTCGTACATCTCACTCGCCGAGGTCGTATTTTTCGACCAACTCGTCCAGGCTGATGCGGTGCCCGCTGTCTGTGCGTTCCCGCTCTTCGATAAGCCGGCCCAACATCATGTGGTCCACCAGCTCTTCCAGTACCAGCAGACGCTTGTATTCCTCAAGACTGGTGAGCACCGCTTCGATCTTGCCCCGCCGTTGGATGAACCAGCGATGATCGGACAGACTGTCCAGCAGACGGGAGAACTGGGCAGCAGCTTTCGTACTGGTGATCAACTCGTCGGGAGAAAGGAGAATTTCGGCCATAATAATACCTCCTTTAACTCATGTTTTAGCTATGGTAAAATTATAGGTCAGAACCATGAGATTGTCAAATGGGGATGCACAACCTTGGACGTGGTGGGGTTGAATCGGCGTGAGCGCCGGGTGCTTTTTGGCGAGGCCAAATGGACCCGGGAGCCCTTGACCGAGAGCGTACTGGATACGCTGATTGACCGGAGCAACCGTTGGCTGGGGGGCGACACCAGCTGGGACGTACACTACGCTCTTTTCGGCCGAGGGTTCGGCCAGGCCTGCGGTGAGCGGAGTCGAACCGTGCGGGAGCGGGCGGGCCAGGAGCCAGGCGTCTATCTCTTCAGTCCGGCTGACATCCTGAAGACGTGATGCGCAGAAGGTAAGGGTTTTAGAAGCCCTTAGGGTGAGTCTACACAAAGGTGCCAGGCACTTGGGAAGTGCCTGGCACCTGATCTTGATTAAGCAACCTGGCAGTAGATCACAATTTTGGAGCAGGCCGGGCTCCCATGCCCGGCGTCTCCGCTGGGTTGTCATTGCGAGCCCTTCGATACCTCAGGGTAAACTCCGCGAAGCAAACTCCACCCCGGAAGGGGATTGCGGAGCCTGTTTCGAACGAAGCAGGAGCGATTTGTAATCTGTGCCCGGACTTTTTGACTATTAGCGTTCCACGGTATATAATAACTTTGTTCGTACTATGATTGACAAAGTGGGGCAGAGACTGTACAATAATGATGGATGAGCACAGTGTGGAGACCTGGGAGGTAAGCGCAATGAGTGAAACGAGACTACTGGAAAGTACCCTACAGTTCCTGGAAGAGCCATTGCTTGGAGAGGAAGACCTAGATACGAAAGTTCGCCTTCTGCTCGAGGCGGAATATCTGCGTCGTCTGGGGCGCTACCGCCGTCTGGATCGCACTCTGACGCAGAAGTATGGAATGACTTTTGAAGAGTTTATAGAGGGTCGGGTCGTTCAGCAAAAGGGATACACCTGGGACGTGGAAAAGGATGCCATGGATTGGGAGACGGCCGTGGACGGGATGAGGACAATGGAGCGCAAGCTTCAAGAATTGCAGGAATCGGGACGTGTACAGCGCGGCTGACCTTCGACTGGAGGCACAGGAAGCGCTGGAGAGGGTGTGGTTTGTGCAGTCGCTGGAGGAGACCGAACGCACGGACCTTACCCTCTCTTTGCGCTTGCATATTCGCCCCACTCTATTTGTGCAAGCTTTCTTGAGCGAATGGTCAGGCTCTATATACTTCGCGCTGATTGAGGGCGGGCGGCGCATCTTCGGAATAGATCGGGAGGGCGGCGAGTGGCATCTACACCTCTATGACGCCCCGGACAAGCACGAGCCGTTGCCTGAAGGTCTGGGGCCCAGTCCACTGCTGGAATTCTTGGCAAGGGTAGAAGACCTGTTGCTGCAATATGATCTACTGTAATTGGCAGCCATCTGACGTCGTGAGTGATCATGCCGAAACAATTCGTCGGGAGAAAGGAGAATTTCAGCCATAATAATACCTCCTTTAACTCATTTAACCACGATAAAATTATAGGCCAGAACCATGAGATTGTCAAATCGGCAATACGCAATCCCAACACCTTGCGAGCCCTAGCCGCACAGGAACGTAACGTGCATCTGTTCACCCCATCGGACGTGGTTTCCCTCTGATTACCAGGCTCCGCCCGGCTACTCAACTTGCAAAGCGGACTTGGGTTTTAGCAAGCCGGGCTCCCCACGCCCGGCTGCCTTCTGGTGCTGGAGGAGGCCAAGGCGATGGGGCTAGGCTCGCCGCTGGAGACGACGTAGCTTTGCGAATCCGGGTTCAAGAGAAACGCCCGCTTCGCACGTGAAGTGGGCGTTTTCATTCTGGAATCATTCAACTCAACCCTGAAACATTCTCCTCTTTCCGCATTATCAAGATCAGCAGACAAATTGCTTGCAAGCAAAGGGATATTGTTATATAATTGAACCAGCGGCTTTGGTTCCCGTAGGATATGGATTTCCGACAGGTTCGACGAGTCTCAATTGGTTAGGAAGATGCTACAAAGACTGAAGGAACAGGTGTTACGCACTTCTTCTATCCTGAAGACCGTGTGGAGTAGGACACGGAGCAAAGCAAAAGCACTGAGAACGCGCTTCGACAATGTCAAGTCCAGAATCTATGACCGGTATGGGGAGTGTAAGAAACAGATCGGGCAAAAGCGAGAGAAGCGGCGGGAGAGGAAGCGGCACTCTTATCTATATGACAATGTTGGCTTGACGCTTGAGTACGCTGGCCTTCGAGTCAGGGGAATTGTTCTCTACAGCCTTGTCCTTACGCTCGGAGCATTGATTGGTCAGGCAGCTAAGCTCGACTTTCCCTGTCCGGTACCTATCCTATTTGTTGTCGAAGCTCTGCTGCTGATCGTGGCGTTCTGGCTCTTCAAATTCAAGCTAGATCAGTACTACATCCTGCAAAACTATTCCACGGTCAGGGCCTTGATCGTTACATTCGTCACCTTCAGCGTACCGTCGATCTTGTTCATGGTAATTGACACTTGGCCGAGCCCTCTGCTCACTGCCTGTTTTGTGAGCACCTCTCCAGACGTGCTTGAAGAGACTACCTTCTTCATAAATTCTACAAAGGGTATGACTCCCATCACATATGAATGGGATCTGGGCGATGGGACAATTACTTCAACCGAGCGCCTCACCTATACCTATACCACGACTGGTACATTCCATGTGCTTCTTACGGCAAGCAACTTCATAGCAACTGATACGTTCAGCGACACAGTTGAGATCCTCCCCCCAGGCTCGGCATCAATACCACCTGCTGAATCGTCAAGCTCCGTGAACTCGCTTTGGACCTCATTGACAAAGTCACTGCGATGGTCCCTTGTAACACTATTCTTTTCATCAGGCCTTATGGCCCTTGTCAAAGATAGCAAGACCAGCCTACCTGCTCTGCCAAGCGCAGAATTTTTGGAGGCTTTGAATACCCTGAAATCGAATCTGCGAGCCCTTTGTAAGAGTGGTAGTCTGGCTTGGTCAAAAAAGAAGACTGTCTCTGAAATAAAGGAATGTCAGAAATGGGTTGAAGAAGCAAGAAAGAAGCTAGTTGATCTTAACCAATTGGCTGCCTCTGACAGACCTATGATCCGTTTTCTCGCAAAGCTCGACGAAGATTTGAAAGAACTTGAAGTAATGCTGCGGATGTCGCGTGATGTTGGGGATAGCTGGAAGAAGTATTTCTCCGATCAACCTCCTGCCCTAAATGAGGTCGAGACCAAGCGGCGACGATGCATTGAGAGGCTTAGCACCAATAGATTGGTCTAGCCCGAAGAAAGGAGCTATTCATGCCTCCGGTCTATTGTTACACGGTCCTGGCCATGGTAAGAAGTGACCTCGATTCACTGCCGTTGACAGTGCAAGGCGCCTTGAGCAAAAGGGATCGAGATAAGTATGCTGACGACAGCCCTGACAATTGGAAGCCCTTTGGAGGTAACGTGCCTATTTGCGAATTGATGGAGGGCATAGGAGATCGGGTGGAGGTCTGCTTTGAGTCACTCTCTCAGCAACTGGCAAATGACCCAAGCCCAGAGGCGCTATTCCGCGTCTTTGTTATGACTAGCGTATATATCATTGATTGCCTATCATTAGAAAACCACCGCATTGCCGCCCTGGCCAGTAAAATCGAGTTGGCAGCCCACCGTAGTGCAGCCTTTCTTATCCCGTTTGGCTTTGCAGGTAAACTGGGACAAAGCATGCGCAGCACCTGGGAGCAAAAGCTGCCCTTGCTGGAGTTCGCCCGCTGGCCTTGTAAAGACCTGTGGGACTGGCGAAATGGGAATATCTTTCAAGAAGTGTCTTCCAAGAAATCATTTGAATCAAATCTAGCGAATGTCCTCAAGCACTTCGAAGACAAGCGAACAGAAGCAGGCCGGCCTACTCCAAGAAGCCAGCAGTGGATAAGCCAGCAACTGAGCGAGCAGGGGGTATCTCAAGGGCCAGTGATTGTCCCAAGATTGTAGAGGCAATTGAAATGATCGTGACTTTCTACTCATACAAGGGTGGCCTAGGTCGCTCGATGGCAGTGGCTAACGTCGCCGTGCTACTAGCCCGCGATGGATACAGAGTCATTGTTGTGGACTGGGATCTTGAAGCACCGGGCATCCATCGCTTCTTCAACCTGACCGACCAAGATCTAGCTGGATCCGAGGTCCGGGGTGTGATAGAATACGTAGTGGATTTCAGAGCGGCATTCGAGACCGAGCCACAGAGCGACTCAAGCATCCTGCCTAACCTGGACAGGTATCTCTTGCCTTCGAAGAGTGTGGATCTGAGCCTTCCTGAAAAAACGCTTAGATTCATGCCGGCCGGTCGGCAGGATGAAACATACGCTAACAGAATCAGCAGCTTTGATTGGGGGCATGGTTTGAAAGTCGGGTGAAGGGGCGGATGGAGCCGTTTGATGGTTT
>SOHZ01000198.1 GCA_004377365.1 Anaerolineales bacterium | reverse complement strand
GAACGCTTACCCCCTGTTTCCTTGCCCCTTTGTCCCCTCCGTGATACGCTCACAATTGGGAACCACAAGGACAAGGAATCGATAGTCCCTTATGCCCACAGAGCGGCTTATGCTGCAATTTCAGGTTCTCTAATTGGGACTTGACAATCGGCTGGTTTTGTGGTCATATATCACATGCTGGGTGCTTGGCCTGCTGCTGATAGAGGGTGTACTGGGTCTTTCATTGGCAGACCTGTACCCCAGTACAGGGCAAACTGTACCATGGGACGTTGAAAACCACCGCCCTATGTGGTAAACTAACAGTGAACTTTGAAACCGTAACCCAGGAAGAAAGGCAACCGTTCGGGAGTAACCCTGAAGCATCCTGAGTAGACCGAAGCGAAGCGTAGGCCGTATCGAAGCCTGTCCTGAGCCAGTCGAAGGGGGTGCGGAGAACGTGGCAAGTCGGGGCAGACCCGCACCCTTCGATACGCGCTCCACGTTGTTCCGCGCTACTCAGGATGCTAGACACTTACGAGGAAAGTATGGACGTCATCCGTATCTTGCTAGCCGACGATCATCCTGTGTAGTGCGCGATGGGATCCGCAACCGGCTGGACCGTGAGGAGGACTTGACCGTGGTCGGTGAGGCGGCCAACGGCGAGCGCTGCTCCATAGAATATTGGGTTGGAGCTTTGCCTTGACAGGCCTGTGCTTATGTGATACGATAGCGGGCGAGGAGGTAGCAGGTATGAAAAAGCTAATTCTCACTGGAGAAATCTGGCAAGAGGGTAACATGTACACGTCCTATTGTCCAGAGTTGGATGTGGCCAGTTGTGGGCATACCATTGAGGAGGCGAAAAAGAACCTCCTGGAAGTCATTGATATATTCATCGAAGAGACCTTGGAGATGGGAACGCTCAGGGAAATCCTGGAAGAGGCGGGATATGAGGTTGATCTCCCAGTTCTTGAAGCCCCTCGCAAACTGGTCAGCTTCGATGAGCTAGAGGTCACTCTGGAGGCCGCCTGATGCCTCGCCTGACTCCAACCGATTGGCAAACGCAGGTCAAAGTTTTCGAGAAGTTCGGTTGCAAGTTCGTGCGGCAGAAAGGTGACCACCTGATCTTTCGTTGCGAAGGCGCGCGTCGTCCCGTTGTCATCCCCAAATATGATGAGATTCCCGTCACGATCATCAGGCGAAACATGAGGACGGCGGGCATGACACGCGAGCAATACTTCGAACTGCTGGAGCAGATTTGACTGTCGCTTGTTGATGTGAGGAGAAGGGAAAGCGAGCGAGAGCGATGCTTATGGACGAATTAGAGCTTGAACCTAACCAATTGGAAGGGCCCCAACGCTCCAGGTGGATGGAATACGGTACGCTGGCGGCTGCGCTTTTCGGCGTGGTGGTGTTTTTTGCGCTGGCTGGCTTTGGTGCGGCCACCCTAATCCGCAACCAACTGCAGGCGTTTCAGGTCGCGGCCTGGACGCCCACGGCGACCGTCACCCCCACTTTTACCCCTACAACGACGCCTACTTTGACTTTTACGCCCACTTCCACGCCGACGCATACGCCTACTCCCACGCCGACTGACACTCCCACGCCGACACATACACTCACTCCCACCTCGACCCCCACCGCCACGCCCACGCCCGCCACTCTTATCCTGCGCATCCGCGCCCTCAGCCGCCTGGAGACCATTCAGTATTCTATGGAGACTATCATCGAAGGGGGCAGCGATCCGGGCGGGGTGCTGAGCTTGCTGGGCATCGGCAAGGAGAAGCTGGTGCTCATCGCGCGGGGGCAGGTGGTGGGTGGTGTGGATTTCAGCCGCATGGAGGAAGACGACATTGTGGTCAACGGCCAAAAGGTGACGCTGTATCTGCCGCCGGGCGAGGTCCTGGTCAGCAAGTTGGACAACGAGCGGACGGGGGTGTACGAGTATGAGAAGGGGTTTTTCACGCGGCGCGACGTCCAACTGGAGAGTGAGTTGAGAGGGCGGGCAGAGGAGGAGCTGGTGCGCCGGGCGGTGGAGGACGGCATTCTGATGCAGGCGGAGACCAACGCCAAGGCCTATCTTTTGCTCCTGCTACATACCCTGGGTTTCAGCGAGGTGGAATTTCAGCCCAAGATCGTGCCCCAGCCCATTGTCACGGCCACGCCGGGATGAAAGTCGAAGGGGTCTGGCTAAGCTGCTGCCACCCACTCAATCCTTCTTCGCGGGCCGACTCTCATCGTCTGTCATAGCACCAAAACTGCGGAAAGTCCAACATTCCATCCAAGCCCAGGGCAGGCGGGCCAGCTCCTCCGGAACCCAGGTGGGAAAGTCCGCCAGTTCGGCCAGTGGCAGGATCGGCAAAATGGTCCGTAACGCCACGGCGACGGGTTGGTAGGGCAGGACGCGCTCGAACTCGTAGCAGCGGCCCCACAGCAGGCGGATACCCTGCCACCGCAAACGATTGGCGAATTCCTCGACCAAGCGGCTCTTGCTTACCCTGGCCTCGCCGCTGATGAGCACCAATCCCCCTTGGTTGATGATCCAGTCATCGTAGAAGCCATCCAGAAAGTGGCCATGGTAGAGAGCCACCGCCGATTGCAGGCTGGCCACATCATCGTGAGAGACCTGGGACTCGAATGCTTCAACGTCGAGCCACAGGTCCGCCTGGGGATCGCTCAGGATGAGATGTTCGTCGGGGAGACAACGGCGGATGTACCAGAGTGCTGTCGAGAGCTGCGCGCCTTGCGTTCCGGCCGATCGCCCCAGAAAAGACCGAGAAAGTAAAACTGCAAGGTGGACAAGATCTCCTCCAAGATCAGGTTCAAGCCAACAATGGCTTGAACTCTATCCCTGATGGGCCACTTTGCTCATTGTGGTGGAAAGTGCGTGGTTGGCCAATATCGAGCTTGACCTCCTGCTGATTTCCGGTATAATCAAAGATGGTATGCCAAAAAAAAGGACGCACAGACACGATTGACTGTGCGTCCTTTGTAAGCAAGGCTATCTCCTCAGCGGTGATCTCTCCATTTTGCCGACCGAGAGGAGATTGCTTATCCTCCCAGGTATGCCTCCTCGACCTTGGGGTTGGTGGCCAACTCTTGGCACGGCCCCTCTAGCACGATCCTGCCCGCTTCCAGCACGTAACCTCGCCGGGCGAATTGCAACGCCATGCGAGCATTCTGCTCAACCAAGAGGATGGTTGTCCCCTCTTCGTTGATTTCACGTAGGACCTGGAATAGATCTTGCATCAGGAGGGGAGCCAACCCCATAGACGGTTCGTCCAGAAGCATGAGCTTGCTGCGGGACATCAAAGCCCTTCCCACGGCCAGCATTTGTTGTTCACCGCCGCTCAATGTATCTCCAGACTGTTTTTTTCTCTCGGCCAGGCGGGGAAAGAGGGCGAAAACCCTTTCGAAATCTTTTTCAATTCCTTCCTTGTCGCGACGGTGGCCATATGTGGCCAGTCGAAGGTTTTCCATCACAGTGAGACTGCCAAAGATATGCCTTCCTTCGGGGACCTGGGAGATGCCCAGTTCGCTTACCACAAGGTGAGGGGGATAATCGAGGAGGTTTTTGTCCATATAGACCATTTTGCTGCCAGGCGCGGCGGGTATGACACGCGATATGGCATGCAAAGTGGTCGTCTTCCCAGCGCCGTTTGCGCCTATAATGGCCACTATCTCTCCCTGGCCCACCTCAAAGGATATGCCCTGCACGGCTTGAATATGTCCGTACGATACCCTCAAGTCTTCTACCTTCAATAATGTCACATGACCACCTCCTCCCCCAGATATGCCTTTATCACCTTTGGATTGTTCCTTATCTCATCAGGTGTTCCCTGCCCCATGAGGGCGCCAAAATCTATGGCCAATATCCGCTCACAAATCCCCATGACCACCCTCATACGATGCTCGATGAGAAATATGGTCAAATCAAACTTTTCCTTTACCTCCTCAATCAGCTCTGCCATTCTGATCATCTCGGCCGGGCTCATCCCGGCCGTTGGCTCGTCCAAAAGCAGCAATTTAGGCTTCAGTGCCATGGCCCTGGCCATTTCCACCCGCCGTTGATCGCCGTAAGGAAGGTTCAGGGCTAATTGGTCGGCATAATGGCTTATGCTAAGGGTGTCTAAAAGCTGGTAGGCCCTCTCCTCTGCTTTCTTCTCCTCTTCCTGGTAATGTTTCGTCCTGAGGAAAGCATCGGCCAAAGAGTAATTGATTTGCGAGTATTGAGCAATCTTGATATTGTGCAGGACCGTGAGATTCCTGAACAGCCGCAGGTTCTGGAAAGTTCTGCCCACGCCTTTTGAGGCCACTTCATGGGCAGGGAGGCCGGCTATGTTAGAGCCATTGAGGGTGATCTTGCCCTCCGTGGGTCTATAAAGGCCGCAGATGAGGTTGAAAATGGTTGTCTTCCCGGCCCCATTGGGCCCTATCAGGCCGACAATCTCCCCCTTCTCAATCTGTGCCTCGAAATTGCTGACGGCCCTTAGTCCGCCAAAGAGATGGGTCAAGTTTTCAATCTGAAGCAGAGGCATAGGCTCTTACCTCCTCTTTAGGAAGTAGGAATTTAAATTCCCGGCCGCCATATATCCCCTCCCGACGAAATAGCATCAATAAAATGAGGAGCAATGGAATCACCACCCATTTCCACAAATCAAGGGGCCTTAGCACCTCAACCAGGCCAGTGTAGGCGATGGCACCAAGGAGCGATCCACTGACGCTTGACATCCCCCCCAGATAAACCATCACCAAGACCTCGGTGGATTTGAAGATGGAGAAGGTAGAGGGGTTAATATAGAGGAGAAGATGGGCGAGGAGGCCACCGCCAATCCCGGCGAAGAAAGAGGAAGTGCAGAATGCCAGAATCTTGGAACGGCGGGTGTTGACCGTCATCAACTGGGCAGCTATTTCATCTTCGCGGATGGCCAGCACTCCCCGGCCGTAACTGGAATAAATGAAATTGCGGATGGCCCATAGCGATACAGCAGCCCAGAAGAAAACCCATGGCACATTGGTTATGCGGGGTATACTGGTGAGTCCCCGTGAGCCACCCAGGGCCTGGGTGTTCTCGAAGCCACTCTTCACAATGTAATTGAACGCTAAGGTGATGATGGCCAAGTAGTCGCCCCTGATTTTGAAGGAGGGGACAGCCACCAGAAGCCCTGCCAAGGCTGCCCCCAGCCCACCTATCAATAAGATCACAGGGAATACCAGGTGTACCACAGGGCCTTCGGCCCACGTTCCCACCTCGGGAGGGTACAGCCCCGTCGGGATCAGCGGAACGCCCAGGACGAAATGCGGGATGACCCGCGTGGTAATGATAGACGTGATGTAGGCCCCGATAGCCATGAACCCCGCGTGACCTACAGAGAACTCGCCCATGTAGCCATTCACTAGATTCAGGCTTACGGTCAGGATGACGTTGATGCCCATATATATCAACACCGTTTGGATATAGTCGCTGAAGAGGCCCAACCAGCTCGCGCCCGTCAGCACGACAAAGAGGCCAATGAGGCCCAAGGGCAAATGGTATTTTTTCATCGTTTCTATCTTTACCTCGATCTCTATCTATAAAGGCCGGGGCTTGCCGGGATTTAGACTTTTTGTCGCCTGGCTACACCGAAGAGCCCTGTCGGTTTGATCATCAGGATGATCCATACGACGGCAAAGGATAGCAAATCGCGAAGGCGGGAGGGGAAGATGGCTCCTGTGCCTATCTCAACCAAGCCCAAGATGAAGGCTCCTACGACAGCCCCCCTTATGGAGCCGATTCCGCCCACCACGGCGGCGATGAAAGCCTTCCAGCCAATCATCATGCCCATCATCGGCTCTATGATGGGATAAGCGGTGCTGAATAGGGTCCCGCCCGCTGCGGCCAGCCCCGATCCAATAGCAAAGGTCAGGCTGATAATGCGGTTCATCGGAACACCCATCAGGGGGACAGCGAATTGGTCATAGGCTATGGCCCTCATAGCCATTCCCTCTTGCGTTCTCTCCACGAAGAAATCTAAGAGCACCATCAGCCCCATGGATACGCCAATGATGACCAGTTGGAGAGCGGAAATGCGCACGTTATGTACTTCGTAGACTTGCTGTGGGAGGAGGGGCGGCAGAGTTCTCCGCCAGGGGCCAAGCGAAGCCAGGGTGATATACTCCAAGAACAATCCTACCCCCAGGGCTGTGATCACCACCGAGAGTTTGGGGGCGTCTCGCAGGGGCCGGTAAGCTACCCTCTCAATGGTCATCCCAAGCAAAGCGGTGCCCAGCATAGAGAGGAGCAGGGTGGGCACGAAGGGCAACTTTAATAGTGTAGCGGCGAAGAAGGCGATGAAGGCTCCTACCATGAATACATCGCCGTGGGCGAAATTGACCATGGATAGGACACCA
>SOHZ01000585.1 GCA_004377365.1 Anaerolineales bacterium | reverse complement strand
TGCGCGAGGCTGCGCGCGCGGAAAAGCGCCCCCCCCGCTACGATGGTCGCTGGCCTCACATCCACATCCAGCGTGGGGTTAAAGGTCGCCGTGTACTTACGCAGCAGCCGTAACATTTCCCAATTAATCTGCACCTCTTGTTCGTTAACCAATTCCAATATCAAATCGGGGTCGGCATCGTGCCGGTCGCGGGTCCGCACCTCGTCGGCGGCCAACCTGTTGAGAAGGGTCCCATCCTCGCCGTCTGGGTCACCGATCACGTCTGTATACAGATCACGGAGCGCATTGCCGTCCTTGAGCTCTGGGAAGGCAAAGTCCTTCCCGCGTTTGCTGGCTTCCCTTTCATCCTCCAGCCACTCGTCAAACCGCCAGAGCATGCGCATCGTGGTAAAGGGCCAATGCCCTACCATAGTGAGCCATTTGATCAGGTAACGCGGGTTGTCTATCAGCGCGGATTCACCCTGGGCCAAGATACGGACGAGCCGGTAGACGTTGAGCAAACGTTTGATGTGGCGCGGGTTCGGGCGCAGATATTTAGCGTACTCTTGAAAGGTCTCCTTCTCAAGCTCGGTGAAAGCGACAGGACGCTCTTCAACCTCAGCATCCGGCTGGGTTGGTGGGGGCAATCTCTTTTCATCTGTAGGCTCCTTGGTTGGAGGAGGAAGCGGGGATATAGGCTTATCTTTATCCTCAGGAGGAGCCTCTCCCCGCTCTACCGGCTCCTGTGCCCTTCGGAGAGGCAGTCGGGGAAACCGACCCCCGCGCCGAGAGGAGGGCTTTTCCTCTTCGGCTTTTGGCAACTCGAACTGAGCGTTGAGAAACTCCTTAATCTCATCCGGAGTGGGATCGGGGATGCGGAAGGGGATCTGCACAATTTTGTCCAGGTAACCGTACCCGGAGGTACCCGCCTTCGCCAGCAGGTCCTTGTAGCGCATTTCGACCGCCCCGGCGACCACGGCCACGTCAATGCCTAAGAAGACGATGAACATTTTGTCATCGAGCAAGAGCTTGATGGCCTCCAGCACGTCCACCACTTTTTCAGGCGGACAGCGATCGAGGTCGTCAATCATCACGACAATCTTGCTATCCTCAGGCAGGTTCTGGTACAGCGCTTTGATATCGGCCTTGATTTCCTCCATATAGCCAATGGCCGCCCCGTACTCCTGCCCAGCGAACAGACCCACCAACCACTTGGAGAACGGCAAATTGAGGATGGCCTGAAAGGCAACGATGAAGCCGGAGAGGCCGACCGTGCCAAAGACCAGCAGCAGTAGGTCAGGCGCGTTGAATAGCGGCGCGATGAGCACGCCGAGGAGGATGCCAGCAAAAATGGTGAGAGGCAGAAACTTCCAGCGCGCACCCCCCACCTGCCGCTGCAGGTTACGCCGCACGCGGCTCCACACCCGCCGGGGCCACGAGGATTCGGCCTCCAACTGCTTGAGGATGCCGCTCACCATGCCAGGCCAGATGAGCTCGTGGGTATGATATTCCCAGGCGTTGAACTCGACCACCCGCACGAGCTTGGGAGGTCGCCCTCGCAGCAGGATCCGCAGCCAATAGAGGAAGCGAGCGACACGGCCCTGCGGCTCCTTGCCTTCCGGTGTTTCGCGCAGCGCGTCCCGGATGTGGGTGAGCAGCCACGATTTGCCCATGCCCCACGAACCATAGAGGCCAATCGTCAGTGGGGGCTGGGTTTCCCGGGCCCGGGTCATCTCGACGAAGGCTTGCACATACCTGTCAAAGTCAAGGGCATCGGGCACGTTCACCCGGTCGTGCATGGCAAAGAAGACTGGCTTTTCTCTGATCAATCGGGTGGGCGTCTCTGGAGGCGTGGGCTCAAAGGTCACCCCCACCACCTCTCGATCCAGACGGGCCTGTTCAAGAAAGGCATCGTAGGCTGGCTTCTTCTCCCCATCTATTCTGAGCAGGCCGTACTCTCCTCCAGGGAAATCCTGAGTGCAAAAGTAGATGGCCAGAGCTACTCGTGGGTCTTTCCGCAGGTATTCGAAACCAGCCTTGAGGCTTTCGGCCTGAAAGTCCTCGCCAGAAACCGACGACCAACCGAATTCGGAGACGTAGATCTTCTTATCAACCCCCTCCTGTTGCCGGACGACCTTGGAGACAGCGTTAAGGTACTTTCCGTGAGTCCGCTGGATGTCTGTCGGGGTACTTGCTGCGTCCTCACGAACATAAAGGTGATATCCGATTCCATCCAGGGGGTAGCTCCCGAAGGAAGAACGCACGTCTTCCCACCCATGCTTCTCCTTGCCCGCCTGATAGGTATCTCTGAGATACCCGGTGGCCATGTCGGTCTCGTTCTCGCCTCCTCCAATGTCATGGGCGAGAAGCGGGCCTGAAACCAAGATCACATCGGTGCTCCCTAGCTCCTTGACTGCACGATATATCCGCTCCAGCATCTTGGCAAACCAATAGGGGTGAATCCAGGCTTTGTTCCCGCCATGCCAATTGTTGGGTTCGTTAAAGGACTCGAAGATCCTGACCCGGTCCCTGAAATGCTCGACGATGGTGACAAAGTTCTCTACATACTGGCCAATCCAGGCATCGGCAGCCTTAGTCTCTCTGGCATTTCGGAAGTTATCTCCCGGCGGATCGAGCACAGCTTCGTGGCCTATGAGCCCGTAGACCTCGATGTCTTTTTCCTCGAGACCATTGACGATTGTATCATACACTTGCAACCAACCGCTTTCGGCTGGAGAGGACCATTGGTCCAGAACAAAGTTTATCCTCACGTATCCTGTACCCGTACCGGCCATGAAATCGGACGGATAGACTCTCCAGGTGGGAGCCCCCTTCTCAACAGGTCTGTTGCTATCGAGCCCTACTTTCCTCATGTTGTGTTCTCCTTTCCACAAGCGTGAGAGCGAGATCCTCAACATGCTGGCGATTCTCGAGCTTTTCCCGCCAGGCCTGCGGGATGGCTTCAACGCCAAGATAGGCCCCCGAGACGGCGCAGGCCATCGCGCCCAGCGTATCTCGATCTCCGCCGTGCAGGATGGCGCAGAAAAGGCACGCCTCGAACGACTGAGGATGACGCAGAAAGGCATAAACTGCAAACGGCATGGACTCGTGCACGGCCACGCTGCGCCCCAAACGCCTGGCCGCATCCGGGGGAGGGACATCTTTGACAATCAAGCTTCTGACCAACATCATCTTGTCCCGAATCTCTGGGGTCCGGGCGAAATCAATCAGACCCTGGGAGAAAGGCTCCAACGGGAACGACTCTCCCGGGTCCAGCTTCACGGCCTGGGCGATGGCCCAGGCCAGAACGGCGGCGCCATCCACACCGATGGGATGCGCGTGGGTCACGGACGCTGACGCGCGGGCCTGCTCGTAAAGGTCCGGCACATCGTGGAAGAACAGCCCGACCGGCGCAATGCGCATGGCCGCCCCATTGCCGAACGAACCCTGTCCACCAAACAGGCTGCGGGCCGCCTCTGAGTAGGACATCCCGCGCCTCTCCACCAGAGAGAAAATAGTCGGTGGACCCGATGCATATCCCCGCCAGGGCTCCTGCTGAAAGTTCGCCCTGAAGGTATCCCCCAGGTGCTGTGGGTCGAGCCGCCCGACCTGGGTGATGGATTCGGCCAGGCCAATGGCCATCGCAGTGTCATCCGTGTAGATGAGGGCGTCCCTTTGCGCTATCGCTGCGCGTAGACCCGCCTCCCCCAGGCCCCGGAAAGCCAGTTCACCAATGGCATCCCCCAGGGCACTGCCCACCATGCCACCCAGGAATTTGGATTTCAAACCGTTGTAGATCTCTTTGTGATTCAGCATGGAACAACCTTGAAAGTGTCCGGGTGCAAAGATTGCATCCGGCACGGCATTGTTGCGCCGTATAGGCACCATCAGCACGCTTTTTACAATTCTGCCAGTATTATACTAGGCAATGTCTTCTATAGCAAGTCGCTGAGCATCCCCTCTGGATGTCGGCGCTCCGATCCAGCAAAAGCTGACACATTCGGCTTCAATCTCGGGCAGCGCTGCCCGCCCTGGCGATAAGGGCGCGGATCTCCAGCGGCTCGCTCTTGGCCGGGTCGCGTACGAGCGAGAGTGCCCCCTCAGGGCACTTGGAGACGCACACACTGCACCCCATGCAGGCGGTGGTGTCCACGGCAACCAGGCCATCGCTCACCGAGAGCGCACCAAACTGGCAAGAGTCGGCGCAGATGCCGCAGCCGACGCACAGGTCCGCAGCCACGCGACTGACGTAGCCGGAGGAAGCCAACATCGGGGTGCCGCGATGCCAGGCATGCATCGCTCCGCAGCAGCAGGCACAGCAAAGGGGGATGTGCTGATCGGTATGCTGTTCTTCATCCTGGCCGAGATCGGCTACCGGAGCGCGCAGGTCTTTTACAATGCACTGCTGCCGGAAATCGCTGGCCCCGAGGAGATGGGACGGATTTCCGGCAACGGCTGGGCCATCGGATCGGCCGGGGGCATCATTTGTTTGCTCCTGGTGCTGCCGCCGATTGTTTTGATTGGTGGAGCGTTGATCGTTCGCTTGGCGCTGGTATTTACGGGGGTTTTCTTCGCTGCCTCCGCCCTCCCTGTCTTCCTCTGGCTGCGAGAGCGCGCCGAGCCTCAGAAACTGCCAGCGGGCGAGAACTATCTGACCATTGCGCTTAAACGCCTCGGACATACCTTCAGGGCTGTCAGGAAGTTCAAAGAGTTTATCAAGTTCATCGTCGCCTTCCTGGTCTACAATGATGGCATTTTGATGATACTGGACTTTGGAGCCATCCTTGGTGCAGTGCTGTACGGCATGGAGCAGCAGGAGCTGATCATCTTTATGATCATCGTGCAGTTGGCAAGTGTTGCTGGGGCGTATCTTTTCGGGCTGATAGCGGACGACTTTGGCGGCAAGCGTTCCCTCGTTGTTTCGCTCCTCTTGACGATCGTCCCAGTGTTCTGGCTCTACTTTAGCTATTCCCGGCTCGAGTTCTATTTCATCGGTGCGCTAGCGGGATTCGCTCTGACCGGCGTTCAGTCTGTCAGCCGTTCGTTGGTAGGAATGTTCAGCCCGCCAGGGCACAGCGCTGAGTTTTATGGCTTCTTTGCCGTGACTGGTCGCACGTCGTCCTTTATTGGCCCAACCATCTTTGGACTGCTGGCAGCAGAGGCTACCAAGTGGTATATGAATACACAGCAAATGACTGCACTAGCTGCGGAGCAGGCCGGGCACCGGGTTGCGCTTTTCTCCATCGCTGCCTTCCTGCTGACTGGCTTGTTCATGTTATTGTTGGTCAACGAGAAGAAAGGACGTGCAGCAGCGGCATCACAGATGGAAGATTCCCTTGACGGATAGGCGATTTGCGGGCCAGGAGTAGGAAGGACAGAGCAGTGAAGAAGATTGCCCCAAGATTCCCATATCCGCGCCGACGTTTGGTCCGCGCCGTGCTGCAGCGGCTGGCCCATGTGGCCTTTGCAGTGCTCACCGATTTGCAGATCACGGGTCAGGAAAATTTCCCCAAGGGAAGCGCTCTGTTGGTGGTCGCCAACCACTTTAGTTTTATAGACCCGGTGGCGATGGTGCGGGTGGCGCCCTGGCCGCTAGAGTTTGTAGGGGGCTTTCAGACGCCCAACGCGCCCGCCTCGGTGACCTGGATCCCCAAAGTCTGGGGGTACTACCCCGTCTTCCGGGGCACCGGATCGCGCTATGCGTTGCGGGCTGCGGAAGCGGTGCTGGCACAGGATGGTGTTCTGGGGATCTTCCCCGAAGCCGGAAGTTGGGCGACGGTGCTGCGCCCGCCGCGTCCCGGCGCGGCCTTCTTGGCCGTTCGGACAGGTGCACCAATTCTCCCCATGGGCTTTGATGGCTTGCCCGATGTCTTCCCACGTCTCCGCAAGGGGCGGCGCGCCCGCGTCACGATACGGATCGGCCAGCCGTTTGGCCCCTTTCACGCGACAGGCCGGGGACGAGCGCGCCGCCAGCAGTTGGAAGCCATCGGTCACGAGATCATGCGTCGCATCGCAGAACTGATTCCTCCAGAGCGGCGCGGGCATTATTCAGATGATCCAGCCATCCGCGCCGCTGCTCAGGGGACTGAGATTTATCCCTGGGCCGATGCCCCCGAAGGTTGATACCCCGCTTGTGTCCTGGTCTTATCCTCTCTGCTTAGCTAACCGAGCCGCTAAACGCAGGGCTTCTATCATGCTCTGGGGGTCGGCTTCGCCACGCCAGGCGATGTCAAAGGCCGTGCCGTGGTCTACCGAGGTGCGGACGATGGGCAGCCCCAGGGCGACGGTCACGCTGCACTCGAAGCCGTGTACCTTGATGGCGATGTGGCCCTGGTCGGCGATGGCTTCAGCATATAAATTGCAAGACACATTCGATTTAGAAGGTCTTTACAACATAGAGATAGGAGTATTAGCCTATTGAC
>SOHZ01000324.1 GCA_004377365.1 Anaerolineales bacterium | reverse complement strand
CTGTCGAGCTCCTTGGGGCTGATCCCAGGATCGATTGGTCCGGTCATCGCCCCGGCGCCCGTTTCGGCCCAAATGTCTTGCCCCTCTTCGTCTTGATATAGAGGGCCTGCCACAACCATCCGATTGTTGATCATAAACAGCAGAAGCGAGACGACCACATGTTCCTTGCCTCCCATCTGACCACCACCTGTGGCGAACGCCCCTCCCACCTTGTCTGTAAAATCCACTTTCATCTTCCAGGACCAATCATCCATCACGGTTTTCATTCTGCCGGGTATGTTGGCGTAATAGGTGGGGCATCCCAGAACAATGGCCTCTGCGGCTTCCAGGTCCTCTTTGGTCACTTCACTGACCCTCTTGACCATCGCGACCGCACCGGGCACTCGCTTGACTCCTTCGGCCACTGCTTGTGCCATTCGTTCGGTGTTCCCGGTCAGGGAGTCGTAGGCAATCAGAACGTCAGCCGTCTTTTTTTTCAGTCTGACCTCATCCCAGGGGCCTTGCCACTCGCAGGGGCGACCTAACGTCCAGTAAATCCGTAAGTCTTCACCGTGAACCGCGACCTTGGCATCCGCGGCACCACCTTTCCAACCGCCGGGATAGCCTCCGAGGTGGGGGCAGCTTACGTCACCCTGATACTGGAGTGGAATCTCGCCTTTTCTGGACACGATCAATCTTCCGTCCCGGTCACGTTGATGATGCCCGCTTAGAAGCTGCATTGCAAGAACGCTATCAATCCGGCCGTAGTGGTGACGAATATCACCCATAAGCGTCCAAAACCGCTTGGCACTGCCGGGATACGTTTTCTCATTGCCAAACCGCGTCATGGGCACGTCCGTTCGTCGGTTGTTCTCGTCGAAGCTGTAATTGCAGTAATTGTGGTTGGTCATCACCAGGTAGTTGCCAATTTCGCCCAGATCGCCGGGACGCCGCATCGCATATCGGTCAGCAGTAGTTTCCACTATGGTGCAGCCGGTTCGATCCGAGATTAGGAAGTTCCAAGTCCCGGTGCGCAGCAGGCTCTGGCGCCCGGTGCGAGCGCGATAGTCCGGCGTCCCTCGGGTGAGCATCTCGATGGCCTGGTCGGCTGTGTCAGCGTAGGCGGCCACATGCAGAAACAGAAGAAACCACGACACGCCAAAGGCGTTTGCATGTTGCTCGGCGTGCTGGTCGCCGCCCGCGTTCAGAATCAGCGAAACACCCTTTTCGTTGACTACCTGGCAAGCAGCACCTGCCGCTCCCGCGGTAAGGACCCAGAACGCATTACCGTCATCGGGCTGTCCAATATACACAAGCTGGTAGCATTTCGGATTGAAGGAAGTATGGCGGTTATGAGCCGCGATCATCTCATCGCGTTTGTTTGGGCCCGTCCCTATGGTCACAAAGGCGCTACAGCCATTCTCTTCGGCGCCCTGACCGGGCGTCCAGGGATATTTGGTCGGGTGTCGATACGACCAGGCATCGAAGATGTTCGTATTCAATACCTTCTCATAATGGCTGCTCGACTGAGCATATGGAGACTTGTCCAACTCCGCCTCGGCGCCTTTCGCAATGCCCTTCATGAACTGGATGAGCTCGGGGTTCAGGGCAGCAATCTGGGCTTCGTACAGTGGAAGTGCCTTCATTGTGTTGTCCAGTCCGTACTCCTCCGTGTGTTGCTTCCACCAAACGTCGGATACCCAACGCACCAGGTCGCCGGCTTTTGTCCCTACCTGATGGCCGATCTCGTACCAGGACCCGCGAAGCACGCCCAGAAAGCGGGCTCTCTGTTCGTAGGGAGGATGCCCCGGAGATACTTCATAGTGTTGGGTAGAAGGATTGCCAATCGGCCCCGGCAGGTACTGGAAGCCCCCATGGAAGCTCTTGCCGGCGACCGCTTTCTCCAGGGTCTCGCCACGCATCTTCTTGACCTGTTCCGCCGCGGCGCCCGCTAAACAGCCTGCAACCGGCACGCAACAACAGACTGCAAGCAACCAAGCTCCGATGGTCCTGGACATGAGTTTGTTTGGATTCATCGCCATTCCTTTCATCTGCACAACGGACGTCCCTTCGGATCACACCGTATATTACCTCTGATTGTTACACCATGCAATAGACCGTTCCATTTTGTGC
>SOHZ01000109.1 GCA_004377365.1 Anaerolineales bacterium | reverse complement strand
CGGGATGAAGGGAGCGGCCAAGGGAGATGATGACTGTGGAAACCGTGTTGAAAGTACGGCTGGCGAGGCGAGATGGCCAGTCGGTGCGAGGAATCGCGAAGAAGTATCGTTTGTCTCGCAACACCGTGCGGAAGTACCTGCGGGGCGACGAAGTGGAGCCCAGATACCAGCGTCAGCAGCAAGTCAAACCCAAGCTGGGGCCATTTCTAGCTGAGCTGGAGCAGTTGCTGGCGGAGGATCTGGAACGGCCCGTGCGCGAGCGTAGGAATGCGCTGATGCTGTTTGAAGAGCTGCAGCGGCGCGGCTATCAGGGGGCCTACAACAGTGTGTGCCGACACGCGAAGGCCTGGAAAGCGGAGCGCCGGGCGATCAGCGATGTGTTCATCCCCCTGCGCTTCGAGCCAGCAGAGGCCTTTCAGTTTGACTGGGGGGAAGAGACGCTGATCATCGGGGGCCGGACCACGAAGGTGAGCATCGCCCACTTGCGGCTGTGCCACAGCCGGCTGCCGATCTGCGTGGCCTATCTGCGGCAAAGCCTGGAGATGGTGATGGATGCCCACCGGCAGGCCTTCAGCTTCTTCGGGGGAGTGTGTCGTCGGGGCATCTACGACAACATGAAGACGGTGGTGAGCAAGATCCTGCTGGGCAAGGAGCGCACCTTCAACCCCCGCTTCCTGGCGATGGCGTCGCATTATCTGTTCGAGCCGGTGGCCTGCACGCCGGCGGCGGGATGGGAGAAGGGGCAAGTGGAGAACCAGGTGGGGCTCGCGCGCACGCGCTTCTTTTCCCAGCGGCGCCGCTTCGAGGATATGGCCGAGGTCAATGAGTTTCTGCTCTCAGAGTGCCTGGCATGGGCGAAGACCCATCCCCACCCGGAGGACTCGACCCGCACCATCTGGGAGGTCTGGGAGCAGGAGGAGCGGCCCCGGCTGATCCAGATGGATCTGGCCTTTGATGGTTTCGTGGAACGGGAGGTCCGCGTCAGCACCACCTCCCTGGTGGCCTTCGACCGCAACCACTACAGCGTGGACGCTGCCCGGGCGAAGCGCACTGCGCAGGTGCGCGCCTATGCCGATCGGGTAGTCGTCCTCAGCGGCGGGCAGGTGGTAGGCGAGCACGGACGCCAATTCGGCCGGGACAAGACCATTTACAACCCCTGGCACTATCTGCCAGTGCTGGAACGCAAGCCGGGGGCCTTACGCAACGGCGCTCCCTTCCAGGATTGGGATCTGCCGGCTCCCATCCAGACCGTCTGGAGCGAACTCAAGGAGCGTCCGGGAGGCGACCGGGAATTCGTGGACCTGCTGAACGCCATCAAGACGCATGGCTGCGAGGCGGTGGAGAAGGCCGCCAGCGAAGCCATCGTCCTGGGCGCGGTGAGCTTCGATGTCATCTTCAACCTGCTCTCCCGACAGACGGAGGCGCCACCGGCATCGTCCACTGAGCAGCTGCCGGAGCATCTCACGCTTCGCCATTTGCCGCTGGCAGACTGCAGCCGGTACGACCGGCTGCTGGAAGGGGGCAGCCATGCTTCGTGAGGACATCCTCGCCCGCATGGCGGAGCTGAAACTCAAAGGGATGCTGGCAGCTTACGATGAGATCGTCTCCCTGGGGCTCAAGAAGCGGGCGACCCCCGAGAAGATCCTGCATGAGCTGCTCCTGGCGGAGGGAACCCACCGGGAAGCCCGCAGCATCCGCTATCGCATGGGTCAGGCCAAATTCCCCGTCTCCAAAGACCTCGACAGCTTCGACTGGAGCGCGCTGCCCCAGGAGGAGCCCCGCCTCAGGTCCCTCTGCGAAGGCGCCTTCCTGGCCCAGCACACGAACGTGATCTTCGTGGGTGGCACGGGCACCGGCAAGACCCACCTCGCCATTGCCATGGGACGCCAGGCTATCCGAGACGGGCACCGGGTCCGCTTCTACAACCTGCTGGATCTGGTCAACCGGCTGGAACAGGAGAAGCTGGCCGGCCAGGGCGGACGCACCGCGGAAAGGCTGGCCCGCACCGATCTGGTCATCCTTGACGAACTCGGCTACCTGCCCTTCTCCGGCAACGGCGGACAGCTGCTCTTCCACCTGGTGTCCAAGCTCTATGAGCGGACCTCGCTGATCATC
>SOHZ01000434.1 GCA_004377365.1 Anaerolineales bacterium | reverse complement strand
CGCCTCCCGTGGGGTGATCTGCTTGGGGTCAGGGTAGTTCTTCTCGAACCAGAAGCCGATCAAGAGATACGAGCACAACCCCATGATCTCCCAGGAGATGAAGAGGGTGAGCAGGTTCTCCGAGACCACCAGCCCCAGCATCCCCGCCGCAAAGAGAGCAATGTAGGCGAAGAAGCGGGAGTAACGGGGGTCCACTTCCTCGGTGCCGTAGCCCATGTAGCCCACCGAGTAGATGAAAATCATCAGGCAGACAAAGGGCACCATGAAGAGAGTAACGGCCATCAGAGGGTCAACCCACACTCCGATGTTGAAAACGGTGGAGCCAGTGGGGAACCAGGGGACGGCTATGTGGATCGGATGTTCGCCCAAGTGAGGAGTGGTAAAGGCGCTGAAAGCCACCCCCCAGCCGATGATCCACGACAGGCCGATGGCCCCGATGGAGATGCTATGGCTGAGCTTGCGATTCTTGCTGGTGAACAAGATAATGGTGGGAAAGGCCAACAGTGGAAAAAGCGGGATCAGCCAGGTCAGATTAAAGAAAAATTCTTGCATCAGCTACCTCACAGTCAATGAGTAAATCCCAATTCCCAAATCCCAAACCCCAAATTGGGGACTTTTGCTATCCTCTCAACAGGTCAATATCCTCAACGATCACCGTATCGCGGCTGCGGTAAATGGCGATGAACAGCGCCAGGCCCACGGCGGCCTCAGCCGCGGCCACCGTAAAGGCAAAGATGGCAAAGACCTGACCGGTGGATACTGCCGGCGTCACATAACGCCAGAAGGCCACAAGGTTGATGTTGACGGCGTTAAGCATCAATTCAATGCCCATCAGGATGCCGATGGCGTTACGGCGGGACAACACCCCGTACAGGCCGATGCAAAAAAGCGCGGCGGCGACGATCAGATACCAATGCAAAGGAATGGCCATGACAAGCTCCTCCAAGAACTTACCGCTGAGGGAGTAGCAGAACGGTTCGGCTAAGCCTTCGTCCCGAGCTCAGGCCGAGGGGCTCACCGGAGCCTTGTTCTGCGCCAGCCAAACGCGAAACAAGTTTCGCTACTCCAGAAGAAAATCCCGCAGCAGGTGGTTACTCCCTCTCCCGGGCGATGATAATCGAGCCCACCAGGGCCACCAGAAGCAACACCGAAGCCACCTCGAAAGGCACCAGATACGTGCCCATCAGGTCCTGGCCCAGGATACTGATAGTCTCCTCCGGGACGGCGGCCTCTACCACCGGCCAATTCACCTGGAGCAAAATCAAGCCCAACGCCACGAAGAGAAGCACGGCTCCCAGGGCCGCCCAGCCCCATTGAGCGTTGTGCTGCACCAGGTCCTTGGCCATCAGCCGGCGGGTGAGCATAATAGCAAAGACGATGAGGATAGCAATCGCTCCCACGTAGACCAGGATTTGCACCGCGGCCAGGAACGGCGCTTCCAGGAGCACATAGAGGCCGGCCACACCCACAAAGGACAGGATCAGGAAAAGGGCACTGTGGAAGAGATTCTTGCTGGTCACAACGGCGAGGGCCGCGCCCAGGGTGATGAGGCTGAGGATGATAAAGACAACTGTTTGTACCATATCTATTCCCACTCTTTCCCTGTCTCGTGAACGCCATACTGGTCACCCAGGGCCAGCAGCTTCTCCAGGTCCCAGACCATGTCCCTGGAATAGGTAGCCAACTCGTACTCGTGGCTCAGTTCGATGGCGTTGAAATTGCAAGACTCTACGCACAGACGGCAAAAGATACAGCGGGCCACGTCGTAACGAAAGGCTGTGACCTTGCGCTCTTTGCCCTTGCCCTCGCCTTCCGTCTCAATACACTGCTGCGGGCAGGCGCGGATACACAGGCCACAGGCCGTACAATTGGGCTCGCCAGTTTCAGGGTCCCGCAGGTGCATCAAGGCCCCCCGGAAACGGGGGAACATGGGCAGCTTTTCTTCGGGGTACTGCACTGTGAACAGCCCCCCCAACGTGGGATCAGGCCGCTGCCCATCACGGATACCGGTATGGCCCATATAACTCTGAACAAAGTGTTTAAGGGTGACCGATAAACCTTTAACCATACCTCGAACGTACATAGACACCTCGAGTTCTGTTGCTTTTGAAAGATAC
>SOHZ01000661.1 GCA_004377365.1 Anaerolineales bacterium | reverse complement strand
CCTGTACCGCCTGTGCCGCAATCACCACTGTTGCGGTGCAGGAGTGGCGCAACAGTGATAGGAGACAAATGACCCGAAAACTGTACCACGACGACGCCTATCAGCAAGAGTTCCAGACCCGGATCCTCGAAAGAGTCACTGTGGGCGATGGGCTGGGACTGATTCTGGACAAGACTTGTTTCTATCCCACCTCTGGCGGCCAGCCCCACGATCAGGGCACCCTCAACGGCATCTTTGTCAGCGATGTCTTCGAGCGGGAGGATGACGGAGCTGTGGTGCACGTTGTGGATGGCGAGGTAGAAGGGCCCGCCCTGAGCCCTTCGATTTCATTCAGGATAAACAAAGGGGAAACAGTCCATGGCCAGATTGATTGGGAGCGCCGGTTTGACCACATGCAGCAGCACACCGGCCAGCATATTCTCTCCCAAGCTTTTCTTCGACTTTTAGACGCCGAGACGGTGGGATTCCACTTGGGTGCCGAGGCCTCGACCATTGACGTGGACAAAGCCCCTTTGGAGGCTGCCCAGTTGGACAAAGTTGAAAAACTGGCCAATGCCCTCGTCTTCGCTGATCGCCCTGTGCGGACCTATTTTGTTGATCAAGACCGTATGGGAGACCTGGCCTTACGCAAGCAACCCATGGTGACAGGTCCCATTCGCATCGTCGAGGTAGAAGGCTTTGACCTTTCACCTTGTGGTGGTACCCACGTGAAAGCAGCCGGAGAAGTGGGTCCTGTCGTAATCACCAAAAGCGAACGACGAGGCTCAGAGACCCGCGTGGAATTCCTCTGCGGGGGCCGAGCCCTGACCGACTACCGCCGTCAGAGGCGCATCGTCAGTGAGTTGGCCCATCGGTTCAGTGTAGGGGATTGGGAACTGGTAGAGGCGGTCAACCGTTTGGCTGAGGAGGCCAAACGCCACCGCAAAGACCTAAATGCGGCCCGCAATCAACTCTTGGACTACGAGGCGTCCAGGCTTTGGGCTGAGGCTGAGGAACGCGGCGGCCTGCGCATTGTGAGGGCTATCCTGTCCGAGGGCGATGGCGGAACCCTCAAGGGGCTGGCCCAGCGTCTGGCGGAGAAGGAAGCCTGTGTGGCCTTCCTGGGCTTGAAAGGCGACAGGGTCCAGTTGGCCTTTGCTCGTTCAGCCAACTTGCCATACGACATGAGTGCGCTCCTTAAGGAAGCTTGCCAGATCATCGGTGGAGGCGGAGGCGGGCGTCCTGACATGGCCCAGGGAGGCGGTCCAGTAGGAGACAGATTGGAAGATGCCCTGGAGTTCGCTTTGGAGGCTTTGAGGGAGGTATATCCATAGATGCAACAAATCACTCGGGATGTTTATGCAGAAACGAACGTACGGGGAGCTAACGTTGGTTTCGTGGTGACCGGCGAAGGCGTTGTGCTCATTGACAGCCCTATGATCCCCCCTGAGGCCCGCTGGTGGCGGGAGCAGATTGCTGAAGTAGCCGATCAAGAGATCATCTATTTGATAAACACCGATCATCACCGCGGTCATGTCCTGGGCAATCAGTATCTCACCACAGCGGTCATTACCCATGAGGCGGCCTGGAAGGAAATGAAAAGTTACGGTGACTCTTTCAGGCAGCGTCTCATCAATCGGTTTATTAAAGACGACGAGCCCGAAGTGGCTGCCGAGTTTGAGAATCTGAAAATCATTCTGCCCTGCGTCACCTTCACGAACAGGATGACTTTATACAAGGGAGGCAAAACGATTCGGCTGATCCACGTTGGAGGGCACACCGCGGCCAGCAGCCTCGTTCACGTGGTCGAAGATGGCGTCCTGTTCACCGGCGACGTCGTAGTCAAAGGTAGACATCCCTTCATAGGACATGGCAACTCCAAAGACTGGCTGAACGCCCTGACCTTTATTAGAAAGCTCAGAGTGAAAACTATAGTGCCTGGCCATGGAGAGGTCTGTGACAGAGAAACCCTTCAGATGCTCTCCGAGTACATCCGGCAGATGAGAGCGCAGGTGCGTAAACTCTATCTGGCCGGGCGTAGCAAGACCGAGACGGGGAGCCGTGTAGACCTGTTCAACTTTTTCCCCATACCAGACAAGGACAGGCAAAGGACCCGAAAGCGGTTCAAAGCCAGTGTTGGCCGGGTGTATGAGGAGATGAAAACCAGCTACGGGGCATCACCTGAGGCCAAGAAGAGGAAATAAGTGTGGAAAAGCTTATTATCACTGTGGCTCCCACGGGCAGCGTGCCCACCAAGGTGCAGAATCCTCATCTGCCCCTGACACCGCAAGAAATCGCTGAGACGGCCTACCGTTGCTACAACGAGGGAGCATCCATCGTTCACGTCCACGCTCGCAGGGATGGAAGGCCGACTTTGGATGCTGAGATCTTTGCTCAAACCCATGGCCTGATTGCCCAACGCTGCGACATGATCGTCCAGATATCCACCGGAGGGAGGGCCGGCACCGATCCTGTGGCCCGGGCCGCCGCCGTGCGTCTTATCAAGCCGGAGATGGCCAGCCTGACCACCGGTTCGGTCAATTTCCCCGATCGGGTCTACGAGAACTCTTTCGAGACCATCGAATACCTGGCCACGGCCATGAAAAAGGCGGGCACGAAGCCAGAGATGGAAATCTTTGACGGGAGCATGATCAACAACGCCCTGCGCTTGGTCAGGCAGGATCTGGCCAGCGAACCCCTCCACTTCAACTTTGTGCTGGGGCTGCTAGGCGCACAACCGGCTATGGCTAAAATCCTGCTCCACCTTACGGAACTGATACCGGCCCACACCACTTGGACTGTCTCGGGGATAGGTCGTCATCAATTGCCCATGGCCACATTGGCCCTGGTCATGAGCGGTCACGTGCGGGTCGGTTTAGAAGACAACCTCTACTATGGCCCGGGTGAATTGGCCAGTAACGAGCAGTTGGTAGCCAGGGTGGTGCGGCTGGCCAGGGAATTGGGGCGGGAGGTAGCCTCACCTGCTGAAGCCCGCCGCATCTTGGGCCTGCACCGCCCGTACCGCAATCACCTCTGTTGCGGTGCAGGAGGGGTGCAACAGTGGTAAACGCACCAGGGTAGCGGTCATTTTGCAAGAAGGTTCTTATGGTCGGATCCAACCTTAAAATATTATCAAAGCTATTGAAAAGGGAGACGTTTTGTAGTACAATTATAGTGTGAGGGCACATGGGAGGGGGAAGCAGATGACGGCAGAGCCAAAAGAGAGAGACAACATGGCTGAGGTAAAGGCAGTCAAGGACAAGTATCAGGCGGAACTTCTCAGAAAGGCAAACGTGGTCGGGGTGGCTATCGGCTATAGAGAGAAAGCTGGGCAGATGACTGACCAGGTCGCTTTGACGGTGATGGTGAAGAAAAAGGTGCCTCTATCCCAGTTGGATGCCAAGGACGTTATCCCGCCAGAAATAGAGGGTGTGATGGTAGACGTGAGAGAGGTTGGGGAGATCCGGGCTCTGAGCTAGTACTGAGCTTCGAGCGTTTTCCGACCATCTACCAATGTTGCAGTACAGGCATCGGCTGGCTCACGGCAGGTTGGAGGAGGTCGAAGAACTTGTGAGGCAGAGTACCACCTGTACCGCAACAGTGGTGGATGACAATACCCTAAAAGGAGGGAATTCAGATGGACGTGGAACGAGCCAGACAGGTCAAGCAGCAGTATGTCAACACCCTGCTCGCCAAGAGGAATGTAGTCGCCTGCGGTGTCGGCTACAAGGAAAGCGGGGGGGTGATGACCGATGAACTCTGTGTCGTGGTTTCCGTGGAAAAAAAAGTGCCCCTGGCCCAACTGACAGAGGCCGACATGGTGCCCCAGGCGGTTGATGACGTGAAGACGGACGTCCTGGAGACAGGTCTCATCACGGCCTGGCAAGCTCCCACCCAGAAATGGCGCCCTGCGCCGGGTGGAGTCTCTATTGGACACATCAACATCACGGCCGGGACGCTGGGCTGCCTGGTGTTGAAAGGGGGTGAGCTCTTCATCCTGAGCAACAATCACGTGTTGGCCGATTCCAACCTGGGGAAGAAGGGCGATCCCATCATCCAGCCGGGCAAACATGATGGGGGGACGCTGGCCGACAAAATCGCCACTCTGGAGGAGTTCGTGCGCATTGATTTTGGGACCAGTCCCACCACGTGCTCAACGGCGAAAGCTGTGGAGGAACTTCTCAATGCCATAGCCAAGGGAATAGGCTCAGGCCACAGGATGATGAGCTACCAAGAGTCCGAGGGTGAAAACCGGGTTGACGCGGCCCTGGCGCGGCCCCTCTCGTTGGACCTGGTGGAAAGACGCATCCTGAACATCGGAGTGCCCAAAGGTTCCCGGAAAGCCACCTTGGGCACAAACGTCAAAAAGAGCGGGCGCACGACGGGCTTTACCACCGGCCGCATCACCCAGATTGACGCCACGGTGCAGGTTAGCTATGGCAGCGCTGGCACGGCCACTTTCACCGATCAGTTTGTGGCCGGGGGCATGAGCTCCGGAGGTGATTCGGGTTCGGCTGTGCTGGATGAAGAGGACTATGTGGTAGGTCTCCTATTCGCCGGCTCTCAGAACACGACCATTATCAATCCCATTCAATTCGTCCTCGATGCGCTGGGCATAGCGATAGCTACCTAGCTGCGACCCCTCGCTCAAATGGCAAGACCCCCGTAAGGGGGTCTTTTGCTATAGTTCAGTTGGGTAGGGCAAAATGTTCGGAAAAATCAAGCCCTTCACCCCTGTTGCGCCACTCCTGCACCGCCTGTACCGCAATAGTGGTGCAACAGGGGTGATTGCGGCACGGCGGTACAGGCAATTTCCCCATTGACATCTATTCTGAGGTGTGTTAAGATAATTATGGTTGAATGTCAGGAGCGCAAGTTGGCCACATTGGAAGGTAGGATCATCAAAGAAGGCCGGGCACGAGGAACAGCCCTGGTCTCACCAGAGCCCATTGGCTTTCTGGGCGGCGTTGACCCTGAGACGGGCCTCGTAGTCGAAAAGGGGCATCCCCTGGAAGGGCAGAGCGTGGCCGGGCGGGTGTTAGTCTTTCCCATGGGCAAGGGTAGCACCGTTGGCTCCTACACCCTCTACCGCCTGGCCAAGAAGGGCCTGGCCCCGGCAGCTATCATCAACGCCCAGAGTGAGCCGATAGTGGCCGTGGGGGCCATCATTTCTGACATCCCGATGGTAGATCAGATAGACATCGGGCAAATCGCTACCGGAGACCAGGTCTCCATCGAGGGAGGAATGATCGAGATTACCTGTACCGCCGTGCCGCAATCACCCCTGTTGCGCCACTCCTGCACCGCCTGTACCGCAATAGTGGTGCAACAGGGGTGATTGCGGCACGGCGGTACAGGCAATTTCCCCATTGACATCTATTCTGAGGTGTGTTAAGATAATTATGGTTGAATGTCAGGAGCGCAAGTTGGCCACATTGGAAGGTAGGATCATCAAAGAAGGCCGGGCACGAGGAACAGCCCTGGTCTCACCAGAGCCCATTGGCTTTCTGGGCGGCGTTGACCCTGAGACGGGCCTCGTAGTCGAAAAGGGGCATCCCCTGGAAGGGCAGAGCGTGGCCGGGCGGGTGTTAGTCTTTCCCATGGGCAAGGGTAGCACCGTTGGCTCCTACACCCTCTACCGCCTGGCCAAGAAGGGCCTGGCCCCGGCAGCTATCATCAACGCCCAGAGTGAGCCGATAGTGGCCGTGGGGGCCATCATTTCTGACATCCCGATGGTAGATCAGATAGACATCGGGCAAATCGCTACCGGAGACCAGGTCTCCATCGAGGGAGGAATGATCGAGATTACCTGTACCGCAACAGTGGTAGGTGAGCTTGTTTTCTTAAAGCTGGGTGGCTCGGTCATCACCGACAAAAACCGAGAGGCTACCGCCAGAGAGGACGTCATTCGCCGCGCTGGCCAAGAGATCAGCCGGGCCCTCAAAGCCCAACCTGAGCTCAACCTGGTCTTAGGCCACGGCAGCGGCTCCTTCGGCCATTTCGTGGCCGACAGGTACGGCTTGCGCGAGGGCATTCAGGAAGGCCCTCAGAGTGAAGATAACTGGCGGGGCTATGCTGAGACAGCCGCTGCTGCCGCCCGTCTAAATCGCCTGGTGACTGACATTTTCCTGGCCGAGGGCTTGCCTATTCTCATCCTGCAACCCTCGGCCTCAGCCCTTTGCCGGAGCGGAGAGCTCATTTCTATGGAAACCCGCCCGGCAGCGGAGGCCCTGTCCCACAACCTCATCCCCCTGGTCTACGGCGATGTGGCCTTCGATGAGATTTGGGGCTGCACCATCATCTCTACTGAGCAAATCTTCGCCTGCCTGGCCCGTAAACTGAGGCCTAGTCGTATCATATTGGCAAGTATAGTCGAGGGCGTTTACGATAGCGACCCCCTCCGGAATCCGCAAGCGCGTCTCTTCCGGGAGATTGAGCCGGGCAACATCGCTCAGGTAGAGCGGACGTTGTCAGGCTCCCATGGCGTT
>SOHZ01000375.1 GCA_004377365.1 Anaerolineales bacterium | reverse complement strand
GTTGCAGGGACGCTACCTACTGAACAGGCGGGTAGCCTAACAGGGTTCGCCAGTCCTTCTCACCCAGGTCGATGCCCAGAATATCGAAAGGGCTGGAGCCTGTCCGTTTTCCTTCTTTGAAGACCCGCAGATTGTGCCAAAGGGTGAAGAGGGCCACGAAGTTGAGAAAGGTGTCGGGCTTGTCAAAGTGTTTCTTGCGGGTCACCAAAGGCTTGAAGATGCTGTTGACATTCTCTACCGCCGAACTGGCCCGCTGAACCCATTCCAGGAGGGTGTGTAGTTTATGGCTCCATTGCTCCAGCAAAGCATCACCTTCGATCCAGATGGCGAGTTCCTGCTCGGCGCGTTTCAGAGTGGGGCGGAAAGCACGACGCTGCATACTTTCGATTTCGTGCTGTAGTCGCCACCGGTGGGCCACGGCTTGCAAGACCACCTTTTCCAGGGCTGGGTCATCCAGATAGGCGTGCAGGGCAGCCCGCAGAGGAGATAGCTGGGCCTCCAACCAGTCGAGATAGATCAAGAGATGCTCTTTATGTGTGTCCAGTCGCTCGCTCATCTTGATTACGTCGTCATGGTCCAAGTGGGACATGGCGGCGATGGCTTTGTCCAGCAGCCACTCATTGGTCTTTCGGTCGCGTATCTCGCCGCTGGGTAGGTCGACAATCTCAAACGCATCGGCAACCCAGGTGCAGTACTCGGCGAACTCATCGTGCACTTCCGCCAGGCGCAGCGACTTGGCCCTGGCTTGGCTCAATTTCTGCCCGGCTTCTGCGGTGCCTTCTTTCTGCCATTGCTTGGCGGCCTTATACTCTGCGGCAAAGGCACGGTAGGCACTCCTTTCCAACTTGCGCCGCAGGATTTGCAGGTCCCGGAGTTGATGGAAAACGTCTTCCTGGAACCGATCATCCCGTTCCAAGATAGCTTGAAACGCGCCCGGATAGGGCTTGGCCGCGTCGCCTACCCCACCACAGATGGCCAGATGTTGATCCTCCTGCAAGGTCAACAGGAGAGGGCCCCAGGTGTAAGACGACCGGTCCCCATCGGCCGGCACGTGGAAACCACAAAGGGCCAGGGATATGGGTTCAACCACGAACAGAACAGGACGTCCGTCAAAGAAAGTCTCGTCGATGTCCACCAGGATCAGGGGCAGAGAGACGCCCGCGTAATCCACCTGGCTCAGAATCTGGCAGGCCTCGGCTCCCGCTTCCTCGACAACGCGCCAGATGGTGGTGTCGGAGCGGCCTTCCAATGGAGCTTCTGCCAGGATCTCTTCCAGGGGGCGCATTGTCACGCCACCCGGGAAGACCGAAGTCAGAATCAACCGATTGCGTATCTGTTCCTCTTCTGCCCGGGATCGAGTCTTGGCCTCGGTCACCGGACGGGAAAGCGTCGCCCCGCAGGGAAGAAGTCGCTTGAGACACGGAACCGGGCCTGGCAAGCGAGGTTCGAAGAGGACGCTCACCCGCTTGGCAATGTCGTAGATCGCCGGGCGGCTGAGACCGTATTCTCGCGCCATACCGGTCACTTCGCCCCAGGAGCGGTCAGATGTATGAAATCGCCGAGCAATGTCCAGGCGATCATAGACGGTCACATCCGGACGTTGATACTGCCCACGCCGCATGTGCCACTCGCTTAAGGCTTGGTAGCATACCTGGCGGTCAGGACAAGCACATGCTTTGTCCTTTGCTCCCTGAGTAGGGTGACAAGCAGGCAAGCCCACCGGGAATTGGGAAGCAACCGGCGGCCCGCCCCCCAGTTCCCCAAAGAGGTTGAGAAATGGACCATCTGACCCATTAGCAATAGCAGATGGACAGTCCAGCACAGGGCTGGTATACTCCATTGGGCTCTCCTTGTAGTGATGCAGTTGGGATGGACTGGAGTATACCAGCTGCAAGGGGAGCCGTTAATTTGTAAAGGTTCTATTTCTCAGCTTTGAAACGATGCCCAGTTTTGGTTTTGCAACTGACAACGCCCCTATTTGAGTATCCGCGCCCTAATTTGCCGGATACATTGCACTTCATTGGCCCTATTTTGCCTGTGTTTCCCTTGAGCTATGATGAGCCGGATTGGTGGCCGGACCTGGAAACGGAGCGGCCGGTGGTGTTAGTGACCCAAGGCA
>SOHZ01000294.1 GCA_004377365.1 Anaerolineales bacterium | reverse complement strand
TGAGTTGAACCAAGAGGCCGGCGAGTTGATAGACGGCCGCTTGCAGGGCCTGGAAGGCCACATACCTGGATTTCTCCTTTTGCAATAGCCATATCACCGCAGCCCCGACGGCTCCCAGGCCGTAGGCTATGACCACGCCGTGAGCTAAAGCGGCCGTTACCCGTTCGTCAGTAGAAGGTTTGGTTTCGTTGGTGCTCATTTTTCATCCTCCGGGGTTGGCGAGTCGCTGTCTGTTTTCGGGATCATGGTCTGGGCGTTCTGAGCCAGGGCCGTCAGTCCGGCCAGGCCGCCCAGGTTCATGGTATCCACCGCGCTGGAGGGGACGATGATCAGCGCCCCCCGTTCCTGTAGGCCCTCAAAGAGCATGTTCATGGCCCGCAGATGCAGGGCAGTGGGGTTGTCCACGTAGGCCAGCGAGGCCTGGCGAAAGCTCTCAGCAATCTGTTTCTCGCTTTCACCCAGGATGATCCGTGCCTGGCGTTCCCGCTCGGCCTGGGCCTGACGCGACATGGCATCCTCCAGGGCTTCGGGAATCACGACGTCTCGTATCTCCACCGACTGGACCGTTATGCCCCACGGCGTGGTACGGGCATCAATGATCCGCTGCAAATCGGCGTCCATCTTCTCCCGGCCCACCAGGATGTCGGACAGGTCCATTTTGCCAATGATCTCCCGCAGGGCCGTCTGCGCCGCCCAGGAGATGGCCGCCTGGTAGTCCTCCACCTCCAGGGCTGCCTTCTCGGCATCCCACACCAGCCAGAAGAGCACCGCGTCCACGTCCACGGGCACGGTGTCCTTGGTCAGGGTCCGCTCAGCAGTGAAGGGCGTGACCATCACCCGGTGATCTATCCAGGCCGAGATCCGATCAATGATGGGCACCATCCAAAAGAGTCCTGGTCCCTTCAGACCCCGGAATCGGCCCAAGCGCAACACGATGGCCTTTTCCCATTGGTCGGCGATCTTGAGGGCGAACATGAAGTACAGGCCAATCAGGCTGCCGCCGATGATGACCACCGCCACGACCCAATCCTGCACCTCGGTGGTCTTGTCCAGCACAAAGCCGATCACGATGGACACAACCAAGATTATAAAGAAGAGGGTCAGGGAGACCGGATTGACCAGCTTGGCTTCCAGTTGAGCCCGACGGGGATCCTTTTCCTTTCGTTCTTTGGTTGGTCTGGATGTCTTTGCTATAGACATTTCTCTCTCCTTTCACTCTTCAAATTATTCGGCCGGTGAACTCTGGTTGTTTCTTTGCCACTGGGCCAGTTCTTCCTCGAAAGCCTCACGGACCTCATCCGCAGGGTATCCCAGGCTCAGGGCTTCCAGAAGGGCGCTGTTCATGATGGCCTGCAGTTTCTCCTGGCGCATGCGGGCCAGGCGGGCGTCATCGGGATGCTGGGCGACGAAAGTGCCTCGCCCTCGCTGGGTGGAGATCACGCCTTCGTTGTGCAGTAGATTGTAGGCGTGGGCCACTGTGTTGGGATCCACCCGCAAGTCCACCGCCAGTTGACGGATAGTGAGCAGCTTTTCACCCGGCTGCAACCTGCCCGTGGCTACCAGATGTCTGATCTGTTCTACAATCTGCACATAGATGGGCACGCTGCTTGCTAGATCAATGCGCATGTCCATGCCATAATCTCCTAATTGCATTAGTTGCTCTAGTACAATTATATCATTGTTTGAGGCCCGTGTCAAGGAGGTGAACCTTAAAATTTTACTGTCCTATTGACAAATCGTGTTCTCTATGGTAGAATAAGTGTGAGCGCTCCCGTGAACGCTCACATAGACAGAAAGAGAGCGTCCTGTGAAATCTAGACCCACCATCACAGACGTAGCCGCCCGTGCTGGCGTCTCCCGCCAGACTGTGTCTCGGGTAATCAATAACAAAGACGAAGTCAGCCCCGAAACGCGCGCCCGCGTGTTGACGGTAATTGAGGAACTAGGCTACCGTCCCAACGCCATCGCCCGGAGCATGGTGGCAGGACGCACTTGCACGCTGGGCTGCATCTCGCCCAATCTCACCGACTATACCTTCGCCAGCATGATCGAAAGCGCCCAGGCAGAAGCGCGCACTCGGGGCTATTTTATCCTCACCGGCAGCGCCCCGACCGAGGCCGACGTAGAACCGTTGCTGGAAGAGATGTTGCTCCGCCGGGTAGACGGCTTGATGGTCATCAATCCTCATGCCGATGATCGCTACCGCTACTTTCTGCCCCTCATCGGAAAAGGCATGGCTGTGGTGTACCTGAAAAACACGCCACGTGATGAGCCGGTTTCCTCGGTTCGCTGCGATAACCGTGAGGGCGGCTATCAAGCCACCCGATACCTGATTGACCTGGGCCATGCAGCCATTGTCACACTCGTCGGCCCCTACAACGAAGAGGATGCCTTCGACCGGCTGGCTGGCTACCGCCAGGCATTGACCCAGGCCGGGCTGGACCTTGACCCAGCGCTGACGGCCAGCGGCGACTGGTCGGCCACATCAGGGTATCAGGCTACCCGGCGGCTGTTGGAAGCGGGCCGATCTTTTTCAGCTATTTTCGCTCAGAACGATCGCATGGCCGTGGGGGCCATCCGTGCCCTACGAGAAGCCGGTCGCCGGGTGCCGGACGACGTTTCTGTGATCGGCTTTGACGACATTCCTCTTGCTTCTTATTTTGATCCCCCCTTGACCACTCTACGTCAGCCAATGGAAGAGTCTGGCCAGCGGGCGGTGCGTCTGCTCATCGAAACCATCCAAAATCCAGATCGTCCACCCGAACAGGTTTTGACCCATGCCCGTCTCATGGAACGGGCCTCGTGCGCGCCACCGCGCTCGTGAAAGGAGGTGTGTATCGAAGAGAGTAACCCTTTAGCCTAGAGCAAATCTTTTCGCAAAAAATGACAATTCAATATTGAAATAGGAGAAGATCGAGAAATGAAAAAGATGCTGTTTACGCTACTAGTCGTCGTGACTATTCTGAGCACGCTGGTCGCTTGTGCTGCTCCCACCCCACAAGTAATCGAGAAAGAGGTGATCGTCGAGGTCACTGCCGTGCCTGAGGAAGAGCAGATCGTCCTAAGATTCGCCAACTGGGCTACGGCTGAAGAGGCCACCCGAAACACATTCCTGAAGGCGGTCGATGAGTTCAAGGAAATGCATCCCAACGTGGAGATCGAGCTGATCGCGCTGCCCTTTGACCAGGTGCGCCCTCAACTGATCACCATGTCGGCCGGCGGCAACCCGCCAGACATCGTGCAACTGAACGGTGCTTGGCCTCATGAGCTGGGGGCGATGGGCGTTCTCCGAGACCTAAGGGAGCTTGCCAGCGACGAGTACTTGGCTGACAACTATGAGGGTGGCTTGGATGCCGGCGTCTACGAGGGTGCCCTCTACGCCGTGCCCATCGGCCTGACCCCCCATGGCCTGTGGTGGAATAAGAAGCTCTTCGAGCAGGCTGGGTTGGACCCGAACAAGCCTCCCAAGACGATGGAGGAACTCAACGAGGTCATGGCCACGCTGAAGGCTAATCTGCCGGAGGATGTCTACCCCATCGGCGTTGACACTACCAAAATCGACTACGCTCTGACCGGGTTCTGGCCGTGGATGTTGACGGAAGGTGCCCGCCCCCTGTATGATGGCAGTTACGACTTCACCGATCCGGCAACCAAGAAGGCCTTTGAGTGGCTCAAGATGATCGCGGACAACGGCTATACGCCTGTCGGCCAGCAGATCAAAGAAGAGCGAGAACTGATGGCCAAGGGCAAGGTCGTCATGAAGCTCGATGGCCCCTACGTATCTGGTATCATGCGCAGCCTGAACCCCGAGTTCGAGGGCGATGCGCTGTACGAGACCTTTGGGGTGACGTCGGTGCCGGTCGGCGATAACGGTGTGCAGGTGACCCTGGCTGACCTCCACCAGATCGGCATCTCCGCTCAGTGCAAGTATCCCGAGCTGGCCTGGGAGTTCATCGAGTTCTTTAACACGAACGAGGTCGCACTCGAGGAGTATACTATGGCCTCCGGTCTGGTCCCGGCTCTGAAGAGCATGATCGAGAAATACAACGACACTCCCTACCTGAACAACCCGATCAACCAGGCCTTCATCAACGAGGTCATTCCCTCGATGATCGGTGGGCCCTACGATGCAACCTATGGTTCGGCTTCGCAGTTCATCATCCAGGGGATGCAGGAGGTGGCTATCTCTGGCGTGCCCGTTGAGACCGCGTTGGAGGATGTGACCGCGAACATAAAGATCCTCTACGGCGCCGACTAGGCCCTTTGGGTGAATGGGTGAATACCCACAGGTGTGCCTGGCATCCAATTGCCAGGCACACCTGTCTAAATTACTTGGTCGGGCATTCCCTTCTCATTTCATGCGGAGGAGACCCAGTGCAACCATCCATCAACAAACGAAGAGCACAACAGTTCATGGAGCGAACACAGCGCGTCCTTCCTACTGGTGGGCGGCGCGGTGATTGGCTCTACGCGGTGCTATTCCTGGCACCATGCTTGTTCATTATTTCACTCGTTATCTTTTACCCACTGGTGCGGGTGCTATCCTATAGTGTGTTCGACACGCATCTAATGCTGCCACAACAGCAACAGTTTATCGGTCTCAACAACTTTAAGCAGTTGCTAAAGGACAGCATTTTTCGGACGGCTGTTGTCAACACGCTTGTTTTCACACTAGCGTCTGTCGTGGCTGGCTTTCTCGTCGGCTTTGTCCTGGCCCTGCTGCTAAATGAGAACATACCGTTGCGAAACGTCTGGCGGGGAGCAGCGCTGATCCCATGGGTTGTCCCAGGTGTTATCGTCTCCTTGCTCACCCTGTATATGTTCAATGGCGAGGTTGGCGTAATCAACTACACGTTGAAAACTCTTGGATTCATCCAGAAATTCATTCCTTGGTTTGGCAGTACGGACCACGCACTGTGGGGGCTCGTTGTGGCCAATACCTGGAGCCAAACTCCCTTCTATATGCTCATGTTGCTGGCGGGACTACAGTCCAGGCCTGATGAACTCATGGAAGCGGCCAAAATCGACGGGGCGGGGATGCTGGGGCGTTTCCGTTACATCACGCTGCCCCACCTGTCCGGCATCATTCTCATCGTCACCAGCCTGATGGTAGTCTGGAACTTTAATAATTTTGACCTGTTTTGGGCGACGACCCAGGGAGGCCCTGTCAATGCCACCATGATGCTATCGGTGTATACCTACCGCCAGGCATTCCTTTCCTTCAGGATGGGGTACGCCAGTGCCATTTCCGTACTGTGGCTACTTGGTCTCCTGGCTTTCTCGACAATCTACATTCGGGCAATGGAGGGTGCAAGGAATGTTTGACATTGATTTGGATCATCATCCCCGATTAAAGGCCGTTTTAAGCACAGCGCTATTAGCGATTCCATTCCTGTTTGTCTTTTTTCCTACGTTCTGGATGCTTTCTACCAGCTTAAAGCCAAACAAGGATGCCTTTCAAATGCCACCTCACTGGATCCCTCAGGAATGGACCCTGGAAAACTTTATGGACCAGTTGGAGGATCGCACAGGTTTTGTCGTCTATGTTCGCAACGGCGTTCTGGTCTCCGTAGCAACGACCCTATTGACCACTGCCGTCGCAGTGCCAGCCGGCTATGCCTTTGCCCGGCTACGTTTCCGGGCCAAGCGCACATTGCTGCTCATTATACTTGCCTCCCAGATGTTCCCTCCGGTCATTATCGTCATCACGCTCTACATGCTTTATGGACAACTCGGTCTGTTGGACTCGTACACAGGTATGGTGATTGCCTTCACTAGTTATAGTCTGCCCTTTTCCGTATGGATGATGCGTGGTTTCTGCGAAACCGTACCCGAGGAAATCGAAGAGGCTGCGTTCGTCGACGGATGTGATCGCGTGGCAATCCTCTGGCGTGTTGTCGTTCCGCTCATCAAGCCTGGCCTGATTGCCGTTGGGCTTTTCTCATTCCTCCACGCGTGGAACAATCTCATCTTTGCCCTCAGTCTGACCAGCAGTCCGGACAGACGCACCATTCCACCTGGTTTCCTGCTCACCTACGTCGGAGAATTCCAATACCGGTGGGGCGAGATGTTTGCAGGTGCGGTGATCGTCACGGTACCAACAGTTATCCTTTTTATCGGACTCCAACGTTTCCTGGTGAGAGGTCTCACTGCCGGAGCCGTAAAGGGATAATGGCAAATAACAATTAATAAGAGACACTAAGAGGCTTGACTCGTTTATTTCTCGTTGTTTTAAGCAGATCATCATAAATCGTCATCAGATCACCAATTACACCAAACCACAAATGCTTTGGGTGTGTTTCGTTTCAGTTGTAGGATAAACTATTAGTTTATTTGGCGTAAACATCCAAAAAGCGGGCAACAGGTAAACAGCTTACACTACCACTCATTTGAGACACGCCCTAGTAGTATCAATAGGAGGAATAGATGGTTGAAAGCAAGTATGGCTGTTTAGAAGAATATATAGCGCACCATACCTGTT
>SOHZ01000571.1 GCA_004377365.1 Anaerolineales bacterium | reverse complement strand
CCAACATAATTGTTTCCTCCTCCTATATCGTATTATTACGATAATTGATCGCCAAAAAAAGGGTGGGGTTCAGAAAATCTCCCCAACCTTGTTCCTGAACCAGGCAATGTTTTCTTCATTCAAGCCATAGCAGGTCGCCGGACCTTCTATCACGCCAGTGATCCAACCAGCCTCGCGCAAAACCTTGAGGTGCTGTGAAACGGTGGCCTGGGCGATGGGCAAGAAATGGACAATATCGCCGGTGATACAACCGGGGTGGGTCACCAGAAACTTGATGATTTCAAAGCGATGGGGGTTCCCCAGAGCTTTGAACATCATCACCAACCGATCCTGCTCCGCACCAGAGATATCCAGCGTGCAGCAGGCGGCGGGGATAGTGCTCGGTTCCTGGGCTGACATCAGTTTTCCCTTCCTTCATCGTATTTTTACGATAATAGTATACCACAAAAAAGGCTGTTTGTCAAGCCCCAATTTCGCCTGAAAAGCTTAATTTTCGGGTTGCAAGGAGTTCGGTAGTCCCCCTGTCAAGTATTGTTAGTCAATCCTCAGTACAAAGCTCTCGCAGCCCCTGAGGACGGGGGCTGCGAGAGCCGGTAGGCAAAGACAATCTTCTCGCGTGACAGTGGGTACCGATGTCAGGGCGTAGTAGCACGTCCCAATGCGGCTTCGTCTGGTATAAAGTATTGATCCGGTGGTACGGTCACTTTCCAGGTGATGGTATCGCCGCTGTGGGTAATCGTTGTCTGGCCTACCCCGGAGGCAAAGCTGCTTTGGAATGTTACCTCGGCCACATTGCCATTGACGCTGCCAAAGATAGAGAGATCCGGTAGAAGAGAGTCTATGCGGTTTCCCCCCTGCATCACCGCCACATGGCTACCCTGGAGTTGATTGCCGCTTTGTGTTAAACTCAAGGTAAATGTCGCAGAGCCGTCACCTGACTCCCACTCCCATTCGCCGGTGAAATCAGCCATCGCCGGAGGGATAATCACCTCCAACGTGTAATCAACGGGAGCCTGGGCCACCGACCTCACATTGATATAGTAGTCTTGCGTCGAGGGAAGCTGGCCTACCCAAGTGGTCGCGTCAGCGTGGTCTGAGATCAGAACGGTGCCATCCGCCCCCCAGATGACCAGGATGGCGCTCACCTCCGCCGTTGCAACGGAGAGATTCACCGTCATCTCCTGGCTGGCCATGGCGGTCAGCACGTAACGATCAACCCCGCTCGCAGCCAGACTGCCCTGCACCTGGGCCGATGTGGCACCCGGCGCGAACTGAATGCGCACCGGTTCGGGCTCGGGCTGGGAGGCGACTGGAGGGATAATCACCTCCAACGTGTAATTGACAGGAGCCTGGGCCACCGATCTCACATTGATATAGTAGTCTTGCGTCGAGGGAAGCTGGCCTACCCAAGTGGTCGCGTCAGCGTGGTCTGAGATCAGAACGGTGCCATCCGCCCCCCAGATGACCAGGATGGCGCTCACCTCCGCCGTTGCAACGGAGAGATTCACCGTCATCTCCTGGCTGGCCATGGCGGTCAGCACGTAACGATCAACCCCGCTCGCAGCCAGACTGCCCTGCACCTGGGCCGATGTGGCACCCGGCGCGAACTGAATGCGCGTCGGTTCGGGCTCGGACTGAGGGGCAGCCGCGACAGTGGTATCCTGGGCGCAGTTGAGCATAATCGAATACAGTTGCTGCTCAGGGGACAACTCGCACGTATAAATCGGCTGGTCCTGGGGGCAGTTGGCATCCTCCGACGGCTCCCAACCGACGCTGAACAGGCATAACGCGTTGCCTTTGCGGAAACCGTTGCCCGTGCCCGTGGGGCCATCGGCGGCATACATGAAATCTGCCTGCCACCCCTGGCCCCCCAGCGTCTCCCTCAGAGCGTCGGCAACGCTCCAAAAGTTCTCGAAATCCAGGCCGGTACCGGTGGCCGTCATCTGGCAGCCAGTGCCAGCCTTCCCGCTGATGTGATCGTGGAAAGGCGCTTCCTCCGTCGTCACGGCGACGCCCAGTGTTTGCACCACAGTCTTCGACAGATCGCTGCACACGGCGGAATCCGGCGGTTGATACTCGCCTCCAGCAGGCACACACTCGCCGCGGAAGAAGGCCCATTCCTCACACTCATTGCCATCGGGAAAGACACAGGTTCCCACCTGGCCACCCTCTCCTGCTCGGATTTCGACCCGTCCTCCTTGCTTCTCACAGAAAACAGACGCAGGATTGGGCATACCCGCCGATACAGCACTCCCGCTCATGACTTTGATCGTCACCCCTTCCGATTCTTTTAGGAAGAAGCCGCTGTCGTCGTGCCCGATGACCGCCTTTTCTACCGTCCAGACGCCCTCGCTCTGCTTCAAGTCGCCCAAGAGACCCACTTCTTGGCCTTCGACTTGACACGTATAGTTGAGGCGCTTTCCTTCAAAGGCCAGCGTTGCGCCGGTGCCCGCGAAAAGACACTGGGTGCCATCGGCCAGTTCAATTCGTTCGATGGTCATGGTCACTTCTTCCGATTCTTGGACGAAAAAGCCGCTATCGCCGTGTCCGACGACCACCTTTTCTACCGTCCAGACGCCCTCGCTTTGCTTCAAGTCGCCCAAGAGACCCACTTCCTGGCCTTTAACTTCACACGTATAGTTGAGGCGCTTTCCTTCAAAGGCCAGCGTTGCGCCGGTGCCCGCGAAAGAGCACCGGGTGCCATCGGGCAATTCAATGACGGCGGCTTGTTGTGTGGTAGCGGGCACTGGAGTGCTCTCAATGACTTCTGTTGGCGCCGGTGGCACGGGGGTCGCCGCCGGTGGCTGTGGGGGCTGGGTTGGCATGGCCTCTGGCTCGGGTGAAGCGCCGCCGCATCCGACCAGCAACAAAGTGACCAGCGCTATACCCATTAGCTGTTGTAGCTTTTCAGCGTTCATTCTTATCTATCCTTTCTTTGTCTAGTAGGAAGACGACCGGCTCTCAGTGTCTTTTGCTCATCCCTTATTCCTCACTGGGCTACCGGCTATGACGGGGGCAGCGAGAGCAAAGCGGACGCTCGCTCATCATTCTATCACGCACATCATACGATGTCAATAGGCTAACAGTACTAAAAGGTTTGTGCCCCCATGAACGAGATCCTAGCTGAGCGCGGGGCGGTCGGCGCATTGGCTCCGCATCTCCCCACAACGCAGCATGTAGGATTGGTGTTGAGGTAGTTCATCGTGGACGATGGGCATAGTCACAGCTTCACAGAGTCCGCCAAATGATGTATAATTATATATAACCAAATTCCACCAAAGAAAGCGACCTCGCCGGCAATTGCCCGATTGCGTGCGCCAGAGGAGCGGAGAGACAAGGAGTTCCTATGTCAGCAAAGAAACTGCCCAGGTGGAGACAGAGCCTGGCCTGGCGGTTGGCCACGATCTTCCTCCTGACCACCCTACTCATCGTGCTCGCCCTCAGCGTGGCCGTCTACTTCTTTACCGCCTTTTACCTCGATGAGCGGCTGGAAGCAGAGTTGACCACCCAGGCCGACTTTTACGCCACCTACGCCGCCCAACTGGCCCCCGACGAGAGAACACTGGCTGGCCTGGCTCCCACCATCGTCGGCCTCTTTGCCCCCCAGGCCGACCTCAACGTGCGCTTCTTTGCCGCCAGCAACGGCGCGCTCCTGGCCGCCACCCAGGACATCGGTCCGCAGCCCAGTCAGGTAACCCTGAGGGAACTGCGCTATCGCAGCCCGACATTGTTCACCCAGCCCAGCCGTGACCTGCCCCACCGACTTTACGCGGCACAGGCGGTCGTGGTCGGCGAGCGCACCATCGGCGTTGTCGAGGTGTCCAGGTCCACCTACGCCAGCGAGCGCTTCCTGACCACCCTGCGCCGCATCCTGCTGGTCACCATCCTGGTCGCTGTCGCGACGTCCCTGCTGGTCAGTGTGCTCCTGGCCCGCCGGATGAGCAGCCCCATCGGCGACATGGAACAGGCCACCCGGCGCATCGCCGCCGGTGACCTGGACGTCCGCCTGGGCGACTATCCACCGGATGAGATAGGACGCTTGGCCGGGAGCATCAACCACATGGCCGCACGGTTGAAACACCTGGAGGCCGCCCGCGCTCAGTTCATCAGCGAGATCTCCCACGACCTGCGCACTCCGTTGACAGCCATCAAGGGCCTGTTGGTCAACCTGATTGACGCCTCCAGACCGGGCGAGCAACCCTCCGCGAGCCCCGCCGGATTGCAAATCCGGCGGGAGCAGTGGAAGGGCGAGCCATCTTCCCTGGAGATCGCTGAGCGTGAGACCGACCGCCTGATCCGTCTGGTCAACCAACTGCTGGATTTTTCCCGGTGGCAGGGTGGGCAACTGGAACTGAACCGGCGTCCCGTTGACGTCAGCGCCATCGCCTATGCCGCTGCCACCCTGAGCGAGGGCCGGGCCCATCATCGCCACATCACTTTGAACACCGATCTCCCTCCAAGTCTGCCCACGATCTCCGCCGATCCTGACCGCTTGCAGCAGGTCATCCTCAACCTGCTGGACAATGCCATCAAATTCACGCCGGGCGGGGGACAGGTGACACTGGCCGTGACCCAGCGAGCGGGCGAGATCGAGGTCAGCGTGCAGGACACAGGGCGGGGGATGAGTGACGAGGAACGAGAGAGAGCCTTTGAGTCGTATTATCGAGGCAAGGGAGGTGGCGCTGGCCTGGGGCTGACCATCGCGCGAGTCATCGTGGAAGCGCACGGTGGTCGAATGGGCATCGAAAGCAGCGTTGGCCAGGGCAGCCGCGTGTGGTTCACCCTGCCCCTGTAGCAATTAGACTAGTTCTTGTCTGGAAACTCTGTAGGGCGGCTTTCCATAGCCGCCGCGCTGTAGGCAGGTATGGAAACCTGCCCTACTTTCCAGACAGAAACTAGACTAGACCCTTGGGGTTTTCGCAAAGGAACGGTCTTTCACACGTGTTCTTTCAAATCGATTAGCCGCTTATACATTGGCCTGGAAAGAAACCCCAAGGGTCTATAGGCCCTTTCCCTGTAACAATTGTTCACATCTCGTTAATAGTCCTGTCATCAGCCAGCAACATTTGCGTGATATACTGGAGCCGTGAAACGTGAAAACGTGAAACGTGAATTTACGCCTCACGCTTCACGCCTCACGCCTCACGCATCACGTTTCAGGAGAAAGGAGCGACAGATGAACAAGCGATGGTTTATCGGATTGAGCGTGTTAGTGGTGTTCGCCTTGCTTCTTGGCGGATGCCAAAGGCGGCCGACCGCCGAGGAAATTGTGGCCAAGCTGGAGGAAGTTGAAGCCAGCACAGAGGATGCCCACGCCGTCCTGGAGATCAGCCTCCAGGTCGAGGGGATGGACGAGGAGCTGGTGGTCGAGGTGTGGGAGAAAAAGCCCAACAAGTTCCGGGCCGAGGTACTCGAAGCCAACGACCCTGAACTTGCGGGAGCCATCAGTGTAACCAACGGGCAGCAGTTCTGGACATACCAGCCCAGCAAGAACGAAGTGCTGGTGGGTGAGGTGGGACCGGATGAGCCGTCCAGCCCCCGCGACATGATCCAGTCTATGGATGAGGCGATACAGCAGGTGATGGATACCAGCGAGGTAAAGCTGGCGGGTGAAGAGGACGCAGCCGGTGTAGCCACATACAAGCTGGAGCTTACCCCTAAGGAGGACGATGAGACGGTCCTACCCCCAGGTAGCAAGGCCACCCTGTGGGTGGAGCAAGAGCGCTGGATCGTGTTGCAGGCTCACTTCAGCGGCGGGATCGCTGGTGAGGGCTGGATGCGCGTCCGCTCGTTCGAGCTCAACACGGGGATAGCTGATGACCTTTTCCAGTTCGAAGTACCCGCAGGCGCAAAGGTCACCAAGGCCGAGGACAAGCAGCCCAAACACCTCACTCTGGACGAAGCCCGGACCCAGGCGCACTTTGCTTTGCTCGTCCCCACCTACGTGCCGGAAGGCGCGACCCTGATTGATGTCTTAACCGTGGAAGAGGCGTTTGTCCTCCACTACGACCATTCCATGACCTCGTTTAGCGTCATACAGGGATTGTCGGAGGGAGTGAGAGAGGCCCCTCCCGGTCAAAAAACCGAGGTCACCGTGCGCGGTCAGACAGCCAACCTGATCACCGACGGCCTGGGCAACAGTTTTCTGGCCTGGACGGAGGACGGGGTGACGATCACCATCGCTGGCCGCATCAGCCAGGACGAAATCCTGAAAGTCGCCGAGTCATTGCAGTGACTCGACGGGCCGCATAAAAAGGTGCGACGCACTTTCAGAAGTGCGTCGCACCTTGCCTGGAGAGGATTGATGGACACTGTAGTACGCACGGTGGGCCTGACCCGCCGCTACAAAATGGGCGACGCCTTCGTGGATGCACTGCGGGGCGTGGACTTGAGCATCGCTCGCGGAGAGTTCGTGGCCCTGGTGGGGCCTTCAGGCTCTGGCAAGTCCACCGTGCTCAACCTCATCGGCGGGCTGGACCGGCCCACTAGCGGCCAGGTGTGGATCAACGG
>SOHZ01000217.1 GCA_004377365.1 Anaerolineales bacterium | reverse complement strand
TCGAAGACACTGCAACCGGACGAGACAGCCAAACACTGAGCAACAGTCGCTGGCACGAATAGTGGGCGAGCGCGCTCCGGGGCGCCAGCTAACCAATGTTGTGCCATATGGCAGGTACCTGTAAGATGTGAAGAGATTCACACAAGCAGGAGGCTGCCAGGTGATACGACAAAGGGAACGTGAACAATTGAATCGCTTGACCGTGAAGACTCTGGACCAGGTCTTCATCGTGCGGGTGAAGGAAGGCCTGGCCTGCTCGCAGTTCGAAGCGGAAGCCCTCACCGAGCTGGTGAGGGAGGTCTACTTCCCCTGGCTGGCTCAGCCCGAGGCTATCCAAGCCGGGCAGTTGGCGATGACCGCGGTGTCGGCCGACGAGCCGGGGCACAAGCCGCTGGCGAAGTGCAAGATGGTGGCGGTGGTCTTGACCCTCTATGCTGGGAAGGAAGACCACGAGTACCGGCTTGCCCAAGGCCGGGACGGCGTTGCTGCCCTGCGTCGACGGCAGATGGTGCGAATGGCCCAGGAAGCCTTGGATCAGGGCGCTCTGTTGACGGGGGAAGACTTCGCTTTCCGCATCTTCAACTGCGGGTTGCGCACGATCAGCCGCGACCTGAAGGCGCTGGCGGAGGAGGGCATCGTCGTCCCTCTTCGCTCTCAGCAGAAGGACGCCGGGCGAGCGGTGACCCACCGGGTGCAGGCAGTGGAACTGTATCTGAAGCGCTGCACCTTCACCCAGATCCGGCAGCGGATTCATCATTCCCTATCGTCGATTGCCAACTACGTGGTGACGTTTGCGGTAGTAGTGGCTCATACCCGTGATGGGCATTCGGTGGACGAGATCGCCTTCCTGATGCAGATCTCGCCCACGCTGGTGCGGGCCTATCAGGAGCTGTACGAGCGGTACGACGTCCCGGAGTATCGGCCCCGGATCAACGAGAGCATCGCCACAGTCAAAGCCCGCCAGTTCCGTCCCAGCCAGTTGGAGGATGCAGCGGAGCGCACGAGGGCGGAAAAAGGGGGGCCAATACAATGAGGCGCTCCCAGGACAGCTACCGCGAGGCCCAATACCGGCCTCAGGCGGCCAAGACGCTGCGTCAAACGCTGATCCGCTTCATCCAACGGGAGTTCCCACGGCTGGGAGGGCCCTGGGTGATCGATTTGTTCGTGGACAAGCTCCTGGAACTGGTCGACATCTACCGCATCGCGCAGAACCGACTGAAGCCCGGGCAGACCGTGTGGCAGGCCGTGGCGGTGGACGAGCGGCCGCGCTATCGCAAACCGATGACCGAGACGCGGCAAGTGCCGGTGGTTATCACCATCGCCGATCAGGAAGAGGTCGAGGATCTGCGCAACCGGGTCAAACGGCGTGAGATCCTGCAGCGCGGCCTGGTGCGAGCTGCCAACGACGCTTATGCCCAAGGTGGGGTGTTGACCGTCACTGACCTGGCTCTCTTGTTCAACCACAGTGCTAGCTGGGTCTCTGAGTTGATCCGCACCTACGAGACCGAGACAGGAGAGGTCGTTCCCCGGCGTGGCAACATCCACGACATGGGGCGGACGATCACCCACAAGTGGATCATCTGCCGCAAAGCATACCTGGAAGGGAAGCTGACCCCGACTGTTGCGCGTGAGACGTTCCACTCGCCTGAAGCGGTGGATCACTACACCCTCGATCTGGCTCGCGTCCACTTTGCCACCGTCCGCCAAGGGATGACCCCACAGGAAACAGCCTTTGCCCTGCAGCGGCCGCTCTACATCGTGGAGGAGTATGTGAAGATGATCGAGGCATTTGGGTTGGGCGAGAAAGAGGTGTATGATCGGGTTGGTGCTCAGTTGGCAAAGTGCAGTGAAGAGGTCGAAGCGCTGCCAGTAGACGGCGTCATACAAACTGAAGAACGAGAACAGGAGCCGATCGCGGCCTGACGGCTCGACTGAGCTCGCCGAAGTCCTGTCCTCCCCTTCCCTTTGGAGCAAGACCATTCTACACCAGAAGATGACCAAGTCGACCGGCGAATACTCGCCAACAGGTACACTACACGCCACGTGGCACAATCCCGCGCATGCAGCTGACGGTCTGTCAAGCTTTCCATAGGAGTAGGTTTCGTTTCTGGTAGTTGTGTGCTAGAGTAGACT
>SOHZ01000634.1 GCA_004377365.1 Anaerolineales bacterium | reverse complement strand
CTGCCTTAGCCGTCTGGCTTCTTTTTCGCCCTCTCGATGTTGCCGATCACGTTCTTCGACCAGCAGCACGATTTCATCTTTGAATTGCTGTAGAAAATCGTCGAGCTTCTCAACTCTGTTCAAATGAACCTGGGTCCCGGCCAGTTCTCCTTCCAACTTCTGGACGCGTTTGGTCTGCTCAGCGATCTCCGCAGCCTGGCTCCTGACCTGCTCCTGGAGTCGGGCCAACTCCGCCTTATCCTGCCGGCGCTCCTCGTCCAGCCAAGTGAGCATTTGAGTAGCCTGGTTCAAATCCATCTATTTCACCTCTTTCGATTTGCGATTGCCACTGTTTTGGTACAGGAAGTGATCAGGGATTCAGCTCTTCCACCTCACCGGTCACTAAAAAGACCACCCGTTCGCCAATGTTGGTAGTGCGGTCAGCGATGCGCTCTAAATTGTGAGCTACCCACAGTAGATGCGTCGCCCGGCTGATGGTGCGCGGGTCGCTCATCATGAAGACCAAGAGTTCGCGGTAGATTTGATCGTAAAGAGCATCCACCTCTTCGTCGCCGGTGGCCAAACTCTTGGCCATCTCGACATCGCGGTGTACAAAAGCCTCCAGTTGCTGGCGCAACATCCAACGCCCTTTCTCAGCCATGCGCGGAATGTCAATCAGGGGCTTGAGCAGCGGCTGATCGGCCAGCATCAGGGTGATCTTGCCGATTCCCTCAGCATGGTCACCTATGCGCTCCAGTTCGGTAGCGATGCTGGAGACAGAGGCAATCACCCGCAGGTCGCTGGCCATAGGTTGCTGGGTGGCGATGAGGACGAGGCATTTCTCTTCAATCTCACGCTGGGCCTGATTGATCAGGGCATCGTCGTCTATGATCTCCTGGGCCAGCTTGACGTCATGCTCAGCCAAGGCCTGAATTGAGCCCTCAATGGCTCTGTCAACCAAAGCCCCCATAGCCAGCAGGTCATCCTGCAACTCTTTGAGTTGTTCTTCGAAAGTTTCTCTGAGCATAGAATGATTTCCTTTCCTCACCTCACGAACTACCGCTGTTGCGTTCCAGGCGCCACCGCGTCCCCTCAGGACCATCTTCCAGGGCTATCCCGACCTCGGCCAGACGGTCCCGAATGGCGTCGGCCTTGGCCCAGTCCTTGGCCTGCCGAAACTCCTGGCGCAGGTCTATCAAAATCTGCACCAAAGCGTCCTCCAACCCAGCCCCAACTTCCTCCGGCAACTGATCCGGTATGATGCCCAGGACGTCGCCGCCCAGTTCCCGGTACAGGCCGTCAATGGCCTCCAGCGTACCCTGGGTGACAGGCTCCCCAGAGTTGAGCAGAGTGTTGACCTCTTTGGTCAAATCGAAGAGGGCAGCCAGAGCCTGAGGGGTGTTAAAGTCATCATCCATGGCCTCGGTAAAGCGAGCTTTATGCTCATCCAAAACCTTCTGGAAGGCAGCGTCAGCCCCGCCGTCTTCAGCCGTGGCCAAGTGGTCACGCACCAGCCTCACTGCACCATAGAGCCGCTCCAGACCCTTGCCGGCCGCTTCCAGAGCCGACTCACTAAAGTCAGTGGGGCTGCGATAGTGGCTGCTCAGGATAAAGAAACGGATGGTCATCGGCTCGTGCCTCTGCAAGGCGTCTTTGATGGTCACGAAATTGCCCAGGCTCTTGCCCATCTTGACCCCATCCACGGTGACCATGTTGTTGAGCAACCAGTAGCGAGCGAACTCTACGCCGTAGGCAGCTTCGCTTTGGGCGATCTCGCTCTCGTTATGGGGGAAAATGTTTTCCAACCCGCCGCCGTGGATGTCGAAGGGCAGCCCCAGGTATTTGGCTGCCATCACCGAGCACTCGGCGTGCCAGCCAGGGTAGCCCTCGCCCCAGGGACTCTTCCAGCGCATCAAGTGTCCCGGCGGTGCGGTGCGCCACACGGCGAAATCAGCCGGGTGGCGCTTGTCGGGGTTGACCTCCACCCGCGCCCCTTCCTCCAACTCATCCACCTTGCGCCTGGAGAGCTTGCCATACTCCGGGAAACTTTCCACTGAGAAAAAGACCGAGCCATTGGCTTCGTAGGCGTAGCCCTTCTCAATGAGAATCTGCGCCAACTCAATCTGCTCCGGGACGTGGCCGCTGGCCCGGGACGAGATGTCGGGGCGGGTCACGTTGAGGGCATCCATGTCCTCAAAATAGCTGCGAGTGTAATAGTCCACCACCTCCATCGGTTCCAACTGTTCCAGCCGCGCCTTGCGCCCGACCTTGTCCTCACCTTCGTCGGCGTTATCGGTCAGGTGGCCCACGTCGGTGATGTTCTGCACATAGCGCACCTTGTAACCCAGGTAGCGCAGGTAGCGCACCACAACGTCAAAGGAGACGTAGACTTTGGCGTGGCCGATGTGAGCATGGCCGTAGACCGTCGGCCCGCAGACATAGATGCCCACTCTTCCCTCGTGAAGGGGCTTGAACTCTTCCTTCTGACGGGTCATATAGTTGTAGACCTTCAGTGTCATCTCCTGATTCTCCTTTATCCTCCCCAATGGCTAATGGGCCACATTGGCTCGCAGCGTCTGGCTGGCCTCCACGATGAGCTCGACCGCAACCCCCACCGGCACTTTGACAGTGTTGATGACCAGATCGTAGAGCTGAGGGTCCAGCCAATTGACGTTGTGGTAACGCCTCAGATAGTCAACCCGGGCCCGGTCGCTGGTCCTCACCCGGCTGAGTGCCGCTCGGCGCTCCAGGCCTTCGCTTTCCATGACCGTCTTCACGCGGTGCCAGAAAGGGGCTATGATCTGGACGTGCAGAGCCGCCGGATGATCTTTCAGCAGCACCTGACTGCCTCGGCCAACGATGATGACCCCTCCCTCCCTGGCCAGGTCACGGATGACCATGCCCACTATGCGCACATAGTCATCCATAGCTGTGCCCATGGGCCGCAAGGTAGGTGAGAAAATCCCCCCAAAGTGCACTGACAAAGGTGTGGCCGTCTCCCGCAGAGCCGTCTCCGGAGGATTAGGGATAGGAGGCATCTGTCTCAAGATATCCAGAACCTGCTCCACTAGAGTACGCTGTCCCTCGTATTCCATTTCTTGCAGGGCTCCCTTGGGCACGCCGGCCTCGTGGGCCGCACGTTTGATCATTTCGCGGTCAATGAACCTTAAACCCAGGGCCTCAGCCACGCCGGCTGCAATCTCATTGCCACCGCTACCCAATTGCCGAGAAATGGTTACAGTAGCCATCTCAGCTATGCTCATCCGGCTGAGCGAAGATCATCCGCCCAGCAGCCGTCTGCAACACTTTCGTCACCACGACGTTGATAGTGTGCTTAATGTAGCGCCGCCCGTTTTCCACCACCACCATTGTCCCGTCGTCCAAATAGCCCACGCCCTGACCCAGCTCTTTGCCTTCCTGAATGATACGCACTCTCAACGATTCCCCAGGCAGGACGACAGCCTTGACCGCGTTGGCCAATTCATTGACGTTGAGGACCATCACCCCTTGTAGTTCGGCCACGCGGTTCAAGTTGTAATCGTTGGTAATGATAGGACACCGGAGTTGCTTGGCCAGCATGACCAGCTTGTCATCTACCTCTCGATAGTCCTCCACGTCCATATCGGTGATACGGATAGGCACAACCGATTCCTTTTGCAACCTGTTGAGCATATCCAGGCCCCTGCGGCCGCGATTGCGACGCAGGGCGTCGGAGGAATCAGCGATGTGCTGCAGTTCGTTGAGGACGAAGCGAGGAACCAACATCTCACCGCTAATGAAGCCCGTTTGACTGACGTCAGCGATACGACCATCAATGATGACACTGGTGTCAATGAGAACATACTTGTCCTCGCGCAGAGGGCCTTCCCTGTACAAGCGCGGGCCGATGACGTTGATTAGATCCTTTCGTCTCATCACCATCACCGCTGTGCCAAGGTAGGTGAAGAAGATGGTACCAGCGAGGGGCAAGATCCAAGCCCAAGGATCTGGCAATCGAGACAAAGGTAAAGCTAAAAGGGCAGCAATGATCAAACCGACAACCAAACCAATGGTCCCGGCCACCAAATGTTGGGCTGGTATCTGGCGGATCTTACGCCGAATCGAGAAGAAGGGCCTGGTAGTCACCCAGGGCGTGAGCAATAGCCCCAGGGCTATGCCGGATAGAGCCAGAACGTAAACGTAACGGTTATAAGGCCCTCCCAAAGCCTCGCCTATCTTGTAGGCAATGAAGGCCATGACTCCGGCTCCTATAAGACGGAACATCAACTCAACGATCATTTTCTCCTCCCCCTAGTTCTGAGAAATGTGAATCTTGTCCCCATCGAAAGTTTGGACCGATAACACGCTGGAAGGCGTGAGAGGCAAGACAAAAAAGGGGCGTACCGCAAAGTACACCCACTCAAGGAATTGCTCTGCCTTGTTACTAGTTTACACGGGATCAATGCTCCCGCCACTAGATAATCAACTGCTCACTTGCTGATGTCTCACGGTACAAAGGAAAGAACAAGTCCGTATGAAATTATTTGCCCCTGTATTCAGCGGCCGATCAAAGCGAAAATGATATCGTCTCTCTTAGCTTCCCCTGACTGATAAAAATTTGAATAAAGATTTGATGATAGGGAAGAAAAGGATAAACAGATGAGAGATGATGCTGGCACTTACATATTAACACATTCCAGGTGAAATGTCAACGAGTTTCGCAAGTGGTGCTGAAAGGAAACTTATTTCACCAGCGCTACTTCAAGGGCTTCCGCCACAGAACGCACGCCGATGACCTCTATCTCAGACGGCGTATCCTTCTTCCGCCTTGCTCCTTTGGGCAACAGGCAGCGCCTGAAACCCAGCTTAGCGGCTTCACTCAGCCGCCTGGAGAACTGGCTCACGGTGCGTAGTTCACCAGAGAGGCCGATTTCGCCTACAACGGCCAGGTCAGCCGCCACCGGCACATCGCGGAAGCTGGAGGCGATGGCCACAGCCACGGCCAGGTCAGCCGCCGGTTCATTGACCCTCAGCCCCCCCACCACGTTAACGAAGACATCCTGGTCAGAGAGACGCAAGCCCACCCGCTTGTTCAGCACGGCCACCAGCAGCAACAGACGGTTGAAGTCAATGCCATTGGCTGTACGTCGAGGTAGGCCAAAACTGGTGGTACTGGCCAGGGCCTGGATCTCGACCAAAAGAGGGCGGGTACCCTCCATGGTAACCGCGATGGCCGAGCCAGCCGCCGTGGGCAGACGCTCGGCCAGGAAGGCTTCAGAGGGGTTAGCCACCTCCATCAGACCTTGGCTGGCCATTTCAAAGACCCCCACCTCATTAGTGGAGCCGAAGCGGTTCTTGACACTGCGCAGCAAGCGATAGGCGTGAAAGCGGTCACCCTCCAGATAAAGGACGGTATCCACAATATGCTCGAGAACTCGCGGTCCAGCGATGGCTCCGGCTTTGGTCACATGGCCGACGATGAAGATTGGCACACCAGAGGCCTTGGCCAATCGCAACAAAGTGGCAGCGCACTCCTTCACCTGGCTGACACCACCAGCCGCCGAGGTCAGTTCCTCCGTATAGACTGACTGGATAGAATCCACCACAGCCAGGTGAGGGTTCAATCGCTCGATGTGGGCTATGATTTGCTCCAGGTTAATCTCAGAGAGGACGTAGAGTTGATCGTCAGAAATCCCCAGCCGACCAGCTCGCATCTTGATTTGCTGAACTGATTCCTCACCGGACACATAGAGCACGGGGCCCTCTTGTCTGGCCAAAAGCGATGACACCTGCAAGAGGAGGGTAGACTTGCCGATGCCCGGGTCGCCACCGATGAGCACTACCGAGCCAGGTACGATACCACCGCCCAAGACGCGGTTCAGCTCTCCCATAGGCACCGGAATGCGCTGAAAGCCGTCAGCCGCGATGGTTGGCAGAGGTTGTGGTTCGCTGGTCGGCGCCAAAGAGACACGAGCGGCTCTTTTCTCTTTGTCCTCCTCCACTCGCGTCTCAACCACGCTATTCCAGGTCCCGCACTCAGAGCAACGACCGGACCACTTGGGGAAAATGTGTCCACACTGCTCGCAAACGAAGGCAGTCCTAACTCTGGCCATAGTCGCTTATCTTGCCCCCTCTTCCCCTTATTAGCACTTTTGCACCACTGTTGCAGTACAGGCGGTACAGGCAGCGAACCATCTCGGGCAACCGACAGAAGACTTTACCCCGCTACACAATTATACCACAAATGGAAAGGTCAAGCAACGGTCAGTCTCCCTGATTACATTTGAAGTCATAGATACCGTCGTCAATGGGCCACTTTCGATTGCAGTTTGGACAATCCAAGGCTTGATCCATCTCGATCAATTGGGAGCTGTGACAGGCGGGACAGCGGAAGAAGCCCTGGGGCTCGACTGGCGCATACCCCTTCTTGGCCCTGGCCCGCACAAAGATGCTAGGGCTCAGTTTCCACAAAGAGGCCGTCCACTGGAGCGAACCATCAACAGCAGCCAGAAGCTCAGGAGGCGCCAGTCGTTTGACGAGGGGATGGCGGAAATGGGAAACGGTCAATTGCTTTCCGATGGCAAAACCCGTTTCCTGGAGGCGGGCTTCCATCCAGGCCGGATGGAAATCGTAGTTAAGCTTGACGAATTCAACAGGTTCCAGGGCAAAAGGGCTCCACTGCTGGCGGCGGAGCGAGTAACGCAGAATAGCTTTGAGGTGGCGTTTGTTGGCATATTCAAGGATGTAGTGACCGGCGGGCGCTAATACCCGCCGGATTTCACAGAAGGCGGCTGGTATGTCCTGTATATGGTGGAGCACACGGACGGTCACGGTCGTGCTGAAAAGGTTATCAACGAAGGGCAAGTTGTAGAGATTGGCGGCTACATAAAGGTGCCTCCCATCGCGTCCCAGCCGCTCCCGAGCCTGGCGGAGCATTGATTTGGAATAGTCCAGCAGAACCACCTTTTTATAGCCGTCGTAGAGGTCAGCCAGGCGGCCGAAGCCAGCTCCGATTTCCATCAAGAGGTCGCCATCGGGAGACAGGAGCTTGCGCAGGGCAGTGCGCTCGGCCAAGTCCTCGTACTCCCGTCCCTGGCCCTCCCAGAAGTCTGTCCGATATGTGGAACCCTCATAATCGCAGACTGGAAGCTGCCCTCCTCTTTCTGCTCGCTTCCCTGTCAAAGTTCGTATCTCCCCTCCAAGCTGAAGCCAAAACAGATGTTGCACGTGCAACATTTGTGATTATATCAAAGAGTCCTCCCCAAAAAAGCAAATCGGCTTGCACTGAGTATTATAACACAATGACCTGCTTTAAACAAGAGGCTCCAACGGGGGAATCAGTCTGTTTTTCCAATATCCTTCACCAAACCTGGAGCGGTCACCAAAAAGCCCTCAGTAGCCCCTTTCCTTGTCTACCAAATTCAGCAGTGGCTCTCCCGCCAGATAGCGGCGCAGGTTCTCGGCGAAGAGATCGCTGGCTCGCTCGTCGTAGCGCAGAGTGAAGCCGGACACATGAGGGGAGAGAATGACGTTCTCCAAGTCATAGAGAGGGCTATCCAATGGCAGCGGTTCCTCCTCAAAGACGTCCAGGCCCGCGCCAGCGATCCAGCCCTCCCCCAAAGCCTTGATCAAGGCCTCTTCGTCAACCGTCCCGCCACGGGAGATATTCACCAGGTAGGCGCTGGACTTCATGGCCCACAACTCCGCTTCACCGATCAACTTTCTCGTCTCAGGTGTCAAAGGCACAGCGACGACTACGTAATCGCACAGACTCAGCATCTCGGACAGCCGTTCCGGCGGGAAGGCCTTATCGAGCAGCGTCCCCTCCCTGTCCCCAATACCCTGCACCGCATAGCCCACATCCCGCATCTGGCTCACCGACCTCTTGGTGGCCACCACCTGCATTCCAAAGCAGCGGGCGATTCTCCCCACCTCTCGCCCAATGCTGCCATAACCGACGATGCCCAAGGTACTACCATATAGTTCGGGCCTGGCGAAAAGGTTCCAGCGGCCCTGGGGCCACTCGTGCCTGCTCTGGTAGTAAAGCATCCGGGGCACCCGGCGACTGAAAGCCAGAATGGAAGCGAAGACATATTCAGCGATGGGCGTGGCGTGGATGCCGCTGGCAGTGGTAAGAAGTATATCACTCTTCATGACAGGATGATCCAACAGACTATCAACCCCAGCAGCATGCATTTGCACCCACTTTAATCTCGAGGCCCTGCTCAGATCAGCAGGCAAGTAAAAGGTGTATAATACCTCAACGCTTTCCTCCAAGGCTTGCTCGACTTCTTCAGCATTGTCGCAGGTGCGCTGCTTCACCACGAGCCGAGGCGATACGGCCCGCAGCTTGTCTAAAAGCTCGTCAGTGAACCTCATAGCACTCAGGACCACAATCTCCTGCATGAACCCCTCCCCTATCAAAATCAGCACTCAGTTTCAAGATGGGTGTCCGAAATGCAAACGATGCCAATCGCATCTCCCTCTGACACGGGTGAGATTATACAAGATATGTCCCCAAAAAGCAAGGCACATAGTACCATCATCCTATGTACAAACAGGACCATTTTCCCATTGCAATTCAGTCTTATTGGGGATATAATATAGTCATAATAAAGGGTTTAAGGGAAGGAAATAAACAGTAAAAAGCTACTACTTCCCCTCTTCTCCTTAACTCCGCCTACGGCTGAGAGCCATCTGCCCGCCAGATGGCTCTTGGCTTTTAGAGGATGATATTCGCATACGGTAATTTGTCGCTTTAACGAAATCGCCTAGCTTCTTCCAACTACATTTAGCTACCTTTGATCCGCATTTCAATCGGAGTGATTGGCCTATAATAAAATCGCATCGCGCTTGACAAATCGCCAAGAATGTGGTAGTATTGGCCCGCAATTGAATAGGAGATGACGCTCTTATCCAGAGAGGCGGAGGGACCGGCCCTGTGAAGCCTCGGCAACCATTTTAGGCTGGGACAAGTCAGTGGGGATTTGTATCCAGGTCTAATTACGGTGCCAATTCCGGCAGAAGTATTTCTGGAAGATGAGAGGGTATCATTTATGAAATGCCTACCTCTTCTTTCAGGAAGGGGTTTTTTGTTTTAAGTCGCTTGAAGTGCAGAGACCTCTCGCAAATGGATAAGGCGGGAGGTCTCTTAGCTTGTCTTAAGGGGGAATACGGTGCAAAGCGTAGCCAAAGGGTTTTCGACGCAGGTAGTCCACGCCGGAGAGCAAAGGGATAACCATTATCACTCACTGACCACACCCATTGTGCAGACGGCTCTCTACGTCTTCCGCGACACGGCAGATATGATAGACTATCAAGAGCAGATAATGACTCGAGGTGAAGCTGATCGGGAGGAGTATGGGCGCTACGGCAATCCCACTGTGCAGGCAGTTGAACGTAAGCTGGTCGCTCTGGAAGGTGGTGAGGCAGCGTTGCTCTTCGCCACCGGGATGTGTGCGGTGACCTCGACTTTGCTGACCTTGCTCTCGGCCAGTGATCACCTGGTCTTGACTAGCGATTGCTACCGCCGCACCCGCCAGTTTTGCCAGACCTTCTTGAAGCGATTGGGCATCGCCACCACCCTTGTCCCGCCAGGCGACTACGCAGCCATGGAAGCAGCCGTGCAGCCCAACACCCGGCTGATTTTCTCCGAGTCACCTACCAATCCCTACCTGCGCGTGCTGGACCTGCCACGAGCAGTTGACATCGCCAGGCGGAACAATCTGATCCTGATCGTGGACAGCACCTTTGCCACGCCTATCAACCAGCGGCCTGTAGAGTTCGGCGTGGACCTGGTCATCCACAGCGCTACCAAGTATCTGGGCGGCCATAACGATTTGCTGGCCGGCGCGGTGATAGGCCCACGGGAATTGGTTGCCGAGATCAAAAAGAGCCGCGGTGTGCTGGGCGGGATCACTGGCCCTCAGGACGCCTACCTCTTGTTGCGCGGGCTCAAAACCCTGGCCTTGCGCGTCCAGCGGCACAACGAAAACGGGATGAGGGTCGCCCAATTCCTTGAGGGCCATCCCAAGGTGCGGCGGGTCTACTATCCGGGGCTGTCCAGCCACCCCGATTACGCCGTTGCACAAGAGCAGATGACCGGCTTCGGCGGGGTGGTCAGTTTCGAGATCGAAGGGGATTTGGAAAGCACAGGAACCTTCATTGATGCTTTGTGCTTGCCCTATATCGGACCCAGCCTGGGCGGAGTGGAGAGCCTGGTCGAGCAAGTGGCTCTCCAATCCTACTACGAGTTGACCACCGAGCAGCGACGGCAAGCAGGTATCAGCAACGAGCTGGTACGGTACGCCCTGGGCATTGAGGACACAGATGACCTGATCGCCGATCTGGAGCAGGCTCTGGAAAAGATATAAAAGCAATAAAAGAAAGGATGGTATTTGCAAAAAATGGAAAGGAACATCATCATAGCAGAGGCCACCGGCCAGTACATCGAGGACCTGCCGGTGGAAATCGTCGAGCGCAAAGGCGTTGGGCATCCCGACAGCCTGTGCGATGGTATCGCTGAGCGAGTATCACTGGAGTATTGCCGCTGGTGTGAGGAGAACTTTGGCGTCTTGCTCCACCACAATTTTGACAAAGTGCAACTGGTGGCTGGCGATGTGGACGTCCACTTCGGGGGCGGGCACATCATCCGGCCTATCAAGATTCAGATTGCCGGACGGGGCACGCCCTCCTACAACGGCCGGCGGGTGCCCATGGACACTCTGGCCATTGAGGCCGCCCGGGCGCACCTCAAGGAGACCATGCGCTATCTGGATCCTGTGGAGCATGTCAACATCAACTGCTACGCCGGACGCGGAGCCAGCGAACTGGTCAGTGCCGTAGAGCACGCCGAGGCCAACGACACCAGCTTTGGCGTCTCCCACTGGCCGCGCTCCCTGCTGGAAACCAATGTCTATGAGACAGCCAATTACATCAACTTTACCCTCATTGACCAGTTTCCCATCGGTGAAGACATCAAGGTCATGGGCTGCCGACGCGACGGGGAAGTCACCCTGACCGTGGCCGTCCCCTTCATCGCAACTCACATCAAAGATGCTAATGAATACCTGGAGATCAAAGGGGCAGTGCAGGCCGCCATCCAGGAGTTCAGCCAGAAGCTGGATCATCGTCCGGTGAAAGTTGCTGTCAACACCGCCGACAAGGCCAAACGAGGCGACTTCTATCTGACCCTCACTGGTACCTCAGCCGAATGTGGGGACGATGGAGGTGTAGGACGAGGCAACCGGGTGAACGGAATGATCGCCCCCTTCCGCTCGGCCAGCTTTGAGGCCCCTTGCGGCAAGAACCCCATCTCCCACGTCGGCAAGGTCTACAACGTCCTGGCTTTCCTGGCTGCCCGCGACATCGTGGAGAAAGTGCCCGATGTCAAGGAGGCCGTTGTCTACATCCTCTCCCAAATCGGTCACCCCCTGGATCAACCTTTGGTGGCCAGCGCCCTGGTGCGTTCGGCGGGCGGCCAATTGATGGCCTCCGTCCAGGGAGACGTGCGCGAGGTGTTGGATGAACGCCTGGCAAAGGTAGCCGATACCTGTGCCATGATCAGAAGAAGGGAGATTACCCTCTTCTAGCGAATAAGCTCAGTTGACGATGCCTTGCCAGATAGGATAGAGCAGGTCCGAGGGAAGGCGCCACTATTGCGCCACAGGCGCCACTGTTGCGCCACAGGCGATCGTGCCTCCGTGCACGATTGTCTCACCTCACGCCTGCTCTTTTTTGCTTGGAGGAATTAGCCTTGCCGATTGCGGCAAGATGGTGTACAATTTGACAGGGGCAGAAAACAAGATCGGAAAGGTCATTCTCAGGAAGCCTTCATCCGGCCACAGGACTTGGCCCTGCTGCGGGTGGTGGAGACAGCGAAAGAGGCAGTGGAAACCCTCAGTAGATTTTTCGGAGTATAAATGGACAAAACACGAACCGCTTCAAAGTCGCAAACGTTAAAAACTACAGGAGGGACCTTCGGCCTCATAGATCTGATGCTGCTGGCGATGACCCTCATCTGGGGCATCAACTTTGCCGTCGTCAAAGCAGCCCTGGCAGAAATGACGCCCTTGAGCTTCAACAGCATCCGCTTTCTCCTGGCCTCCGCTTTGACCCTGCTTTCGCTCAGGCTCATCGAGGGGGACGTGGGTTTCGCCAGAGGAGACTGGTGGCGATTGCTGGGTCTGGGATTGATCGGCAATACCTGTTACCAACTGCTCTTCATCAACGGCATCAACCGCACCACAGCCGGCAACTCGGCCCTCCTCCTGGCCACCACCCCCATATTTGTCTCCCTCATTGGCGCGGCTTTCGGCCTCGAGCGGATGGAGAAGCTGGCCTGGGTGGGTGTCTTTCTCTCCTTCTCTGGCATGTTTGTGGTCATCGTCGGTTCAGGTAAGGAGCTAGGCTTGGCCAAAGAAACCATCGGAGGAGATGTCCTGGTTCTGATCGCCGCCGCAGCATGGTCACTCTACACCGTGCTTTCCAAGCCAATGCTTTCCCGTTACTCTGCCCTAAAGCTGACAGCCCTGGCCATGGCCACCGGGACGCCTTTCATTGTGCTTTTCTCCATCCCCCAGTTGTTGGCCCAGGATTGGGTCGCGGTCTCCTGGCAGGGTTGGCTGGGTTTGTTCTTCTCTGGAAGCATGGCCATTGCCCTGGCTTACATCATCTGGAACTCGGGGGTGAGCAAGGTCGGCGGCGCACGGACAGCCGTCTACTCCAACCTCCCTCCTGTCATTGCCGCTATCTTTGCCTGGCTCACTTTGGGTGAGACGATGACCGCCTTCATGGTCATAGGGGCAGCGATGATCTTTCTCGGCATCTACTTAGCCCGTAAATCGGACCAACTCTAAACCGTCCCCGGAAGACAATCTGACCGCCTTCGGCTCTGTGAATCAGGAGGATCAGGTAACAGGTTTGGACGAGTGCTGTTGCCACTCCATTGACTTCCACTGGGGGTTATGGTATACTTCTTTTGCCCTCTGTTGGCACAGACTGAGAAAGTAGTTCAACAATTTGGAATAGGAAGGCATGGAAAATGGAATTGACTGAACTCTCGTTTGAGAAGCTGGAAGAGGAAATCAAGGGAGTGAAGGATTTTCTGATCGGCGAACTATCCCCCCGTGTGGAAAAGTTAGCCAGAAGGCATCCCCTCCTTCTCTATAGTCTGCGCCATCCCCAACTCAGGCTGAACAGTCCCATCGCTGTTTCCCTGGAGGATGATGGGGTACAGGTCATTGCAGCAGCCTATGACTTGGACGTATTTGGCTACGGGGAAACGGAGTGGGAAGCTCTGGACGATCTGCGCCACACTATCACCGACCTCTATTTTACATTAAAGGACGATGCCAGGGCCCTTGGGCCAATGCCCCGTCGCGTTTGGGAGTACCTGAGCGATATTATTGAAGAAAGTTCCTGATTATGAAGGTTCGGTAGGCACTTCAGGCCTTCGACAAACTGGGCTTGGAAATCCGTGAAGGGCGAGATACCTTGGCCCTTTTCCGATGGGAAGGACAGGTTATTCTCTGAACCAAAGTGCCCCACAAGCGGGGTGAGCTGAAAGGCAAACTGCCCTATCTCGTCCGCCAACAGCTACGCCTGAACGAGTCACAATTCAGAGAATTGATTGCCTGCCCGATGGGGCGCAGGGAATACATTGAAGTACTCAGAAGCAAAGGACTGATCCCTTCGTCTGAAGAATGAACTACCTAGAGGACAGTACGAAACCTCTTCTGAACAACCTGATTTGGACCATATTCCTCACAGTATTCCTCTTCAGTTGTGCGCCGACGCAACCCAGCCCTACCTCTGTCGCGCCTCTGGCTGTGCCGGTCGCTTCGCCGACGTTGGCACCGACGGCTGAGCCTGTTCCCAGCGCCACTCCTACGCCTCGCTCGCCAACAGCGGGGCCAACGGAGACGCCCACCTCGCCCCCTCCACCTGCTCCACCAGTCGCCACGCCGACCCACACACCGACTTTGACATCCCCGCCCCCATCGCCAACAACGCCCCCCACCCCCACTGTGCCCCCTCTCCACACCTGGATGCGTTTGGCATTCACTGGCCAGACGGTGCACACCCTGGCCCTCCATCCCACCCAGGCCCAGATCATCTACGCCGGGCTGGGGCAAGATTTGCAACGGAGCACCGATGGCGGACACTCCTGGCAGAGCATCGCCCAGAAGTTGCCGACACCACCCTGCGCCGAGGGAGAAACATGGCAGGTGACGGTCAATCCAGCCCGCCCGGAGGAAATCTACGCCTACTTCCCTGGTCAGTCCCCATGGCTTTTCACAGACTGCCCGGCCGTGCTGGCCAGCTCTGACGACGGCGGGAGTCACTGGACGCCCCTGGCTCTGCCGGAATTACCCTGGCCCTGGGGAGCGACGAGCGGCGGACCGAGCGAACTCGCTCCACAAACACTTTCCATTCACCCCCATCCCCAGACCGGGGATCTGTACGTGTGGGAATACCTCCAGACAGACCCCCGCAGTGGCGGGGCGGAGGCGCTATTGAAATCGGCGGACAAAGGGCAGAGTTGGGAGGAGCTTCCCATGCCCCCCAACTACGGCACCTTCCCCAACCACCGCTTCTTCGGTTTCTACGGCGGGGGAGATGGAGCTCTCCTCTACGGCATGACCCAGGACGTCTATTACATGGCCGGTGGCATGAATCCCCTTTATCTCTATCGCTCCGTGGATGGGGACGCTCCCTGGGAGCAGGTTTCATTGCCCGAAAGCCCCCGGGTTTACGCCCCCTTGCCCGGCACCGCCGGGCTTTACGCAGCCGTGGCCTCTTACACGGACTGGGGGAACGGCACTTTGGAGCTATATCGGGTAACCGGCCTGGAGGGAGAGAAGATAGGCCGGCTGCCTCGCCTGGGCCACGCTTTCCCCGACGGCATCCTGCGCGTTGATCCGGCAGATGAGACCGTGCTGATCTGGACTGAACGCCTCCGGGCGTCCCTGCGCCAGCCACCGATAAAGGCCATCCACCTCAGCGAGGACGGCGGCCGGACCTGGCTCCCACTGGACTTGCCTCAGCCCTTGACGATCAATGACTTGGTCGTGAATCGTTCCATGTCCGGCGACTATGCCACTCTCTACCTGGCCTCCGATGATGGCCTGTGGGCCTATGCCTACCAGCGGAGCCCTCTCTCCAGCAGCGCCCAGGCCACGGCCACAGCCGTGCTAGCGCGGGCCACTGCCACCGAGGCCGCCGCCCAGGCTACGGTCACAGCCCACGCTGGCTCACCTCCGTTGGACCGCTTTGCCCCCGACCCGGTCTTTGAGCCTGCCTGGCGCGACTACAGCCTGGACATGTACAGCTCGGTGGCCCACGGCTTCCCCGGCTGGGCCCTGGAACCAACCAAAGAGATCGAGCTGGCCGTCCAGGGCTTTAGCTACGCCGACGGCTCGCTGAGCGAGATCGCCAGGTGTGGCGTCCCCCGTTCACTGCTGGTGTGGCGCAGCGACACCCGCCAGGTTTACTTCCTGCCCGAGGAGATCTACGGCGAGGACTGGGAATTTGTCACCCGGCCCTGCCTGCCCCTGTATCGGGTCTACCTCGACACCTGGGAGCCGGGCCAACCCAACAACGAAGATGTTCCCCTCCCCTACGCTGACGCCATCGTGCCCCGCTTTGGGATCGGCAAAGTGTGGCGCGAGCATTTCTACGGCGACCAGGGAGAAAAAGAGGGACTGAGGCTCTATTTTGCCACGGGGCCCGAAGAGCACACCCGGGGCAAAGTGCAGCCTTTCGAGCAGGCCACCATGCTCTACCGCGAAGACACGGGAGAAATCTACGTCCTCTTCCCCGAGTTCGCCCACCAGTCAGTTGTGGGTGAGGGCCTGACGACAGACCCTCTCTGGTTCAAGATCGAGGGCCGATAGCATGGAGGACCCCAGAAGGCAAACCCAGAGCCGGGTGACCTTGGTCGCCACTGTCCATCAGCCCAACGACGCCCTCGGCGAATTGACTCGGGCCACCCTTCCCGGATTGCAGGCTCTCTATGGCGCGCTGGTGTTCCTGTGCTCCCAGACGACCTCGGCCGAGATTCTGACCCTCCTGCGGGCCAGCGGGGCCACAGTGCACCACGAGCGCCAGCAGCCGACGAACCTCAGTGGCATCGGGCGGGTACGCCGCCAGGCCCTTCGCCTGGGCCTTACCAGCGGGTGTGACCACCTGCACCTCTGCGATTTCGACCGCGTTCTGCACTGGGCAGCTCATTACCCTGACGAGCTACGACAGGTGATCGGTGAGATCGCAAACTGCGATTTGTTGATCCTGGGCCGCAGCGAGCGAGCCTTCTCCACCCATCCGCCCTACCAGGTGGAGACAGAGCGTCTGGCCAATCTGGTCTTTTCCAAAGTCTACGGCCAAGAAAGGGACATCACCGCTGGCTCACGGGGGCTCTCGCGGCGGGCGGCCGAACTGCTGCTGATCCACTCCCGTGAAGAGGGGGCGGGCGTAGACGCCGAATGGCCGCTCATCGTGAGTCGTTTCCCCGAGTTGCGTTCGGGCTATATCCTCTGTGAGGGGCTAGAGTTCGAGACAGCCGACCGCCATCAGGCAGAGATCGCCCAGGCTGGTGGACTGGAGCGCTGGCTGGAAGCACAGTCGGCACGGCCTGAGCTGTGGGTCCATCGCCTGCGCGTGGCCTGTGAGATCGCCGAGGCTGCTTTGCGGGTGGCAGAGTGTTGTCAGTGACTGGACAGGCCGGGGTGCATTAGATTGACAAATTCAATGTTTGGTATTAAAATAGAAAAAGGATATAGGCTATGGGTTCTCGTAAAGTCGGCTTTGTAACCATCGGCCAGAGTCCCCGCACCGACATCATCGAAGACCTGAAGCCTCTTCTGGGGGCTCTGGAGATAATAGAGCGAGGAGCCCTGGACGGCCTCTCTCCCAACGAACTCGAAGCCGTTGCCCCCCTTCCTGACGAGACACCTTACGTAAGCCGACTCTTTGATGGAAGCCAAATACTGCTGAGCCCGGAGAAAATCCTGCCTCTTCTCCAAAAGGCTGTGGATTCTGTGGTCGGAAGCGGAGCCGAAATGGTGGTGGTACTGTGCACCGGCAGCTTCCCCACCCTCCAGTGCCCTACGCCGCTCCTCCTCCCCGGCCGTCTCCTCCGCGGCTTCGTGAAAGGTGTGTTGCCTCTTGAAGGCACCTTGGGCGTAGTGGTGCCTCTGTACAAGCAGACAGCAACGGCCATGGAATCCTGGAACTCTATAACTCCTCACGTCCACACGGCTAGCCTCTCACCTTACCTGGACTTTGCCGCAGGGATGGAAAAATGCCAGACACTGGTGGGATGCGATTTAATCGTTATGGACTGCCTGGGCTACACTACCAGGCACAAAGAAATGCTCAAAAGACTCCTGAACATCCCTGTCGTCCTGGCCCGGACGGTGATGGCCAGGGCAGTTCAGGAACTGATTTAACATTGAGGAGGTAGAATATGGGCACCGTCCACGTGGCCATCGGCAGGAACACGGGGTTCGGCGGGGTGAATATGAGTAAGATACACCTGGACTCCATCATCACCAACCCTACCCTCAAGATAGATGGCAAGGTGGTCATCGAAAACGGGCAGCCCAAAGTCTAGAGCGAGAGGTAGACAAATGGCCCAGATGGGTCTCATAAGAGTGCTGTCTGCCGACGATCCGGAAATCCTCAACAGCCACGGGAGGCTGCTGGAAGCTTTTATCCCCAACCTCAAAGTGATGAGCCAGTGCATAGAAGGCCATCCCAAGGGCCTCTGGAACGAGGAAGAGGAACGCCAGGCCATCCCCAAAATAGTGAGGTTGGGCCAAGAGATGGAACGCAACGAAGGGGTAGACGTCCTCTTTGTGAGCTGCGTCGCCGACCCCGGTGTGCCCGAGTTGCGGGAAGTCGTCTCCGTCCCGGTGATAGGAGCAGGCTCAGCCTCGGCAGGCGTGGCCCTTTCCCTGGGTGAACCGGTGGGTGCTCTGAGCATCACAGATTGGATACTCCCTCCCGTGGCCGAGGTGCTGGGCAAGGCCCTGGTCGGCTGGGAGAGGCCCACCCACGTGCAGACCACCCTGGACCTTATGTCCGAGGAAGGGAGGGAGGAAATCACCAGGGCAGGCCGGAGGCTCATGGATAAGGGGGCAGGGGTGATCCTCCTGGCTTGTACGGGTTTTTCCACCGTCCGCCTGGCTCCCTTCCTGGAAGACCGCCTGAGGGTGCCGGTGATTGACCCGGTGCTTTCGGGAGGGCTGATTGCCTACTACGCTGCCGTGGGGAACGAGGCGATGCGATGAAAGAGGTTAAGACGACATCGGTTTCCGTTGTGCGCGATAGCTGTGTCCTGAGCGCGTCGAAGGGCCGATGGCAAATGGCAGATGGCGAATGGCAAATAGCAGGTAGATTACAATTACTATCGCCTATGAGCTATCAGCCATCAGCTATCAGCTAAAAGAAAGGAGGGATGCCTGGCGAACCAACTGTATTACGGCGCAACAGTGCCGCAATTTGCTCAACTGACAAGGACGCGAAACTAGTTCCACTTTCAAAAAAATTTAAGGAGGAGATCCAATGAGTAAGAAGCTACTGAATCTGTTGTTGGTCATCATGATGCTGGCGGTTTTTGTGCCGACGACGTTGGCAGCCCCGCCAGCGCAGGAGGGAGGCCAGGACTATGTCGTCGTGGCCGATGACTGGCTGAGCAAGCTGGCCGACAAGTACCTGGGCAACCCCCTCGCCTACCCGGCCATCGTCGAGTTCACCAACCAAAAGCAAGCCGAAGACGCCAGCTATGCCGAAATCACGGACCCTGACCTGATTGAGGTAGGCTGGAAGATTTACATCCCCAGCGCCGAAGAGGCGGCCACAGTCGTAGCCGCGGCCCCAGCAGCGCCGCCGGTCCGCATAGCCGTTTTCCACCCGGTACTCGGCAACACGTATACGAAAGCCGTCTCAGATGGCGTTGAGGACTCAGCCGCGAAATTGGGCGGGACGGTCGAGGTGTTTGGCGCCGACCCACCATTCGACGCGGTCGCGCAGTCGAACCAGATCCAGGACGCGATTGTCTCAGGGAACTTTGACGTCTTCGTCGTTTACGCGTGCGATGGGAATGCCGTCGTCCCGGACGTCGAGGACGCTATCGCTGCGGGCATCATGGTGGTCGCCGCAGACGTCGTCATCGGACCGGACGCCAGGACGTATGAGCCATGCTGTGGCATCGTGTCATATATCGGCCGTACGGGCATTGATCATGGCACTTTCCTGGGCGAGATGATCGTCCACGCTTGCGAGACCGTGGAAGAGAAGCCGTGCAAGGTTGGGTACCTAAATGGCGCGCAAGCGCTGACCATAGACCAGGATCGGGTCGAGGCCATCGGGATCGTGCTCGAGGATCATCCGGATATCGAAATTGTGGCTAATCAGGAAGCTTTCTATCTGCAAGACGTAGGCTACGAAGTCGCGCAGAATATGCTTCAGGCCCACCCGGATATTGACGTCTTTGCCACCTCCGGCGACCAGATGATGCTGGGCGCCGAGCAGGCCGTCATTGATGCCGAACTCGAGGGCGAGATCCTGCTCCTCGGCAACGGGACCGGCGAGCGTGGCTACGAAGCGATCAAGGAAGGACGCTTCTGGGCTAACTACGCTGACATACCGTACACTATGGGCCAGATCGCCGGAGAGATCGCGATCAAGGCATTTCGCGGCGAGCAAGTGCCCCGGTCCGTCAAGAACGACGAGCAGAAGCCACCGCATCCGCCGGATGGCCCGATCATCACGCAGGACAACGTAGATCAATACGAACCCCAGTGGTAGACATGGTCGAAGAGCAAGGGGGTTGGGGACCGAATGGTCCTCAACCCCACATCGAAGTACGTGGCATCAGTAAACGCTTCGGAGGCGTGCGAGCACTTGTTGATATCCACCTTGCCATTGAGCAAGGCTTGATTCACGGCCTCGTCGGCGAGAACGGCGCTGGCAAGTCCACGCTCGTCAAGATCATCGCCGGGGCCTTGCGCCCCGACGGGGGCGAGCTTGTAGTGGATGGTCAGCCAGTGCGCTATGCAACACCGCGCGACGCGCTGGCTGACGGTATCACTATGATTCATCAAGAAACCACGCTCGTGCCAAAGCTCAGCGTGCTAGACAACGTCTACCTCGGTATCGAGAGCAATCGAACTGGGCTGCTTCGGGACGAGGACACACGGCGGCGTTTCGAAGAAATGAACGCCAGGTCAGGCTTCGATCTGCCAGCCGACACACTGGTCGCAAACTTGAGCGTCGCCGATCAGAAGAAAGTCGAAATCCTGAAAGCGGTGGCGAGGAACGCCCGGCTGATCGTGATGGACGAGCCGACTGCGGCCCTGCCCGACGACGAGACCGCCAAGCTCATCGAGATCGTTCGGAGCCTTCGGGAAGCCGGAACGACGATTGTCTACGTCTCACACTTCCTGGAGGAAGTGCTGAGCGTGGCTGACACCGTGACTGTGCTCCGAAATGGCGAATTGATCCGAACCGCCCCGACGAAGGACGAGACTCCCGACAGCCTGGTCATGGCCATGCTTGGCCGGGCCATATCTCTGACCTTCCCGCCAAAGGTCTTTCCGCCGCTCGATTCTCCGCTGGTGTTTTCGGTTAGGAATCTCTCGTGTAGAGGTGTTGAGGATATCTCCTTCGACATCCGTGCGGGAGAGATTGTTGGCCTCGCCGGGCTCGTCGGTAGCGGACGCTCGGAAGTGGCCAGAGCCATCTTCGGCGCGGACCGGCGAGACGAGGGCGTGATCGAAGTTGATGGTCAGCCGGTCAAAATCGACTCCCCAGGCGAAGCGGTGAGGGCAGGCATTGGTCTCCTGCCGGAGAGCCGCAAGGATCAAGGTCTGCTGATGAGCCTCTTGGTTGGCCACAACGTCACGCTTCCGCACTTAAAGACGATCAGTCAGGGCCTCCTGATCCAGGGACGTCGAGAACTGCGCGAAACCACTGACCTGCTCAAGTACCTGGACGTCAGGCCGCCGCAACCGGGGGTCCGCGTCGACAGTCTCTCGGGAGGCAATCAGCAGAAGGTCCTGTTTGCGAAGTGGCTGTTTCGGCGTCCCCGGCTCCTGATTGCCGACGAGCCAACGCACGGCGTCGACGTGGGTGCCAAACGGGCGATCTATAAACTGCTTACGTCATTGGCCGAGGAAGGTATGGGAGTGCTGCTCATCTCCTCTGAACTGGAAGAGGTGCTCGGCCTTGCACATCGTGTGCTGGTGATGCGACGTGGTAGGATTGTCGCAGAGTTGGAGGACAGCCCGGATGACCACTCCTCGCTTACAGAGGATGCTGTGATGCGCGCCGCCTTCGCTGCGGAGTAAAGGCAAAGGAAAGGCATAATACAATGACAAACAGTGATTCGCCGCGAGTGAGCGTTGCTGACCAGCAGCAACCAAGGCGATTCAGGATTGACATCGACGTTTTGCGTGAATACGGCATTATCCTTGCCTTCCTCGCGGTCTTTGCGACCCTGAGTTTCCTGACACCCGCCTTCTTCACCGTGAGAAATATGCTGAACGTTCTCGACCAATCGGCGCAGGTCGGCCTCGTTGCCTTAGGTGCAACGGTGACGATCATCGGCGCGGGCTTTGACCTTTCAAGCGGCGCGATTTTTGCGACCGCCGGGGCGACAGCGGCGTTTATTGCCAGACAGGGCTACCCAGGCCTGGGATTGGCTGTGGGTGTGCTCGTCGGTCTCATACTGGGGTTCGTCAACGGCGGCTTGATCGCTAGGTTTCGGATCAACTCGTTCGTTGCCACTCTTGCTTCGGGTCTTATCATCCGTGGCTTCGCATATGTTCTGACGAGCGGGCTCCTGATCCAGATCGAGGACGAAAGATTCGCCTTTCTTGGGCGCGGCAGGTTCCTGAAAGCCAAGATACCGGTGTACTTCTTGTTCGGTTTCGCGCTTCTCGTGTGGTTCTTGCTTTCACGAACAACTTTCGGACGATACGTCTATGCCATTGGGGGCAACGAAGAGGCGGCACGCCTTTCCGGGGTCCGCGTCGCGCTCGTCCGCACAATGACCTTCGCCATCAGCGGCCTCAGTGCTGGCATCTCTGGCGTAATTGGCGCTTCGCGCATCACGACCGGTCAGGCAAACGTCGGCCTGGGCATCGAACTCAGCGCCATCGCCGCGGTTGTGATCGGCGGGACCAGCATCATGGGTGGTGAGGGCGCGATCTGGCGCACGCTTTTCGGCGTCCTACTCCTTCAACTGATCTCGAACGGACTAAACATCCTCAACGTTCCGCCGTTCTATCAGTTGATTGTCCAGGGCAGCATCATTATGTTTGCCGTTGCGCTGGACGCCTTGAGACACCGGAAGCCGTAGTGATTCTCGGCGCGTCCGCCGTGTTGTGTGGGCGCGTAACGCCCCAACCGAAAGGGTATAAAGGGGCGCATATATTTGTTGGCGGACTATGCTACTTGCCAGGCTGCCGGGCGAGGGCGCTGGAAGCCGCGTGCATCAAGAGGTTTGGCACGCTGCGGGTGACAGGCGAGGGTCCGGTGGTCCGCAGCGACAACGGCCTGATCTTCCGCAGTCGCCGGTTCCGGGCCGCCTGCCGGTTCTACCGGCTCCGGCAGGAGTACATCACCGCCTACACCCCCGAGCAGAACGGCGTGATGGAGGTTCTTCCGCAGCCTCAAGGAGGAGTGCGTCTGGCAGCATAGGTTCGAGAGTTTCGAGGAGGCCAGGGGCATCATCGCCTGCTGGATCCGCTGGTACAACGAGGAACGCCCGCACCAGGCCCTGGGCTACCTCAGCCCAGCCAGGTACCGGGCCCAACAACTCCAGCCGGTGGCCTGACAACGGGGGAGCACTACAGGTATTCCTTATTCGTAACTACCTTGACAATGTCACATTAGCCTTAACAGGGAATTCATGGCATAATTC
>SOHZ01000401.1 GCA_004377365.1 Anaerolineales bacterium | reverse complement strand
CAGTGGACAAAGCGCGTCTGATTGAGCGAATAGTTCCCGACATCGAGCGCGAGTTGACGGCTACCCGGCCTACCCCGCGCAAATCGTTGTGGGGCCTGTGTGCTGACCTGGGGCCGGCGCCATCGGCCGAGGAGATTGACCAGGCCCGTCGCGAGGAATGGGCCAACTTCCCGCAGGAGGACATCTGATGCTGCGCGCGGTTGCCAATACCCATACGGTCATCTGGCATCTGTTGGGCAACAGTGGCAATTCGTAGTACAATAGCCAGAGAACATAGGCATGAGTGTGAATCGAGAGGAGGAGACATATCATGTTCGGTTTTGACCGTATTACCTCTGATCTAAACATACTTGGCGGTAAGGCTTGCATCCGTGGGATGCGCATTTCGGTGTCGCTCATCGTCAACCTGGTAGCCAACGGGATGACAGTCGAAGAGATCATAGACGAGTATCCCGATCTGGAGCCAGAAGACATCCAGCAGGCCCTGCACTACGCGGCCTGGGCTGCCGAGGACACCGTCTACATCCCCATTAGAGTCCCCGCATGAAGTTTCTGGCCGACATGGGGCTGGCGCGCAGCACGGTCGCCTTCCGCACCAGAGGAGCGTCTTGCCATTGCCGATTTGCTGCTTCGCCCTTATCCTTTATTCCCTATTGCGCTTTCTCACAATGCGTGATATAATTAAATCAGCAGACCATAGCTTCCCCCCTCACCAAGAGCGATGGGGCCCGTGGGGGAAATAAAAAGGGACCCACCGCGTTCCGGGCGCGGCAGGCCCTTCGTTATGCCCCCTTCCTGCTTCACCCAGGAAGGCCAGGCTCTACAGATTATACCAGAGAGCCGCTTTCTGTGTCAAGCAGGAGAGCGGCTTTCCTACTCCCAGCCTTCCCCCTAGCCGGGGAATGATAACCAGTGAGAGAGCCAGCTACGGAAAGCGAGCGCCCAGAAAGAACCGACTCAAAACCTGGTGGCTAATGGTGGAGAAATACATTCCTCTGACTACCCTAAGTCAGATCCTTGACCTGCGTTTGTTCATCGCCCGAGCAGGTGAACGAGATAGCCTGGCCTGGTGGGACAGCCACGCCCTGACAGAGCAGGGCCAGTGGGCTCTGGCACGTCTCTATCCACGCTACGCCGATCACGCTGGAGCACGCCTGGCTATCGAGGCTGCGGCGATTATCCACGCCAAGACGATTGGCCACCAGCCGGCGGTGACCCTGTTCGGCCTGGGCGCCGATCTAGACGCCCGCGTGATGCGCCAGCTTGACTTGCGGCGTATGGATGATGAGCCATTGACCATTGCGCCGCCCATACACTCAGCAAGTGAGCTACAGACTTTACTGAGCCAGAAGATTGAGCTGACAGACGATGATCTTGAAGTCGTGAGATCGGCGGTGGTCAATGGCCATTTGGCTGAACTAGGAGCTGTCACGGAGGCCAGTGTGTGGTCAGGCGAACTGGTAACTATCGTCCACCGATTGACTGCTGCCTATACGCTGTCTGACTTCGGGCGCCTGGTCGTGCCCTACTACCGGCTTGAAGGTTAGGAGACAACTGTGACCAATAACCACAACGGACGTGTGTATTCTTCCAAAATCATCAAAGCCAGTGGACTGCTGGCTGACACCAAGACCTTGTTTTCTTTCTGGGATGAGAACAAGACAGCAGAGGAGAATTTCCAGAAAGCCCGGCGGGCGAACATCTTTGGGAAAGCATCACGCTCTCGCGTCAAAGACATCTTGACCATCTTCCGCCAGCGATACTACCTCGACGACGGCTCCGACCTGGCCCTGCGTCGCCTGGCGCGTTCTGGCCTGCCAGCCGAGGTTGTGGACCGCGTGCTGTACTACTACGCAGCATTAGCTGACCCGCTCGTGTACGACTTTGTAGCCGAGTATCTATACGATCTCTATGAGCGGGGACGCCAGGTTGTGATGCAGGAAGACGCTCTAAGCTTCATTGACCAGGCTATCGCCCAGGGTCGCACCAGCTCTCCTTGGCAATCACCTGAAACCCGCATACGAGTGGCCCGAGGGCTCCTATCCACACTGCGCGACTTCCGAATCCTACAAGGGGCTAGACGATCATCCCGCAAGGCTTTCGCGCCTGCCCACTTGCCTGTTGAGGCCTTTTTGTACATTGCCTTCGACATCCACCGCGATGTCGCTTCTGGCGAGCGGCTCCTGCACTATCCCCACTGGCGGCTGTTTCTTCTCGATGTGAACGCGGTTGAGCGTCTCTTTGTCGAAGCCCATCAGTTGGGTTATCTGCGTTACGAAGCTGCTGGGAGCATCATTCGCATCGAATTTCCCTACAAAGATCTGGTGGCTCTGGTGGATGCCCTCGTGGAAAGGTGGCAGATGTGGAATCGTTGAAGGAGCGGCTGGCCACACTGGAGGCCAAACTGACAACGCCCGGGGAGATGATCGGAAACTACCCTGACCTGCCTTTCGCCATCTTTTGGTACCCGCCGGTCCAGGAGTGGAGTGTGCGCGACGAGGTTCGCCGCCTGGCCGTGCGGGTGCGGGAAAAGACAGGCAAGGAGGTGGTGGTCATCTCCCTGGCAGAACTGCTGTGGCAGGCGATTGAGGAAACGGTGGGGACCGAGGCGCTGGCTGAGGCGGAACGGGCGGTGGGGTTCGACCGGGCTCAGGACACGGTGCACAGCATCCTGACCCACGACCAGCCCCTGCCCGACCTGCTGGCAGCTCGCATGGCCGAGCTGCCTCCCGACCGGCACGTCGTCTTCTTGACTCGGGCCGCTGCCTTTGCCCCGACCACATACCAGATGTCAGCTCTATTGGATCAGCTTAAAGCCCACCGGATCCGTGTGCCTACTGTTCTATTCTATCCCGGCCGACGCGACGGCCCGACGACGTTGGTGTTTATGGAGTTGCCCGACCGGGAGGCCATGGGCAACTATTTCGTGCCGATCTACTGATGGAAAAAGAGACACGCAATCGGATCAGAAACACTGTCCTGGAAGTTCGCCGCCTGCTGGAATCCGACGTGGCCGATCAACTGGAGGGCGTCTACGGCATCGCTCGTTCTGGAAAGGCCCAGTCACCTCAGGCCATGCCTACCCTACAGGAAGACCCGGTACTCCGCTACCGCCGAGGGCAGATTGACGCGGCGCTGAAGCACGACCGTGATACTGGCCTGTCATCGAAAGAGTCCGTGGCCCGCTTTATCCACGAGACCACCTACACTGTCCTCAACCGCCTGGTGGCCGTCAGGATGCTGGAGGTCCGGGGCTTGTTGCGCCGCGAGGCCGTGGCCGAGGGGCATGGGTCGGCTGGTTTCAAAGATTTCCAGAAGGTCTGCCCACAGGTCTGCCAGGCACGGCCTGACGGCGGCTACCAGCTCTTCCTGGAGCTGCTGTTCGACGAGCTGGCTGCTTCGATCCGTCCCCTCTTTGACCGCGGGGGCCCGCACTCGATCATCTTCCCGAGCTGGAAAAAGCTGGAGCAGGTGCTGGCACGCCTCAATGACTCTGATCTGGCCAGCGTGTGGGCCGCAGACGAGACCATCGGCTGGGTGTATCAGTATTTTAACATCCCTGATCGTGAAGCCGTTCGTCAGCAAATGAAGGGGCGACAACTACCTCAGAAGTCTCAGGATGTTGCTGTAATCAATCAGTTTTACACCCCTCGCTACATCGTGGAGTTTCTCGTGGATAACACGCTTGGGAGGCTGTGGCTAGAGACATGTGGCGATGAGACACGCCTGGCCGAGAGCTGCCGGATGTTAGTGCGACGACCGGATGAACCGCTCCGACATCGCGAGCTCAAGGACCCCCAGGAGATCAAGGTCCTCGACCCGGCTGTTGGCAGCGGCCACTTCCTGCACTACGCCTTCGACCTGCTGACGATCATGTACGAGGAGCGAGGTTACGATCCAGCCGAGATTCCAGCCTTGATCCTGGACAACAACCTCTTTGGCATAGATATTGACCCCCGCGCCGTGCAACTGGCCGCCTTCACCCTCTACCTCCGGGCGCGGGCCTACGAGCAGGCCCACGGCGCCCCGGCCCGTGCCCGCCTGCCGACCGCCAATCTCGTGGTGGCCGAGCCCATGCCGGGGGATAAGCGGTTGTTCGAAGAGTTCGTGGCCGACCAATTGCAGGTGGTGCAAAACGTTTGCCGTCGCGTGTGGGACCTGCTGGCGCTGGCTGCCGAAGCTGGCTCCTTGCTGAAAGTAGAGATGGCCTTCGACGAAGCCATCATCGCCGAGCAGGCGCGGCTGGCGAAGGAACCCCTGCTCGACACCGAGAAGCTGCTGGATGACGCGACATTCTGGGACGAACTGGAGGGGCGCATCGTGGGTTTGTTCCACGACTACTATCGCCGCGCCCTGGCCCAGGCCGACGTGAGCCGTGCCCTCTTTGCCACCGAGGGCGAGCAGGGTTTCCGTTTCTTGGACCTGTTGCGCCAGGACTATGATGTTGTACTAATGAACCCACCTTTTACCCGGACTACACAAAAGGCTAACTCATACATAAATAAGCATTATGACTACTGGCATAGTAGTCTATTGTGTGCCTTTGTTAATAGAGCACTGACATTCGTCCGTCGCGAAGGTTCGATAGGTTCGGTTCTGGATCGGAGTGTCTTGATTAAGAGCAGCTACAAGAAGTTCCGAGACTCAGTGGTCTTGCAGAATAGTAGACTGACGCATTTGGTGGATTTGGGATGGGATGTTCTAGACGATGCTAATGTTGAAGTTTCGACATTCATCTTGGAGAAAGGCATCTTTGCTCCTCAAGCGGATACTCTAGCTTGGTGCGTCGACATTACTGATGAAGATGTTTGCAAAAAACACACTGCCCTTGCAGAGAATGTGGAACGGACAATAACAGGTCTGAACAGCCCTAAGGTATATTGGGCAGATACTGACGACTTCCGTAGATTGCCTAACTACGTGTTCGGCTATTATATCCCCTCATTCGTAAGGACGTTATTCACAAAGCTGCCAGCCATTAGTGAAATTCTATCACGCGCTGTCCAGGGGCATGCTATCAAGGTGGACAACTTTTATCGCTATTTCTGGGAGGTGAAACGGGATATTATAGGCATGGGCTTAGATTATGCCTTGCTGTACAATGGCGGACCTTATTCGAAATACTATCTACCGGAAAGGCAGATTATCTATTGGAAAAAAGATGGAGCGGCTGTGCGGGAACATCCTTCAACCGTCCTCAGGAATAAGGGCTATCATTTTCGGCCGGGTGTTGGTTACGGTAAGCGCGGCACATTCATAGATGCCCATATGTTAGGGTCTGGTCACATTTTTACCGTCGAAGGGTTAGTTTCATTTCCCCATGAAGCATTGGATAGATGGTTAGTCCTTGGTCTGCTTAACAGCTCCCTTTGTCAAATGGTTTTAAATACATACTGTGGACAGCATAAGCACGTTGGATATGTTAATCTACTTCCTGTCCCCGAGAAAAAGGAAGCAGAAGAAAAAAGCATTGCACAGCTTGCCCATGAAGCTTACTGGTTGAAAGCTCAGTGGTATCTGGGCGACGAAACGAATCTCGTATTTGACAAGCCTTGGCTGCTTCGCGAGATGGAGCGATCTCAGTTGGAAGATTTGTCAAGACTAGTCGATATGTGCATAGACCAAGAAAACTTCACTAACGAGCGGCTGCAGTCCCTCGAAGATCGTTTGGATGAAGCTGTCTTCCGGTTGTATGGCATCGAAGAAGAATCTGACCGCGCACAGGTAATGGCGGCTGTCGAGGATCGTCCTGAAGACATTGCTTGGATAGAACAGCGCGGCGCAACCGTGAGCCAAAGACGCCACCACCACGTTCAGGCACTCCTCAGCTTCCTGGTCGGCTGTCTATTTGGTCGTTGGGACTATGTCAATGGGAGTTTTCTGCACGAGACAATAGAGGGCATACCAATATTGAAGAGAGCGAAGGTTAGGGATCTGACAAGTGCAATCCGCGCTAAAGAGGCGGAAGTTATTGGTGGGCAAGATGCCTTAGTATTTCCTATTCAGGAGCTTTTGCCAACAGACGCTATTAACCAAGCTAGATTCATTGAATATCCGGTCAAGATCCTATCAGATGGAATTGCAGTAGTTGACCCTGGGCATCCAAGAAACTTGGTCACCCTAGTCAAAGACCTGCTTGAGACAACTTTCACTCAGGCAAGCATCGCTGAAACGGTCGTCAACTTCCTGGGTGTCAGTAGCCTGGATGAGTACTTCAGTCGCCGTTTCTTCGACTTCCACATTGATGTATACCAGAAAAAGCCCATCTACTGGCAACTCACGACCCCGAGCAAGGGCTATTCCCTCTGGCTTTACTACCACGCCCTGGGGCCGGAAACGCTGTATACTGCCGTGCGGGAGTACGTCACGCCCAAGATCGAGTTCGAGGAGGGCCGGTTGAAAGAGTTGCAGGCCAAGTTCGACCAGGTCAAGGAAAGCGGCCCGGCGCGGGAGGCCCGCCGCCTGGAAAAGCAGCAATTCTCATTTTCTCATTTTGAGGCACAGGCTAGCTGGTATCATAGGGGAC
>SOHZ01000161.1 GCA_004377365.1 Anaerolineales bacterium | reverse complement strand
GGAGTATTTGAAATCGCGGGCAGTGACGGCCTTGCCATCGTGGAATTTGGCATCGTCTCTCAGATAGAAAGTGTAGACGGTACCGTCTTCGGTGACCTCCCAGCGCTCGGCAATGTCGGGCACGACTTCTAATTCGGGATTGAGAGTCACCAACCCACTGAAAATCTCCACGATATAGGCGGCCGAGGTGGCGTCCATGCTCAGGTGGGGATCGAGGGTGGGAGGGTCGCTGCCGACCAGGTTCAGAGTAGCGCCCCGGGGTCCTGAAGGGACGACCGGCTCAGGCGTCTCAGGCGTCTTGGCGGTTGGTCCGACGCTCCCTTGCTGGTACAACCACCACCCACCGCCAAAGATACCGGCCACACATACTGTAGCCACGCAAGCCACCAGCACGATAACCACTATTGTCCACAAGCGATTGCTTTCCATAAGTCTAGTTTTTCCCTCACTTTTCATTCAAACATACACAACCGGTATACTAACACAGACCTTTATCCTTGTCAAGCTGTTTTGTCTGTGTTTGCTCTGCCCTCATTTCCAAATCCGCTTCCAGTAGATCACTGGTGTGCTGGCCTGGTAGGTGTAGCCATAAATGAAACAATAAACCAGAATGGCCAAAAGTACCCAGACCAAACGGACGCTCAAAGGCTCAGATCGAGCCATGGTCCAACCTACCAGCCCTACAGAGAGTAAGGCCCCCAGCACCAACTCCTTGACGATACCCGTGCGGCCTGGAACCCAGTAGTGGAAGATAGCCAGTACGAAGGAGCTCAACACTCCAAAAGCTAGAAAGAGCCCCAGGTATTCCCTGAGCACAAAGAGGAAAGGGATGACGCAGAGTGGAGCGACGAGGGCGCTGAGGGTCCCTATCCGCAGCCTGTGGTGAAGGTCATAATAACGATCCAGACTGCGCATGGCTGGCATGGTGACAAAGTCGTTCTCGATGAACTCGGGCAGGTCTCCGGCCTGGATGGGACCTTTGATGACTTCCCAGCCGGTTAACTCTTTCAGGCGGCGAGCGATCTTTCCTCCCAGCCGGGGGATGACGATGCGTTGATGATCGAGGGTTATCTCTAGATCGTAGGCGCGCATCAGGGCCCAAGCCTTCTCCGCATTGAACCCGCCCGTGTCTGTGGCGCACCACACGTTCCAACCTTCGCTGTCTTCCACCAAAAGCCAGCAATCCCGACCGTGTAGGGCCTTGACCACAATTTTGAAGGTCATGTAGAAATTCGAGGTGAGGAAAAGCGGTGAGGCCGGGTTGGGCTTGCCCAGGCGATACAGCCCCGATTTGACGGCTAAAGGCAGGACGAAAAGCCAGCAAAGGACATCGTACCAGGCTCCTTTGATGCCGCGGTGGATGACTGGCTCCATAATCTCCTTTTGTGGCCTGGTGATCTCCCCGCGTCTCTCAGCCACGACGAGCCACAGGGCCCCGCTCTGGAAGCGTTGCTCCTCGGTCACAGTCATGCCCACGCCTTTCAGCATCTCCCTCAGGTCGTGCAGGCGGGTGGGGCGCTCCTCGATGGCAATGAAGGTCAGAAGGGTCACCACGGCCCGCTGCAGCCCGGAGCTGAGACGCAGCAAAAAGTTGGTAGGGCGAGCTTCATCGGCCACGATCATCCTGCCTCCCACTTTCAGGCGCGCGGCCATATCAGCGACTACCATCTCCGCCTCGTCTGGCGACATCTCACTCAAAGCAAAAGTGGCCGTGATGGTGTCAAAGGGTTCTTCATCCAGCGGTGGGCTCTGAGCGTACCCTCGTCTAAAGTTGACCTCGACCCCGGCCACGCGAGCCTTCTCCTCAGCCAGGCGCAGCATGGCCGGCGAGAGGTCGAATCCTGTGACCTGGGCTCCCTTCTGAGCGGCTTTGACGGCCAGGGTGCCTGTGCCGCAGCCCACGTCCAGTACCCGGTCGCCGGCGTCAATGTAGCCCAGCGCGGCCTCCCGCACCCGTTTGTCCTGTCCCCAGGTGATAAGGTTCATCCAGCGGTCGTAATACCTGGTGGCCGACTCGATTCGGTCGGCGATGAGCATGGAAACCAACGACATCTCGGTCTCCTTTTCCTTTCTAACAGAAGCTGTAATGGTCAACAACACTCTGAACATTAACAACTGATCACATCAGCCAAATGC
>SOHZ01000090.1 GCA_004377365.1 Anaerolineales bacterium | reverse complement strand
GTCCAGAAGGTCTACGAACTTGTCCACCTTTGTCTGAGCGGTGAAACTGACCGTGCCAAACCTTTCGAATCCCATGTTCTCACCTCCCCAAGATGGTCACGTTGCCGTATATGCCCACACCGCCGATGTTGTGCACCAGGCCAATCTCTGGATCCTTCACCTGCATGTCTCCTGCTTTTCCCCTGAGTTGCAGGACGATGGTTCGGATCTGGGAGCCGCCCGTAGCGCCGATGGGGTGGCCTTTGGACAATAACCCCCCGTCTACGTTGACGGGGATCTTGCCGTCAATGTATGTCTCCCTGTCTCTGATCAGTTTGGCCCCTTCCCCTGGACTGGCAAATCCCAGATCTTCATAGGCCATCAATTCGGCGATAGTGAAGCAATCGTGGACTTCGGTCACATCAATATCCTCTGGGCCGACTCTGGCCATCTCGTAGGCCTGTTGCGCCGCTTCACGAGCACAGCGCAGCCCTGTCAATGCCTCCCGGCCAGACATGGTTAGCGGAGCCGAGGCCGCGCCCAGCCCAAGTACCCAGACAGGCTTTTCAGATAGCTCCTTGGCTACCTCTCCAGCGGCGACAATGAGGCAGGCCGATCCATCGGCATTGGCACAGCAATCGAACTTTTTGAGGGGGCTGGATATGACGTCGGAGGTCAACACTTTTTCCAGGTCAACCGGCTTCCGGTATACGGCCTTTGGATTGAGCATCCCATAGGTAGCAGCTTTCACTCTGATGTGTGCCAGGTCTTCTGCACTCGTCCCGTACTTCTCGAAGTGAGCTCGGGCGTGCATGGCGTAGTAGGCCGGCATCATCGTCCCAAAGGGGGACTCCCACATGACATCCGCCCCCCTTCCCATCCTCTCCTGGGAATCGGCTGAGCTTATGTCCGACATCTTCTGAAAACCCAACACCAGGACAATTTTGTGAAGCCCGGATTTTATCATGGAATAAGCAACCCTCAACCCCATGCTACTGGACGAACATACGCTCTCCACGTAGAAGGTGGGTTGAGGGTTCAAACCCAGATACTCGGCCATGAGGCCGGCCGGCGTCCTCTGCTTGTCATACTCGGGTGCTGAACAGATTATAGAAGCGTCAATGTCCTTTGGCGTGATCTGAGCATCTTCCAGGGCTTCTTTGAAGGCTTCAAAGGCGAGCTCTCTGATAGAGCCTTCATAGCCACGGATGAAAGGGCTCTGTCCAACCCCAATGATGGCTACATCCTTCTTCACTTTTACCTCCCCTTGATTTTCAATGTGAACAGATGGATTGGCCGGACAACTGTCCCCCCGGCGACGGTGCTCTGGCGAAAACGTCGTCCACGAAGGCATTGGCTCCGGCTGTCAGTAGTTCATGATATTCTCGGAACAGTTGGATTGCTTTGTCACCCAGCCAGCCGTTGGGCAGCAACTCGGCTGGCAGGTTGGGGTCCACATAGGGGAAAGAGCGGTACTCGTGAACCAGCATGAAACGCTGCACGAAACATTCGCTCGGTTCAAGGCTGTTCTCCTCCGCCAGCCTGGTCTTGTGCTCGTTAAGGAGAGGCTCGTATTTGGCGATAAAGTCAGCATAGGTCCGGTTAAGCCCCTCCAGATTCCAGCAACGGGCTACTATCTCCCGGTTGGAGGAGAACCCCAGGTGTTCAGCGCAAAAGATCTCCACATGATCCCGTATCTTCAACGAATCCAGCAAATCCTCCAGCTCGTGCTGCAAAATACGAGGGGAGATCCAGGTGGCATGGTTTAGCGGGGCGTAGCCGAGCCAGGTCAGTCTCTCGCGCAGCTTGTTTCTCAGGTGTCGCTTCTCCTCAGGGATGGAGTAGGTCAGCAGGCACCACTTTCCATCCCACTCATCCGTGCGAGGCTGGAAAATCCGCTGTGCTCCCTCTTCTAAGAGTTTGATGCTCCTGGGCGTCAGCGAGTAGAAACTCTTGTTGCCCACCCGCTTGCCCTTCAGCCACCCCCGGCGAGACATCCGAGACAAGGCGGAACGGACGGCCTGTTCTGACATGCCGAGAAGCCCCAACAGTTCAATGAGGCTTCCCGTCCAGGCCTCGCCGCCCCGGTGACGGATATAATCGCCATAGAGAGTGAAAACCAGATCCTGAGAGCGAAGCATAATCATCCCGCCAAATGTATGTCACATCCAGCATGCAGCGTCACAAATGCGTCACATAATCATTATAACATGGCCAGTACTAAAATGTCAATATTCTCATTGGGAGCGTTACGCATTTGGGACAAGCTCCCGGAGGGTTGCAGGCAGCCAGCCCAGCAACTGCCCGCGCAAGATGTGAGCAATGGGCATCTGGCTGATATCATAGCCATCCCTTGAAAAGTAGGCTAAAAAGTGTTATAATTTAAATGTACTATAAAGGCGATGAGCAGGCTGACTTTTCTCAATAGGTAAGGAAGGGATGACAATGCAGAAGGTATTGTATATAGAGGATTCTCCCGATGCGAGGCGTTTGGTGCAGCGGCTCTTGTCCGATCGTTATCGTGTGCTGGAGGCGGAGGACGGATTGACGGGCATCGAGGTGACGTGGGCCGAGGAACCTGCTCTCATTCTTCTAGACATCAACATCCCCTACTTGGATGGCTATGAGGTTGCGACTAAATTGAAATCTCTCCGGCCAGAGGTGCCGATTGTGGCCCTTACGGCTGACGTCTCGGAAGGGGCGCGGCAACGGGCACTGGCAGCAGGCTGCGATGGGTACATCTCCAAACCTATTGACCCCGATCAGTTTCAGACCCAGGTGAAGGCTTTCCTGAAAGGTAAAAGAGAGGTACTGGAACAGGGGGAAAGAAAAGTCTACGCGCAGGCTTACCAGCAGAGACTGGTAGACCGACTGGAAGAGAAGGTTCGGGAGCTGACCAAGGTCAACGAAGAGCTGAAAGAACTGGACCGGATGAAGGATGAATTTATCTCTATCGCTGCCCACGAGTTGTATACTCCCCTGTCAATACTGCTGGGTTATACTGTCATGGTACAGGAGGAGGCGACAGGCGAGATGCAGCGATATTTAGAGATCATTGTGGACAAGTCTTTGCAGTTGCAGAGAGTGATCGGCTGTATGCTCGACCTCAAGTATCTTCAAGCCGGCGAAGCGCTCCCAAAGGTGGAGAAAGTTTCTTTGAAAGAACTAATTGAGGCGATGGTAGATGAACTAGACTTACTGGCTGAGACCAAGCAACAAGCTGTCGAGCTTGATCTGCCAGAGGATTTGCCCGAAATCGAGGCCGACCGGCGGAGACTCAACCTCATCCTATCGAACCTTCTGTCTAATGCCTCCAAGTTTACCCCTGAAGGCGGCAAGATCAGGGTAGAGGCCAGGGTAGGGGAAGGTGAGGTGGTAGTGAGCGTCAGAGACACCGGTATTGGAATTCCTGCGAAAGAAAGGGAAAGGATTTTTGCCCCTTTCTACCAGATAGAAGACTCCCTCACACGCACCCACGGGGGTCTCGGTCTGGGGTTGGCCATTGCCAAGAGCGCAGTCGCAACCTGCGGGGGGCGCATCTGGGTGGAAAGTGAGGAGGGAGCAGGCAGCACCTTCTCCTTCACATTGCCGATCTACAAATGACCCAGCTAACTGCAAATGACTTAACGGCATGGGAGAGATAGGATCATGTTGAAGAAGCTGTTCATACCTGTCGCCATTGGCTCCATAGAGCTTGCCAACCGTATTGTGATGCCCGCTGTCCACTTGAACTATACTCCTGAAAGCCTTGTCACCGATAGGCTCATCCACTTTTACGTGGAAAGGGCCGCCGGCGGGGTGGGGCTGATCATCGTCGGCGGCTGCCCGGTGGACGAATACGCCGGGGCAGGTTTCATGCTTGGCCTCAGCGATGACCGGTTCATCCCCGGCCTCCAGAGGCTCACTCAGGCCGTTCACCAGGAGGGGGTGCCGGTTGCCGCCCAGTTGTACCACGCTGGACGCTATTCACACTCGACTCTCATCGGGCGACAGGCTATCGCTCCTTCGGCGGTGGAATCCCGCTTCACCCGCGAAACACCCCGCGAGATGACCCAGGCCGACATTGAGCGCACCATCGGCAATTTTGCTCAGGCGGCGCGCCGGGCCAGAGAGGCAGGTTTCGACGCTGTGGAAATCAGCTCCAGCAACCGCTACAGCGATCCTCTGCTGGCTGACAAGGTCCTGCGACAGGGAAGTGCCGATTTGATCGCCCTGGGACGTCCCTTGATCGCCGATCCGGAATGGCCGCGCAAAGCCAGGGAAGGGCGCCTGGACGAGATCGTGCCCTGCATCGCCTGCAACCAGGGCTGCTTCGATCACATCTTTGCTGCTCAGCCGGTGAGCTGTCTGATGAACCCTCGCGCCGGTCACGAGGGGGAATACAGGCTGGACGGTTCGACTGGGCTCACCGCAGGTCCAGCAGCGAAGGCCAAGCGGGTCATGGTCGTCGGCGGCGGCCCGGCCGGGATGGAAGCAGCCCTCACCGCTGCAGCCCGAGGCCATCAGGTGACGTTGTACGAAAAGGCCGAGCGCCTGGGCGGGCAGTTGAACTGGGCGGCCGTGCCGCCGGGCCGGGAAGAGTTCGAGACAGCTATCCGGTCCCTTGCGGCGCGGATGGCCAGGCTTGGGATAGAAGTGAAACTGGGCCAGGAGGTCACGCTGGACCTGGTGCGGGCGGCCAGCCCCGACGCCGTAGTGGTCGCCACCGGCGCCAGGCCCGCAGTGCCCGCTATCCCTGGGGTAGAGAGCGAGCACGTGGTCCAGGCCGGGGAGGTGTTGGAAGGTGAGGTGGACGTGGGGCGAAGGGTGGTCATCCTGGGAGGTGGGGCGGTGGGTTGTGAGCTGGCCCTGCATTTGGCCCAGATGGGCACCATGGAGGCCTCCACCCTGCGTTTCCTCGTGCTCAACAAGGCAGAGAGCTGGGAGACGTTAGAAGCCCTGGTCACCCATGGGATCAAGGAAGTCACTTTGGTCGAAGCGCTGCCCAAGGTGGGCCAGGACATTGGGCTAACCACCCGTTGGACCATCTTGCAGGACCTGCGTCGCTATGGGGTAAAGATGCTGGCCAGCGCTACGGCCACGGAAATCACTTCTGACGGCGTCGTGGTCGAGGTTGACGGGAAAGAGGAGCTGATCGAAGGCGACACGGTGGTCTTGGCTCTCGGTTCTTCGCCGGACACGGCCCTTTACGAGCAACTGAAGGACCAGGTCGGCGAACTCTACCTGGTCGGCGATGCCCGGTCGCCGCGCAAGGCTTACGAGGCCATCCACGAGGGGTTCAGGGTGGGGATGGAGATTTGAAACCTAGATTGCACCATAAGCCGCTCCCTCTGTGGACAGTCGTAAGGGTCCCCTATCGGTTCCTTGTCCTGGTGGTCCAGCCGTTGCTTTTTGATTCAAACTGTGATATAATAATATTGCTAAAGATTCGCCAATGATAAAGAATCTGTACTCTTGGCGAACCTTTTGTTCGCCAAAAAGTTAGGCGCAATTCGCCGACAATACAACGGAAGGAGGAAAGCAATGAAAGCACGATTATTCACCGCGTTCGTTCTCGCCGTGGGCCTGGCCCTGCTCGTGCCAGGTGGGGGGTGGCCCTCGGCGGCCCAATCGCAGCCGGCCGCCCCGGTTGCGCCGGCCCTGAGTGAAGCCTGTCCTGAGCCCCGTCGAAGGGTCGAAGGGCCGGCCCCCATTCCCGACCGCGCCCGCGTATCTGCCGCGCTCCGCAGCGCCCCGCTGATGTTCATCGAGAATGCGGGCCAGTTCCCCGCGCCTGTGGGCGGGACAGGCGACCAGCGCGCCCGTTTCCAGGTGCGGGGTGACAATGCCACCCTTTACCTGGCCGAGGACGGGCTGTGGGTCACAGTGATGGAACAGCCCTTCGACAGGCTCAGGACACCGCCTGACAAGGAGACAAGGGGACCAGGAGACCTAGACTCGGTCGGAGACCTTTGTCTATCGAAGGAGATGAGCACCTTGTCCCCCTCTCCACATAAGGGCGTCAACCTCAAACTGAGTTTCGTCGGCGCCAATCCTCACCCACGCCTGGAACCCTTCAACCGCCTGGACACCCACGTCTCCTACTTTGTCGGCCGCGACCCGGCCAAATGGCGCGCCGACGTGCCCGTCTGGGGCGGCGTGCGCTACGTGGACCTCTACCCCGGCGTGGACCTGGAGGTGACGGGCGACGGGGGCCGCTGGGCCTGGCAGCTCGTCTGTAGGTCAAATTGCCAATTTGACCTACAAAAAGTCGCCCTGCGCGTGGAGGGGGTGGACGCCCTGGCCTTGGACGGTGATGTCTTGCGCCTCACCACCGCCCTGGGCGAGTACACATTGCCGCTGCTCCAGGTGGTCGGCGCTGCTGACGCCAATCTGGCCAGCCCGACCATCACCGGCGACCAGGTGGCACTGCCGTTCGCTTCCGCAATCCCCAATCCGCAACTTGCAATCGCCAATCCGCAATCGGGTGCTTCCGACCTGCTCTACAGCACCTTCCTGGGGGGGAGCGACTTTGAGTGGGGCTTTGCCATCGCCGTGGACGGGGCGGGCAGTGCCTACGTGACGGGCT
>SOHZ01000545.1 GCA_004377365.1 Anaerolineales bacterium | reverse complement strand
GCAAGTCCGAGGCGTCCCTCGGAGCTTGCTACTAACATACTAACACAATACGGGCAGTGAGGGCGAAAGGCATTTGTCTATTGTGTTTACTACTTCTGGAACCTGGAGAAGGTGCTGCCCCAGTTAGAGGAGGCTAAAGCCCTCCTCTTCTGCGGGGACTTTTGCGCGCCCTTTACCCTCAAAATGATGGCTGACGGCTTCTCGGGGCCTATACACTGCGTCTTTGGCAACAACGATGAGGATGCCCTCTTTCTCTCTCGCATAGCCCGTCAGGCAGACAACGTGACCCTCTATTCCCAGATGGGCGAGCTTGAACTGGGCGGCAAAAAGATGGCCTTCATCCATTATCCCCACATCGCCAGCGGCCTGGCGGCTTCAGGGAAATACGACGCCGTGTTCAGCGGCCACACCCACGAGCACAAAGTGGAGAAAATGGGCCTCACCCTATGGGCCGACCCCGGCGAGGTAATGGGTCGCTTCGGGCAGCCTGGTTTTGGCCTGTACGACACCGACAGCGGCGAGTTCACCCTGTGCGCTATCTGAGCGTAGCTGCTCAAAATGTTGTGGCGTCCGGGGCATCTACTACTGTTGCTGCACTACCGTTACCGTACAGGCAAAGCAGTTGTTGCTCCGGAGCAGCAGAACGGTTCGGCCAGGCTCACCGGAGCCCTGTTCTGCGCCAGGCGCGAAAAAGTTTCGCTACTCCGCCATACCCGGAGCTTTAATTTTTGCTCAGATTGTAGTATAATGTCTAGGGTTGGAGAGTGAAGGGAATGAGCAAGGAGGTCCATGGAGCACCATGACTCTGATCAAATTCGTGCGCAACTACGATGACTTGAGCACGGACCGGGGGTTCCAGTTCGAGTTCTATTGCGACCGTTGTGGCACTGGCTATCGGACCCACTTTCAAGCCTCGGCTACGGGGATGGTCACTGAGGCTCTGGATGTGGCCAGCGGCCTCCTGGGCGGTGTCCTGGGCAAAGCAGCCGACGTCAGCGAGCGAGTCCATTCGGCGGCCTGGGAGCAGGCCCACGACAGAGCCTTTGCCGCAGCCGTGGAAGAAGTCAAACCCAATTTTATCCAATGTCGGCGCTGTACCCAGTGGGTCTGCCGTGAGATGTGCTGGAACGCCGAGCGGGGCCTGTGCAAAGAGTGCGCCCCCGAAGTGGAAGCCGAATATGCGGCCGCCCAGGCGGAAGCAACGATTGAGCAGGGAGTGGAAGCCATCCGTGAGACCGAGTACGTGAGCGCCGAGGACAAAGAACGGCTCAAAAAGGCCGTGGTAGCCGTCTGCCCCAAATGCGGAGCCGAGGTCAGCGGGGGCAAATTCTGCCCAGAATGCGGAGCGCCTCTGAAGGCAGAGAGGTTCTGCACCGAGTGCGGCAGCAAAATCCCGGCCACGGCCAAGTTCTGTCCAGAGTGCGGGGCAAAACAGTAAAACGAAAGGTGGGAGGGGATCTGTGTCCGAATTAACCGAGCTCTACGAAGAAATCGCTGTCTGCCAGCGTTGTATCCTGGCCCAGGGACGCACCAAGGCCGTGCCCGGCGAAGGCCCGGAGGATGCCACTCTCTTGTTCATGGGCGAGGCCCCTGGTTTCCACGAGGACCGCCAGGGCCGCCCCTTCGTTGGCGCAGCCGGCAAGTTCCTGGAGGAACTGCTGGCCAGCATTGACCTCAAGCGAGAAGAAGTCTATATCTGCAACGTGATCAAATGTCGCCCACCAGGCAACCGCGACCCCTCGCCGGCCGAAATTGAGGCCTGCCGCGCCTACCTGGACAGGCAAATCGAACTGATCAATCCCAAGATGATTGTCACCCTGGGGCGTTTCTCCATGGCCCGCTACTTCCCAAAGACTTCCATCTCCCGCATCCACGGCCAGCCCAAGCGGATAGGGGGCAGGATCTACTATCCCATGTTTCACCCCGCTGCTGCGCTGCACCAGCCCAAGTATCGGTCCGCTATAGAAGAAGATATGCTCAAGATTCCGCAACTCCTGGCAGAGGCAGAGCAGATGGTTGACGAGAAGCCGCCGCCTCAGGCTGAACAATTGAGTCTCTTCTAATCCAATTTCTAATCTCTAATTTCTAATCTCTAGTCTCCAATCTTCTAAGGAGTTGAACTAACATTGTCCAAAAACACAGTCAAGCTGATCCCCCTCGGTGGCTTGGGCGAAATCGGCAAGAACATGATGCTCATGGAATACGGGGAAAATATCATCGTCATTGACGCCGGGCTAATGTTCCCCGAGAATTATATGCTGGGCATTGACATCGTCATCCCTGACATATCCTACCTCCTGGAGCACAAAGATAAGGTCAAAGGCATCATCATCACCCATGGTCACGAGGATCACATCGGTGGGTTGCCCTACGTGCTGCCCCAGGTGAACGTTCCTATCTACGCCACCAAGCTGACCAGGGGGTTGATCGAAGTCAAACTGAAAGAACACAAGCTGCTGAAAGCAACTTCGTTGCACACCATCCAGCCGGGTGATGCCCTCGACCTGGGACCCTTCCACGTCGAATTCTTCCGTGTCTGCCATAGCATCCCCGACGGGGTGGGGCTGGCCGTGGAGACGCCGGTGGGGCTGGTGGTACATTCCGGCGATTTCAAATTCGATCACAGCCCCGTGGACGGGCGGCTGACCGACTTTGCCAAGCTGGCCGAATTGGGCAGACGGGGGGTGTTGGTTCTTCTCTCCGATTCCACCAACACCGAAACCTCTGGCTACACCCATTCTGAGCAGGAGGTCGGCGAGACCTTTGACCGCATTTTCTCCAAGGCCAAGGGGCGCGTCATCGTGGCCACCTTTGCTTCCAATATCTCTCGCGTCCAGCAGGTCATTGAGACGGCGGAGCGACACAACCGGCGGGTGGGTGTGGTGGGGCGCAGCATGGTCAACAACGTCAAGATGGCCACCGAGCTGGGCTACCTCAACGTGTCGCCCGACATGTTGCTCACCATTGGCGAGATCAACCGGCTGCCCCCGCGGAAGGTGGTCATGGTCTGCACCGGCAGTCAGGGAGAGCCCACCTCAGCCCTGGTGCGCATGGCCAGCGACGAATACAAGTCCATCAGCATCCGTCCTGGCGACACGGTCATCGTCTCGGCTACTCCCATACCAGGCAACGAGGAGTTGATCAATCATACCCTGAACAACCTCTTCCGCCTGGGGGCTGACGTCTATTACGACGAACTGCTGGACGTTCACGTCTCAGGCCATGCCAGCCGCGAGGAGCAGAAGCTGATGATCAACCTGATCAAGCCCAGGTTCTTCGTGCCCATTCACGGGGACTACCGTCACCTCATCCTCCATGCTCAGATGGCTCAACAGTTAGGCATCCCGGCGAAAAACATCCTGGTTATCGAGAGCGGCCAGGTGCTAGAGTTCGATGGGGACGAGGGCTGGCTTGGCGAGGAGGTGGCGGGAGGTTACGTGTTCGTTGACGGGCTGGGGGTGGGTGATGTGGGGCAGGTGGTGCTGCGGGACCGCCAACACCTTTCCCGTGACGGATTCCTGATCGCCGTCGTGGCCGTGGATGAGAAGACGGGCGAGTTGCTGGCAGAACCCGATATCATCTCGCGGGGCTTTGTCTACATACGCGAATCCGAGGAACTGATCGAGCAGGCCAAGGAGCAAGTGGTGATCGCCTTGGGGAAAAGCACCTCCCCGGCAGTTGTCAGCGCCAAGATCAAAGAAACCCTCGGCGAATTCCTCTACGAGCAGACCAGGCGCCGGCCGATGATACTGCCGGTGGTGATAGAGGTGTAAGGGGGTTCAAGGCAGTGGGGCGTCGCGGCGCAGGTCGGCCAGCACGGCCTCTCGTTGCTCAGGGTGGTCAAAGGAGAGATAGGCTGTCTCCTGCGAGCTCGATTCTGAGTGATGGACCACTTTGAGAGCCGGACGGGGGCGCAGCCCGAAATAGACCTCTCCGACCTCGATCTCCTGGATGGTGGCCGGCATGAAAAAGACGTACCACAGGCCCACCTCTTCGCGGGGCGAAGCAGCCAGGCCCAAAAGGCTCCGGTAGGGCATCCAGGCTATGATGATGTGCTCTCGGGTGTCCACCGTCTCAAAATAGGCCCTGGCTTCAACGAAATAGCGCCTCATGCCGCTGACCTCAAAGTGCCCGCTGGCCCAGACGGGCACTTTTTCTTCGGGGGCGAGTTGTGGCCCATCCGTTGTCAAAGTCGTCGAAGACGGATGCTCAGCCCTCTTAAAAATGAGGTAGCGCGTGCGCCCAGCCCACAGCAGGGCCAGCATCAGGCTCAGGCAGGCCAGGATAACCACCGCGTCAGCGACTGGCCTGCTCTCCAAGTCCACAACTACAGCCGGGATACCCAGCAGGGACAGAAAAAACAGCCAGCGGTTCAGGGGCTGGCCCCAGAGCCGGAGGCGGCTCAAATAGTAGCTCATCTTGAGGATAAGACCCAGGAACGCCAAAAGGTATGCATCCTTTCCCGAATTAGGGTCCGCAAAAGGATAACTTCCTCCCGCCGGATTTGCAATCCAGCCGGAGCAAACCAGAAGGTCATGTTTTTGCGAGCCCTAGCTATCAGCCATCAGCCATCTACAGACCCAGTTCGTCGGCCACCCAGGCGATGCCCAGTTCTTCCAGTTTGACCCGCGTGGGACGGCCTTCGGTGTCCCAGCCGCACATGGCGTAGTAGGCAGGCAGAGCAGCGGCCATCTCCTCCTCAGTGACGGCGATACCGTCGGACCGGCCGCCAGTGAGAGGCTGGAAGAGCTTGGGCGGCAGCTTGTCCTCGGCGCGGGTGAATCCTTCGCGGGCGTTGAAGGCGCGCATCATGTTCAGCGACCGCTCGCCGACTTTCATTAGCTCCCACAGGCTGACGTTCCAGCCGGTGACGGAGCGCACCATGTCCACCAACTGGCTGGGGCCATAGAGGTGCCACGCTGGCCCCCACACGAACTGGCATACGCCGACGGTGTTCAACAGACTATAGAGCCGCTGGGTATACACGGCAAAACGCACTTTTTCCGCGTTGAGCACCTTTTTCGGCTGGGGGTCCAGCAGGCCGAGTTCGGCCATGCGGTCGGGATAGTCCTTGTAAGAGGGGTCGTGCTCGCTGGACATGTGGTCCGCGCCGTAGGGGGTGACAGCGTAGATGAGGGCCAGCGAGCGTTTGACCTGCGGCATGTGGGCCGGCAATGGGTTTCCCTTGACGGCCGTGACCAGCGCCTCGGCCTGCGGGCCGAGCTTTGCCGCGGCCTGGGTCATGCCCTCGGCCAACAGGTCGCCCAAGCCCTCCCGTTGGGCGATCCTCTCGGTCATCCTGACCATGGCCTCAGCGTCCCCAAAGCGGAGTTCGAGGCCGTCGGTGTCCTCGGCGGTGAGGATGCCGTGCTCGAAGCAGTCCATGGCCCAGGCAATGATCGCACCGGTGGTGATGGTGTCCAGGCCATACATGTTGCAGAGCTGGTTGGCCCTGGCAATCGCCGCCAGGTCAGAGACGCCACAGTAGGAGCCGAAAGTGGCGATCGTCTCGTATTCTGGGCCGCCGTAGAGCGGGTCTACCGGGTATGGCCCTTCGGTGACTTCCACCACCCGCTTGCAGCGCACGACGCAGGCGTAGCAGGTGTCTCGCTCTTTGAGGATGGTCTCGGCCATGATGATGCCATGAATGGTTTCGTATCCCTCAAAGACGCCGCTGGCCCAATTGCGGGTGGGCAGTCCACCGGCCCGTTGCTGAGAGGCAACCACCTCAGCGGTGCCGTACTGGCCCATGTCGTAGACGTCCGATTGAGGAAAGTTTTTAGCTCCCCAGCGGGCGATCTCGGTCAGGGCTTTCGGATCGGCGATGGCGGGCCGCTCTTTGCCACGCACGGCAATGGCCTTGAGGTTCTTGGACCCCATCACCGCGCCCAGGCCGGTGCGGCCGTTGGCCCGGTTGGCGTTGTTGATGATGGCCGCGTAGCGCACCAACTGCTCGCCAGCCGGCCCGATCTGCATGACCTCGATCCTGGGATCGCCCAGTTCCTGGCGGATGGCGGCCTGGGCCTCGCCGGTGACCTGGCCCCAGAGGTGGGTGGCGTCGCGCAGCTCGGCTTCACCGTCGTGTACCCAAAGGTAGACCGGCTTCTCGGCTTTGCCCTTGATGATAAAGGCGTCAAAGCCAGCCGCTTTCGCCTCGGCGGGCCAAAAGCCGCCCGCCTGGGCGTCGCCGATAGCGCCGGTGAGGGGCGATTTGGCATTGGCCATGACCCGGCTCTGGCCGGAAACCGGCGCACCGGTGACGACGCTGAGGGTGATGGCCAGGACGTTCTCCGGCCCCAAGGGGTCCGCCCCGGCCGGCATTTCCTTGAGGAGGTAATACAGGCCGATGCCTTGCCCGCCCATGTATTGGCGGTAAAAGGCCTCCGGCGGCTCTTCCACGCTGAGGGTGCCGGTGGTCAGGTCTACGTGCAGGATTTTGCCGTTGTATCCGTAAGGCATGATGATCTCCTCTCTTTGGTGGTTAGGTGATTGGGTGGTGGCCTCTGGATCGCGGAAGTACGGAAAGGCGGGATACGCGGGAACCCTTTTCGCGCCCTCCC
>SOHZ01000614.1 GCA_004377365.1 Anaerolineales bacterium | reverse complement strand
CAGATCGAACGCTGGGAAGATCGTGAGCGCCGAGGTGGGAGTAGCGGTATCTTCAACGACTTTCGGGCCGAGTTGGGGACCCGCTACCCCGATTGGACCCTGGACGCCCTCAAAGAGGACCTGTCTGAGTTTAGCCAGGAAGCCTTGAACATCTTGCGCGAGTTGTATCGTGCCGTAGTGGGCAGCGAGTTCAGCTATAGCAAGGACAACCTGGTGGCTATCTTGCAGGACTTCTTGTCCAACCCCAAGTTCAAGACGCGCTACAAAGGGTTAGTCATTATCGCCGACGAATTTGGCTACATCCTGGACCGGGGCAACATCAGCATAGACATCTTTCAGCGCTTCACCGAGATGTGCCAGAGCGGCGTAGAGGGCAGTCAGTTAGTGTTTGTCGGCACCGGGCACAAACCGTTCCGCGCCTACTCCGCCGGTGGGCTCTCTGCTTCTGACTTTAGCGTAGCCGCTGCCAGAGTGACAGAAGTCCCTTTGGAATCTGAAGAACTGGAACTGATTATCTCCGCCATCGTGGTGCCGGACAAGGAGCACGCGGTCTGGAAATCGGAGGTGGCTACCCAATCTGGTATGTTCAACCGCTTTGCCCTGGCAGCCAGCCGCATCGGCATTTTCAAGCACCTCAAGGGCCCAGAACTACGTAGCCGGGTTGTCGAAAATATCTACCCTATGCATCCTATGGCCACCCACTGCCTGATCGAGATGTCCACCGAGGTGGGATCCAATGCCCGCTCGGTCTTTTCCTTCTTTTCCGGTGCAGTGGAGACAGTACCAGTACCCGGCTCATACCCCTGGTACGTGGCGCAAACCGAGGTCAAAAGCGACGGTCTCTTGAACCTGTATACAGCCGATGAGTTGGCGACCTACTTTGCCGCCGAACTCAAACCGGAGAATACCGAGGTGCGCGAGGGCGTTCGCCAGCAGATTCGCAACTACCACGCATCGCTGCGCGAGGCACAAAAGCAGGCCCAAGCCCAGTTGATCGGCGAACTCGATCCGCTCGTTGATCGGGTCCTCAAGCTCTTGCTCATCTATGAGATCAGCAAAGTCGCACCAACTTTCGAGAATCTGGCGTTTGGTCTCTACTGCGAGTCCCCGGCCGAAAAATCACAACTGCAAAACCGCCTGACCGAATTGGTCAAACAGAAGATTCTCTTCCAGTCATCAACCGGCATCTACGAGTTCCGTCGCAGCGAGGCCACCGACTTTGAATCGCTCATCGAGCAGTACAAGTCCGATCCAGACAATGTGTCGGAGGATTTAGCCGTCGAGGTTAAGACCTTGGTCTCACTGGGCCGCGGAGGGCAGTGGCTGGAAGCTAAGAATCACAACCAGCCGTATGATGAGGACAAGCGCCTGTTGCGAGTTTTTGCCCAACCGGGCAACCTGCAGGCCCAATATCCCCTTGAGGACGTTGGCGAAACGGTTGATTTTTTCACCTATCACGAGCGGCGGTTGCAAAGTGAGACGGAATGGAAAGCGCGCTACGAAGGCGTGCTGGTTTACGTCTTGTGCGAAACCGATGAAGACATCGCCCGCGCTCGGCGTGCTGTAGAAAAAAATCAGAGCAAGCGTGTCATCGTCGGCGTGCCTCGCCACCCCATCCCCATACGCGAGGCCGTTATGAACTTGCGGGCAGCGCTTCACATTCAAAAGAGCGAAGACCTCGACGCGATGACCCTGCAGGACCGTTCGCGTCTGCAGGAGGATATCATCGGCGACGAACGGCGAGAAACTGGCTACGCTGGCGACTTTGTCAAAGCGCGCCGACGCTACCTGGAGGCCAAAGAGCTCAGTTGGTACGGCAAAGAGGGAACAGTCCTCGTTGCGCAGCCCCAAAGCCAGTACGAGCCAGCCGACGAATTGATGGGACGGCTATACAAAGAGCGCAGCAAGTGGTCACACCCCTACCTGAACCAGATTCACGTCTCTCGCTTTGGCCCAGGTAAGGACGTGCCATTGACCGACGCTGTTGGCGCTTTGCTGCGTACACATCGTCACGTCGAGATCGATCACTCGGCTCCCGCTAATCGGGGCGAGATCCGTTATCTGAAGAACGTCTTGGCCGACAGCGGCGCGTTGCAGCAAGCTGGGCCGGCGTCAGGTAACGTTGCCTCATACGATGTGGAGTCTTCAGCCGATAAGTACCGAGGCAAACTACCGACATTGGCTGCTATGCTTGATACCCTACATACCCTCGACCAAGGGGATACATTGCCGGTACGCAAACTGCTCGCGGCCCACGCCGATGTACCTTATGGACAGGGTCCGATCGCCCTGTCGCTGTTCCTGGCATACGCCGTGCGCGCCTTCGGGGACGAACTGCGTCTGCAGTTGCAGCCTGGCGCGGTGGGCTATGTGGGAATGAACGACCCCGACCTAATCATCGCGTTGGTAAACAACGAGCATCCCAATGCAATCCTGGAGCGCCAGACAATTAGCCCGGCGGCACGGGCGCTTATCAATAGCACCTACAATCTATTTGCGGCGGAGCCTGGTATGGCCGGACAACAACACACAGTCAGTGAGGCTCACGCTGCACTGCGAGACTGGTGGGGCCAGCTTACCAACCTGGCACAAGTGCCCGAGATCTATGAGGATGACGAGGGTGACAGCTCCACGCAGGCGTTGGTCAAGCTATTGCGTAGCATCGAAGGCGTAAACCCCTACCGCCTGGTCTTGGAGCAGCTTCAGACTGCGTATGGCTTTCCTGAAGACGCTATGATCACCGAGTCCAGCCAGGAGAAGATCTTGGAAGGATTGAAGCGGGACAAAGCCATTATCGAGAACGGGGGGCGCCGCGTCAAAGAGGCATTGCTAAAGCGCCTGATGGTTCCTTTCAACCCGGCAAGCGACTTCTACGGCGACTACCAGGCGGCCATAGCAGATTGGTACAAGAACCTGGGCGATGAGCAGAAAGACGATTATGCTCCGTGGCACAGCCACGCTTCGCGAGCAGTGGTCCAGCGGCTGCGCACCATCGTCAATATTGAAACGACCTTCTTCGACCAACTACCAGCCGATGCTGGATTGGGCTTGGGCAAGGTAGATGATTGGCACCATGACCGCAGTGATGAGTACGTGCAGATGCTGGAGGCAGCACTGGAACGCATCGAGGCTAACCGCGTCAAACTCCCTGCACCGAAGTGGAAGATCCGTGGCGTGCACAAGAAAGAAGACTTGCAGACGCAATCCCAGATTCTTTTCCGAGGCGGTGTCACCTTGGAGATCCATTCGCCCGAGCCCGGCGTCAAGGTGCTGGTCACAGATACCGGTGAAGACCCGCGCACTGCACTCCAGTGCCAAACGGTAAAAGACAAGTTTGATCTATCGGTCAAGAACACCTGTGTTGTGAAGCTGGTCAGCCAGGGAGAAGATGGCAGCTTTGGACAGGTGCTCACCCTGTCCTTCATCAACGAGGATCGCAAGTACGAAGTCAGCCCCATAACGCAACAAACACTCTTGGAGCGGGAATACAAGTTCGTCTACCCGGAGGATAGAGACGCGTTGTGGGTATTGTTGTCCAGCATCCTGCAAGATGTCATCAAAGAGGGCGTGGTTGACGAGGATGGTGCGCGCCAAATGTTGATCGAACTAGCAGATAAAGTGAAGGGACTGTACTGAGAAGATGGCTCAAGTGACAGTCTATTTGGGTAGTGCAGAGTTGCTGAGTACTATCACTGCCGACCTTGAGGTCAACAGCGTAGCAGACTATGTGCGTGGCTATGACCGATTGGTGCGAGCACTGCACGCCGGCGAACATATCACGGTTGCAGTCAGCGACGCAAATGTCGGAGCCTGGTTACGTCGTCTTCAGGAGCGTTACGGCTCAGAGCGTGTGCACATCGAAGAGTTGACCCGTCGCCAGCGACTGAGTGAATTATGGAATATCGAGGTACCGGATTGGATCAGTGAGGGCCAAATTGCCCGCGCTCAGTTGTTAGACGTGACCATCTCTGCTCCACCGGGTCGCGATTTCGATGATTTCGTCCTGGAGATATTCTTCAGCCCGTTTGTGGCGCAGCCTCGACTGCCGCTGCGACGTTTAGGCGATCTGCTTAAAAGCTACGATCCGCAGCAATGGTCTGAGGCAATCGAACGTCCTCTGGTCAGCGACATCTTCAGACGTCGCTTGCAGCAGTGGGAGGATAACGCCGAACAAGCTGGGGAGAAGCTGATTATAGGGTGGCTGCGACAGTCGCCAGAGCAACTCGCACAGCAGTTGGCAATCCTGAATGTGTTGACCGGCTATCCGCCTGAGGTCGGACGTCGAGTCATGGGTGATCAGTTTGATCTCTTGGCGCGGTTAGAACTGGATTTGAGCGATATCGAAGTAAGCGAGTCGCAGATTGGCTCAGCCCTGGATCAGATTCGCGTCCACCTGGAACAGTTAATACGATCCACCACGACTCACGAGGCGCTTGAAGCCACACTTGCACAGGCCAGTGGCTATCTGGAAGTCGAGTTTGACGCTGTGCAACGCCTCCTCCGCTCCGGTGAGGTCGCTATTGACCGTGACCTGGTGCGGCGGGTGCGAGGTTTGTTCGCTCCGATCCAGCATCGCCCTCATCTAGATCAGGCTCTGGCAGACCTGGACCTGCTGATTAGCCAAGCGCCCCCACCGAAGCCCGATCCCAACCCGTCCAACCCCTGGAGTGATGAGCAATGGCTGGAGTGGGCTGAGGAGCACTACCTGCCATACCGTTTTTGGCTGGAAGAGATCGGCCAATTGACGGGCGATATAGTTGACTTTGCAAGCGCCTATGCCGATTGGCTCTACAAGCGATATCCAGCAATGCGCCTTAGTTCGCCAAGGATGGTCTACCAGGCACTGCCAGCGCTCAAAGGGAAAATGATGAGCGACGCGCCAGTGCTGGTGCTTGTCATTGACAACTTCAATGCCAAGTTCTTTCGCGATTTTACCCGTTACATGCAGGCACAAGGGTACTACGCCGAGCAACTCACATACTACGTCTCGATGTTACCCTCATGTACCGGGATCAGCAAGAAATGTTTGTTCGTCGGCCAGCCTGAGCCCTTTGCAGGGACATCCTATAAAAAACCGGTGCAGGAAACCTGGGAACAAGCACTGAGCGGTCGGCGCGCGTTGTACCTCCCGCATATTGGCGCGCTGCGCGCAATCAAGCGGCGAGAGCACGATGTATACTTTTTGAACTACCTGCCCTTGGATATGGCCTTTCACCAGGATGAGGAGCATGTAGGTATCTCTCACGCCCAGGCTGCGCGCAGCTATCTGAGAGCCATTGCCCGAGATGTGCGTGCCTTCGGTGAGCGTATCGGCACCCCGCGCGACTTGGTGGTCATCGTGATCTCAGACCACGGCTCCACACGTATCCCGGCTGAGGCTCCCAATCTGATTGACTCTGCCTTTTTCGCCAAACGTGTCCTGGACAAACACCATCGCTACGTGCGTATCACTGATGGCGAGCTGCATCAGTTACCTGACAATATCCAGTATCAATGTTATACTTTCGAACGCGAACGCTTTGGACTAGACGAGAACTATCTGGCCGCCAAGGCCCATTACCGATTTTTGCCGACGATGGGAAGCACCTATATCCATGGTGGGCTGACCCCGGAAGAAACGTTGGTGCCAGTGGCAGTCTTTACGCCACTCACCGTATCACCCAAACCACTAACTGTGCACTTGATGGGAAACGAGTTCTATTACGCCCGCAAGTCCGAGATTCAAGTAGAGTTAGTGAACACCAATGCTTACGCCTGTGAGTCCGTGCGACTAGAAATCCAAAGTGCGAATGTTGACGCGCCTGGCGTTGAGCTGGGCACATTGGCACCAATGAGTCAAGAGACCGTCACGCTCGAAGGGCGTTTCCGACGCTCCCATGGGGGAGTGGACACACTACACATCCGTGTCACCTATGACTTCTTGGGGCAACCTCAGCAGCAAGACGTCGAGGAAGCGGTGGAGATGAAGTCTATGATGACGCAGGCATTCGACTTGCAGGAGCTGTTTTAGCAATAGGAGAAAGGCTAATGGAAGCGTTTGAGGAGAAGGCACTCGACTACTACGGCGAGGTAATCATCAACAAGCACCTGATCCATGAGGCTGGCTTCGGCGCCCGAGCAATCCCGACCTACGTGGGCGAGTGGATCCTATCAGCATACGCCGAAGATGGCGAGTTGACCAGCGAAAGTCGCGAAAAGATTGCCTCGTTCTTGACCAAGTTCCTACCCACTAAAGGGCAGAAAGACGAAATCAAGAACCGCCTCCTGAAAATGGAGACGGTCCAGTTGCTAGATGACTATCACGTGAGCATCAACCTGAAGACTGGTGAGCGCAATCTACACATTCCATTGTTGGATATCACTGATGCGCGCGTCAGCGGCCACATCGTGGACAACAACGAACTGCTTGTCACCAGTGGCGTTTGGGGTATCGGAGATTTGTTCTATGTGCCGCCTGAATCGCGTGTGGAGCGTGGGCAGGTTTGGATGCGTGAATTCCGTCCCTTTCAGGTGAGCAGTATCGACTACGACTACTTTTGTCATTGCCGGCAGTACTTCGAGTTG
>SOHZ01000261.1 GCA_004377365.1 Anaerolineales bacterium | reverse complement strand
TAAGATAAAGCAAAGATAAATGGAACCTAAACAGAACATAAAAAAGGGACGCCCGTTGGGCATCCCCTTAATAAAAACCCTGATGACTGACGACTGATCACTGACCACCGATCACCGATTCCCTGTCACAAAGCGGTAGCCGGTGCCGCGTTCTGTCAAGATATAGCGAGGCGATTTGGGGTCGGGTTCGATCTTTTGGCGCAGGCGGGAGACGAACACGCGTACGTAGTGAACGTCGTCCATGTATTCCCAGCCCCACACCTGCTCGAGGAGTTGGCGCGGACTGAGCACCTGGTCAGCGTGCTTGACCATCACAGCCAACAGGCCGAACTCTGTCGCCGTGAGTTGGATTGGCTCACCCTGAACCAACACGCGGCGGTTGCCCAAATCTATCACCAGGTGGTCATCCGTATAAGACAGATCAGGTTCTGAGACGGACGGCAAGGCAGCGCGCCGTAGGGCCGCCCGCACCCTGGCCAGCAGTTCGCCCACCTGGAATGGTTTCGTCAGGTAGTCGTCCGCTCCCATATCCAAGCCCCGCACGATGTCCTGCTCATTCGCCCTGGCGGTCAGCATAATAATGGGGACCTCAGAGACTTCACGGATGCGCTTGCAGGTTTCCCAGCCGTCCATCTGTGGCATCCTGATGTCGAGAATGACCAGATCCGGTCGCAGGTCAAAGAAAGTACGCCATCCCTCCTGGCCATCGTGAGCCACGTGCACGACATAGCCTTCCTCGGTCAGGTTGTACTCGATCAGGCGCGTCAGATTCCGGTCGTCATCAATGACCAGAACAGTGTGCGGTGTCCTGAGCCTTGTCCTGAGCCCTGTCGAAGGGTTGAGCAGCCATGCGCTTACCTCACTCGTTCCCACCAACTGCCGCATAGCGGCACTGTTGCGCTACAGGTTGATACAGTTCAATTATACACCCAACGCCGTCCAAAAACAAACTATAAAGATACTTATGGTGGACGACGAAGCCAAGACTTTGGAGTCAATCAGCGCTGCCCTGAGTGACGGTGCCGGAGATTATGAATTCGCCTCGGCGGCCAACGGCTTCGCCCCTTATTGGTGACAGCCATCCACGTGGCCAGGCCCGATCTCCTCACCTCCCTGTCACCATTCGCCGATTCGCTGATTCGCAAGGTGTTGGCTCATCCGCATCGAGGACATAGCCTACAAGCCTCCGGGATTCTACGGGGGCCTCTTTTGAAGTCGCCCTCACCCGCGCTGACAGGCAGCGATACAAAATCCCCATCTACAACCTGACCACCGGCCAGCCCTTGCCGGACGTCAAAGGAGAGGGAAACCTGGCCCTCAACTTTGACAACTCCGCCTTCCACTCCCTGTTCCCCGGCGCCGAATTGGCCATCGTGCGCGTGCCCAAACCTCCTGACAGAGCCACAGAAGAAGAAATTGCCGGGCACAAAGCCAGGATGCGTGAGCTCGTCGAGCAAGGCATAGAGATTGACGGCAAACGTTACTACCTGGTACTGGCCACCGGCGCCCGCAAACACGGCGATTACCTCTTGCCCATACCCCCTACTGGAAAAAGATCGCCCTGAGCAGCAAAGCGTATCGAAGGGTTCGAGAAGATCATGGCCTACGGCGGCGTCATGCTCACTTCCTGCCAGGAACCGCCTCGCCAGTTCAAGCACCTCCGCGTGCTGATCGTAGAAGAAGATGGAGAGTACGGCACCGGCGACTGCAACGCCAAGATGGCCGACTGGCTCTTCGAGGAGTTCGGCCAGCAGGGACGCCGTTTCCAGGCAGGCCAGTTCCGCCTGCTGGCCGAACGGGAGGACGAAAGCGGCATGGTCGTCGTCGGCAAGGGAACCGTCAAGCAGATGGACCACCAGGACGTGGACGAACGAGGACTTCGGCGAGCTCAGTCGAGCCGCTAACCCTACGACCTGATCCTCCCCGAAAGCTCCCTCAAAGGGAACAGCCCCGGCCCCGGCGAGTACGTCTGGGACACCACCCACCTGGGCTTCAACGCCTGGAGCGAGCGACGCCGGGTCAAGTTGTCCTACCAATATTTCCAGATGTTGTCGTGGATGTCCGAAAGAATAGCGATGAGCATTTTGCAAACCTCCTGGTAAACTGTTCAGCGAAGCTTCGCCTCAAACCGACAGGCCAAGACATGTCATTCTGAGCGACCGAAGGGAGCGAAGAATCTCGTTTATACTCCCCGCCTCCTCTTGCTGTAAGCCTTGGCCGAGCGGGCGTAGACGATCCCTCGTTCAGCCAACGCCTGCTCCACCAAGTCTTCCACCAGTCGTCTCTCGGCGGTGCCGATCACTGCTTGCTCGTGGGCCTCCTGCAAAGCCGGTGGATAAGGAGGATAGCCTCCACTCCGCTGGCATTGGTCATAGATCACAGCCTGCATGAGCTCCAACATCTCTGCGTCTCGCATGACCCATTGAGGAGCTTCGATGCGGGCAATCTCGCCGCCTACGTCCATGTAGAAGAACTGGATGCGATGATCGCCGTATCTGTCCAGGATGGCTGACCTGCTTTCGAAAACATCAGATCGCTCCCCGTCTTGCAAAAGGCCATCAAACAACTGTCGGTCCAGGGTCGTGCTCAAAAAAGAGCATAGCGTTCTGTTCTCCTTGCTCAGTGAGCAAGCGTCGCAATCACTGGGGTCATCCTGGCAGAGCCAAACGCGCAAGGTATTGGCCAAGTCGTGGCTGCCTGTGTAACTGACGTAGCCGACCACAGGGATACGCGAGGTCTGGAACTCTTCCAGGCAGGCTTTGAACTCTCCCAGGAATCTATGCTGGACCTCTTCGTCTTCATTTTGCAGAGCCCAGAGGATCAAAGAGCCATCCCGCAAAGCCACTGCTGGCTGGCTCGCTGAGCGACTGGCCGCGAGGAGGGCTTGCAGTTCAGCCATCCCCATCTTCATTCCCAACCGAGTCCCCTCAACGGGTATATTCTTCCGGCCAGGAGAGATATAGAGATCCTTTTCCTCGAAGTAAAGCTGGCCTGCCGAATCGAGGTCCGCATTGGGGTGTCGGCCATAGGTGAGGACAGCGTGACCGGTGTTGATGACGTAAAAGCGTACTGGACTGTGCCGGTCGGTGGGAATCGAAGAACCGTCGGCGGCCACAGCGCTGAAATCACGGGGAGGGTCGGGAGAAGGGAAGGCACCGCTTAGCGTCCCCGTGGGGACGGCCACCAGCCACGGGAAAGGGTTGCGGCGGTTGCGGATCTTGGCCTTGAGCTTCTCTGCGTCGGCAGCGCGCAAAAGCTTGCGGGCTTTATCCAACTGCTCGCGGCGCTCTTCAGCCGTGACCGACCTGGCCATGTCTTCCACCTGCTCGTTGATAGGGCCTAATTTGAGAGGCAAGTCCGTCTCCTCCTCTCACTCACCCCTCAGCCGTTTCCTGGCTGTCTGGCAGTAGGGGCAGGCATCGCCCTCATATTCTCGCCCGCAAGTGCGGCAAGTCTTTATCTCTGCCGTCCCCCGCTCCCCAACAGGCAAGGCGAGCAAGATCAATTCAAAGCCCTCGTATCTCCCCAGCCAGGTATTCACGTTCGTGCTGCCCACGATCCACTCCTCCGCCTTGCCACGGTGCAGGAAACCACGCACCGCACCTGCTCCCATATCAATAGCCTGGCTGGCCAATTCCTGCGCGTCTGATTTTGAGACCATTTTCTCCCCCGTTCCTGAGACTATGGCGTTACCGTTGTTGAATGGTACAGAGACAGTATACCAGACTTTGAAGCGATTGACAATTTTGAATTCAAGACCTGGCTGCGCAAGCCCCACGCGGTATAGCACAAAAGTGTCGGTAGCGCTGTCATTGCGAGGAGCGAGATTCCTCACTTTGTTCGGAACGGGCTCCGCAATCTCGTTTTCAAAGTCGGGAGATTGCTTCGCTTCCTTCGGCTTCGCTCAGGACAAGCTCCTCCGGTCGCTCGCAATGACAGACTGTGCTGCATTCGCCGACGGTTCTGGGATATACCCCTACCTAACCCAGGGCTAGAAAAAAGGCGAGTTCTGTAGTATAATTGAGGTCGTCAACGCTAGTGTTTGTGCACCAGAAACACAAAGAGTTAGAGAGGGACATTATGGAAGGGTTTCCACCAGAATTAGAAGCTTTGCTGCGTCAACTCACGGCCTTCTGGCCCCAACTGGTTCGTGCGATCGTGCTGCTGATCGTCGGGGCGCTGCTGGGGTTATTGCTCGAGACTGTGGGTGCGGCCATGCTGCGCAATCTGGGCTTCGATGGCTTCGCCGACAAGGCCGGAGTGACCCGTGTGCTGCGCGATGCCTCGCGAGACAAGGACCAAAAGGCCTCTGCCCTGGCCGGCAACCTGATCTTCTGGATCGTCATGTTGACCTTCATGGGCGTGGCCTCGGAGGTCCTCGGCCTGTCTACCTTCGGTAAGATGATGACCGCCCTGGCTGCTTTCCTACCCCGCCTGCTAGGGGCCGCTCTGTTGTTAGTGTTGGGTCTCTTTCTGGGTCAGGCTGCCTGCGAGTTGATCGCCGGACCCACCGAGCGCAAGTTGACCCCGCCCTGGTGGCGTCAACTTGACCGGGGAGCCCAGGCGGTCATTGTGGCCCTGACGGTGGTGGTGGCCCTGAGCCTGGTGGGCATAGATCTGAGGTGGGTGACGTGGCTGGTCGTCATCCTGGTGGGAGTGGTTGGCCTGGCCATTGCCCTGGCCTTTGGCGTGGGTTTCCAGGGAGTGGCCCGGGACCTGGCGGCTGGCTTCTATCTGCGGGCTCAACTGAAGGCCAGTCAGCACCTGCGCGTGGGCGAAGTGGAGGGAAAAGTCCGGCAACTGACCCCGCTGTACCTGGTGTTGCAGACCGCCGATGGCCCGCTGACCTTGCCCTACAGCCTGGTCCACAGCCAAGGCTTTGTCCAGACAGAATCGGCTGACACACCCCTCAATCCATAGTTGGCTCGTGCACCAATAGGGCCACGAGGATCAAGGCAGTGAGGGTGCCTATCAGATTCACGGTGATCGGGCCTCGGAAGCCAAAGGCTTCGTACAGAAGCCCACCGATGTAGGGAGCCGGAAAGCCCACAAGGCCCCTGAAAGCATTGAGCCGGCCTATTTCCTCCGCCATTTTCTCTTTTGGGACGCTGTTGGCTATCCAGGTCATAGTAGCTGGCAGCCAGGTGGCAATGGTAAAGCCAAAGAGGATCTGAAGGAGAGCAAAAGTCTGAAAGGTGGTGGCGTGAAGCCATCCCACCATTAGAAGGACTCCCCCAGCTTCTGAGAAGACTATGGATTTCACACAGCCGTATCTTTCCATCAGTTTTCCGACGGGTATCTGGAAGATGGCCCATCCTATGGAACTGAGACAGGACAGGATGCCCAACTGGGAGGCCGTGAAGTGATGGACCTCGCTCAGAAGGCCATACAGGATGCCCCACCCTGTCCCCCAGGCAAAAGCATCCACGGCCACAGCGATGTAAAATCCCCTCAACTGACCAGGCGGAACAAGAATCCCTCGAAACACTCCTTTCAATTGGTCAAAGGCCAACGGCCGCCTGGAGTGTGAAACCAATGTCTCCTTCAGTAAACCGGCTACCAGAGACAGGGCCACCATATCCAAGGCCAAGCCCATCAGGAAGACAACGACGTAGCCCCACCTGTCGGCTACAAAGCCCCCCAGTAGGGGGGCAAAAACACCTGATAGCGCGAAAGAGAGCATGACAAGACTGTAGGCCATCGCCCTTCCGGAAACTCCGGCGGACTCGGCGGTCATCGAATCTTCAGATGGGCGAGACACAGCAGCCAGCCCCAGGATCGCCACCCCTGGGATCAAGAGATGCCAGTTGTCCGTGAACCTGGCCGATACATAGATGGACAGGGCCGCTATGGCAAAGACGCTGGAAGAGAGGATAAAGACTTTCCTCCCCAAATAGTCTGACAGCCGCCCGCTTAGGGGTTGAACCAGCGTTGTCACAATGCCACCCCGGCCTCCCAAGCTTTCCAAAAACCCCAGGAGGGGCATCGAAGCACCCAGACTGAGGACGAAAGGCTGCCATACCACGCGGACCATGTTGTCTCTCATGCCCCGCAGGAAGGTGCTGGCAGCCAGGACACGGATGTTACTGCTGGGCGGAGCCCCCGCTTTCGAACTCATACGATTCTCCTTATTGTCTCCCTGAAACACAGCCAAGGCAGGCTTTGTATTATAGCGACTCTTGACCAGAAGTCAACACAGAGCGAGCGGCAGGTATAGTTCAGAATTTCTGTAGCCTCTGAAAAGCACCGAAGTCAATACCACTGGCTTGTGAAGCGCCAAAAATCGGGTTTCTGATCTACCCTCTTTGACACTTTGGGTGAAGATGAAGTATAATCTATCTCGAAAGGCCATCTCTTTTGCGGAATTGGGCCAGACCCCAGGGGTTTTTGCCCCTGAAAACCCCTGGGGTCTTAGAATCAAATGGAGGCAGATACAATGCTCAGGAACAGTTTACAGCGTGGTTTGATGGGGAGCGTGGTTTTGATCGTAGCCACTGGAGGAGCAGCCCTGGCCAGCAACGGTGGGTCGCCTATAGCGAGTGATGGGGTTGCCCTTTGGCTGATCCTGGCTGGCTGTCTGGCTTTTC
>SOHZ01000159.1 GCA_004377365.1 Anaerolineales bacterium | reverse complement strand
GGTTTTTTCCCGCCTGAAGGCTCCACTCCCCAATTTAGCCAGACTCTTTTGAGCTAATGTCCCCCCGTCAAGGGCACAAAGATGACACCGGTGATGTTCTTGGAGACGACCTCGTCGCCCTTTTTGGTGATCTGCCACAGGGTCTGGTAGCTGCCAGGGGGACCCACGGGGATGACCAGACGCCCCCCATCGGCCAGTTGTTCCACCAGGGGCTGCGGCACGTGGTCGGGGGCACAGGTGACGATGATGGTGTCGTAAGGGGCATGCTCTTCCCAACCGTAATAGCCATCGGCCTGTTTGACCTTGACGTTGGTGTAGCCCAGGCCCTTCAGCTTCTCTTCCGCCTCCTCCGCCAGTTCCTTGATGATCTCGATGGTGTAGACTTCATCGGTCAGTTCGGCCAGGACCGCAGCCTGATAGCCTGAACCGGTGCCGATCTCTAACACCTTCTCGCCGTGTTTCAACTTTAGGTGCTGAGTCATCAAGGCCACGATGTAGGGCTGGGAAATGGTCTGACCGTAGCCGATGGGCAGGGGATGATCAGCGTAGGCCTGGTCCAGGTATTTTTCGGGCACGAATTCGTGGCGTGGCACCTTCTCCATCACGGCCAGGACTTCTTCATCGGTGATGTCCCTCAGGCGCATTGTATCTCTCACCATCTTCTTCCTCACCTCACTGTAGGGGTCGGCTGTTGCCGCTGGCGACGCTTCTGGGGTGGGCGTTTCTTCTGTTGGGACAACTTCTGCCGTTAGGATCCCCGTAGGTGTGGGGGGCCTGTCAGCCGTTGCCGTTGGCGACGCTTCTGGGGTGGGTATTTCTTCTGTTGGAACAATTTCTGCCGTTGGGATCCTGGTAGGTGTGGGGGGCATAAGGACGATGATAGCCAGCAGTATGGATAGGCCCACGCCCAACCCAACAATTGCAGCGATATAGTATCCCTTTCTCATGATAGCATCTCCCTCAATTTCGCTGAATTCTCTCGTGCAATCCCTTGCAAGTTCCCTCCGCATGGATGGTTACTTCTTGTATTTCTCCTCGATGGCTTTGAGCCTCTCTGCTAGTTGCTCACGGATGTCAATCATTTTTGTCTCGCCCAGGTAGATGGTACTTTTGGGAGAGGCCATCTCTTTCAGGATGCCTATCACAGCCGCTATTTCCTCCACCTTTTTCTCTGTCAGGCGCGCCGCCTCTGAGAGAGAGTCGTCGTGGTAGATGACCTTTCCTTGCTCGGCGCTGTCTACCAGAGAATGGGCGCTCATAGCCAGCGCGGTCAGTGGGTTGTTGATATAATGGGCGACCGTAACCACCGTCTGTTGCAGAATTTCAGCCGCCACCAGTTTTTGGGTCGCTTCGTGGAGGCGGGCGTTTTCGATGGCAATGGCTACAGAGGCGGCCATGGAACTCAGGAGTTCGAGATCATTTTCATTGAACTGGGCTTCAGAGTCGGGCGAGGTCCCACCCAACTTGTTGATCACCTCGATAACGCCGATGACCTTTTCTTTGACCGTCAAAGGTACGCACATGATGGTGCGACTGGTGAAACCGACAGATTTATCAATGGCTCTGTAGTGGCGCGGGTCCAGTTGGACATCGGGTACCAGGAGGGGTTCACCTCGCTGAGCCACCCAGCCAGCGATGCCTTGGCCCATTTTCAGTCTGTAAGGGGCCAACTTTTCGGTATCGCCTTGCAAGGTGATCTTGAAAACCAATTCGTTGGTTTCCTCGTCAATGAGAAGCAGGGAACCCGTCTCCACACGCAGGATTCGGTTGATGCCTTTCATTACAGAACGGATGACTTTGTCCAGGTCGAGGCTGGAGGTGACGGTCTGCGCTACTTCATTAATGGTGCCCAACTCCTCCGCTTTCTGGCGCGCGCCTTCGTACAAGCGCGCGTTTTCGATGGCGATGACGGCATAGTCGGCCAGGGCCGCCAACCGAGACAAATCGTCCTGAGCGAAGGCACGGCCAGGTCTCTTGCTGGTCACACCGAGGACTCCTATCGTCTGGTCTTTCACTTTGAGAGGCACATTCACCAGGGCGCTCACCGGGTGCCCCAGTGTCTTGAGTTCGCGGCTTTTAGCAGTGCCGTCCAAAACCAGCGGCTTGCCTGTAGTGACTACAGTGCCTATCAGGGTGTCTTGGATCTTCAACCGCGAGCCCGGCACCCACTTCTCGTTGAGGCCCCGGGAGTCTCGCAGAGACAGTTCGTCCTTTCTCTCCTCGACGAGAAACAGAAAGGCCTCATCGGCTCCTGTCAGGTAGGCAGCCGCCTCTACCACTCGATTTAACAGTTTCTCCAAATCGAGAAGAGAGGTCACTGACTGGCCAACAGCATAGAGGGTGCTCAAGTCCATTAAGCGCCGCTCCAGTTGGCGGTTGGTTTGTTTCAGTCTCTGCATCAACTGGTCTCTCTCCCGACGCAGCCTGCTTTCAGTGAGAGCTTTCTCAATGACCTCAAGGATATGCTCGGCCTCAGAGGGCTTCGTGAGGTAATCCCTTACCCCCAGGCGGAAAGCCTGGACAGCCACGCTCTCCGAGCCGTGGGCGGTCATCAGGATGACCGGCACCTCATAATCTTCCTTTTGTAGAGCTTCCAATATCTCTACGCCAGATAAACGAGGCAAATTAAAGTCCAACAGAATGAGATCTGGCCTTTCTGTCAGGGCCTTGTCCAGGCCACGCTTCCCATCGGAAGCCGTTGAGACAGCGTATCCCAAAGGACGCAGCATGTCACTGAGAAATGAGCGGATTGTGGTGTTGTCATCAATTATCAAGATCTTCTCCATGGACATCTCCCTTCGTCGCCGATCAGGGTCCTCTTGGCCAGCTCCTATTTCACCACCACCAGTACTTCGTCCATCTCCACATCCGAGCCTGACTCGACGGTAACCTCTTTCACCACCCCGCTCTTGCCCGCGCGCAACTCGTTCTCCATCTTCATGGCTTCCAGCACGCAGAGCACATCGCCTTCCTGCACCTCGTCGCCTTCCTTGACTAACACCCGGATGATCTTGCCGGGCATAATGGCCGTGACTGCTCCAGCTTCCTCGGCCGCAGCCCTAACCACCCTGGGTGAAGCCTCAGCGCCTGCCCTTTCTTTTTTCTCCTGGACTTGGAAAGCGTAGGCGATGCCGTTGACGGTGGCCTGGTCGCCCTGCAACCCCACCTCGTAGCTCGTGCCGTTGACGTCGGCCCTGTTGCCATCGAGGGTTACGGTGAAAGGACGGCCGTTGACCATGACGGTCTCTCCTTCTATTTCGACCTCGTAAGCCGTGCCTTCGACAGTCAGGTTGAACTGCTTGCTCACTTGATCAGACCTCCCCAGCCTGGCCGGCCTGGACGCCAGGCTATCTTCCAGGGTGAAATCATCATTTTGGGAGGGAGCATTTCCAGAGGGCGAGCGGGGGCAGCCGCCCTGGCTGCTACCATGGCCGCGATGGCAGCTATGACCTCTTCTCTTCCACCGCTCCCACTGGCCCGTCGCTCCAGGAAGGGCCGCGCCACCTGGGGGAAGAGGGCATAGGAGATGATGTCCTCCTCGCTGCGGGCCAGGTCACCGATCTCCCCTTTGGCCTTCTCATAACCTGGCGGTATCAGATCAGCCGGGCGGCAATCAATGGGTTCCTCGTCACCCAGCACCTGTTTCTTCACCTCGGGGTCAATGGGCGCTGGCGGCCGGCCGTACATCCCTCTGACATAGTTCTTGACCTCTTCGGGGATGACTTTGTAGCGTTCGCCCAGGATGACGTTGAGCGTGGCCTGGGTGCCCACGATCTGGCTGCTGGGGGTCACCAGGGGTGGGTAGCCCAGTTCCGCTCGCACACGCGGCACTTCTTTCAACACCTCTTCGTAGCGGTTCTCAGCCTTCTGCTCGCGGAGTTGGGAGACCAGGTTGGAAAGCATCCCTCCGGGTATCTGGAACTGCAGCACCCGCACATCTACGCCTGTCAGCCCGCTTTCGAACTTGGCGTAATGCTTGCGGGCTGCGGCGAAGTAGGCCGCGATCTCGGCCAGCAAGTTGAGGTCCAGTCCTGTGTTGCGCGGCGTCTCTTGCAGGATGCGAACGATGGATTCGGTAGGAGGCTGGGAGGTGATGCCGGCGATGGACGAGATGGCTGTGTCCACCACGTCCACCCCAGCCTCCACGGCCTTGAGCACGGCGGTGCTGGCCATGCCGCTGGTGTAGTGGGTGTGCAGTTGGATGGGCAAATCAACCGCTTTCTTCAGTTCACTGACCAGGTCATAGGCCACGTAGGGCGAGATGAGCCCGGCCATGTCTTTAATGCAGATAGAATCAGCCCCCAACTCTGCCAGGTCTTTGGCCATTTCGATGTAGCTGGGGATGTCGTGGACGGGGCTGATGGTATAGCAAATGCTGGCCTGGACGTGAGCCCCCTCGCGTTTGGCCACCTTCATGGCCCCGGCCATGTTGCGCACGTCGTTGACGGCGTCAAAGATGCGAAAGATATCAATGCCATTGCGCTTGGCCAGCACCACAAATTTCTCAACGATGTCGTCGGGATAGTGCTTGTAGCCAACGATGTTCTGGCCGCGCAGCAGCATCTGGAAGGGAGTGTTGGGCATCTTTTCCTTCAGCTTGCGGATGCGCTCCCAGGGGTCCTCGTTCAGAAAGCGCATGGCCGAGTCAAAGGTGGCCCCGCCCCACATCTCCACAGAGTGATAGCCTACCTGGTCCAGCTTCTCGGCGATGGGCAGCATGTCGTCGGTGCGCATCCGCGTGGCCAGCAAGGACTGGTGCGCGTCGCGCAGGATGGTGTCGGTGATTTTGACTGGTGTGGATTCCATCTAATTCGCCTCGCCAAAAACATTACAACGAGGAGACTCTGTCATTCTGAGGAGCGCAGCGATGAGCTGATTCATTGCTCGTCAGCTTTCTCACCACTCAACACTGCCAGTCGTTCTTCCAGGTTCTGGATCATTTCATAAGTCGCTGACCACTCCACGAAATCAGTCGCGTCTCCTAACTCACCACGCTCGAATCGTGTGTAAAACTCATCTGACGCAAGATCATATTGCTGTTCGAATTCGGCCAACTGCGTCTGCAAACGGGTCTTCTGCTCAGTCAAGCGGGTCACTTCCCGTGTCAAAAGCTTGTCAAGGGCTTATTCCCATACTTTGTCCTGGGCCGATTCTCCTGTCAAACTGACATATTCTTCCAGTTTTCTTATTTTGCTCAACACTGCTGACATCGTTCTGCTCCTTCTTGCCCTCTACCTATTTATACTACAGCCCGGCTGTCACAGCGGCAGGGACGTGCTCATCCATGTAGAATTTGATCTCAGCCACGCAGTTTCTCCATGAGCTTGGAAGGGGTCGTCCTGCGCAGTTCCTCCACAAAGGCTTGATCGGCTCGGATGGAGTCGTCAATTTCGGCACGGTGGTCGTAGTAATAAGCCAGCGCCGCATATACCTCAGACAAGTTCAGCCCGTATTCTGCAGCAATTTCGTCAGCGCCGAGCCCCATCCACTCGTGCCAGATCACCATGTTTTGCACGGTGATGCGATGGCCAGCGATGCGTGGTTTCCCACCCGCCACGCCAGCGGTGATCTCAATGTGACGATCCAAGACGGTTTCAAAGCTCATGCCAGTCCTCCCTGCTTTTAGCCTGCCGCCTGTCTCCAACCACTTTCCTGTTCACAGTACTATCCGCTGCCCTCTGCTGCTCTCCGCCACATCCCGGCGGCCTGCTCTGCCATCTCCGCCGCCCTCGCCCACTCACCCCGTATGGTATACACCTCCGCCAGGGCGTGCAGGGTCTCCCCGGCCTGCGGCCAGGCGTCCAGCTCCCGCCGGATAGCCAGCGCTTCCTGGTAGCGGGCAATGGCCTCATCCAGTTGTCCCTGTCCCTTGTGCCACTCCCCAAGACTGTGCAGGACGTAGGCTTCGCCCAGGCGGTCGCCCAGCTCGCAGCAGATGCGCAGGGACTCCTGATAGCACTCGATGGCCTGGTCCCAGCGGCCTTGAGAGTGGTAAACATTGCCTAAGTTGTTGAGGGTAGCTCCCTCGCCGTGGCGGTCGCCCAGCTCGCGGCAGATGGCCAGGTCTTGTTGGTAGCACTCGATGGCCTGCTCCCAGCGGCCTTGGGCCTGGTAGATGTTGCCCAGGTTGTTGAGGGTCTGGCCCTCGCCGTGGCGGTCGCCCAGCTCGCGCCTTCCTTTCAGCGCCTCCTGGTATACCTCCACCGCCTCAGCCCACTTGCCCTGGCTGTCCAGTGCCCTCCCCAGGCTGTGCAGCGTCCAGGTGCGCAACCTCCCCTCTCCCTGCGTAGGGAGAGGGGCCGGGGGTGAGGGTGGCAACTCTGCCAACAACTCCCGGTACCCCGCCTCGGCCTCGGCCCAGCGGTCCAACACCAGCGCCAGCCGTGCCTGGTAGTAGCGCAGCCACAGCCGCTGGCCCTGATCCAGCTCCTGCTCCTCGGCTGCGGCCAGCAGCGCCCCACAATCCGCCCGGCGGTAGAACACGTGCGCATCCTGGAACCGCCGCTCGAACTCGTCAAAGGCTCCGGCAGGGTCGAAGGCGAAGCGGTGATACAAGGCCTCGAGCCAGTCTCCCCTGCTCCCGCCGGATGTGT
>SOHZ01000327.1 GCA_004377365.1 Anaerolineales bacterium | reverse complement strand
AGTGATTCTCCATGCAACCGTCATCGTCCCCTCGACCACCGTCGGATCTGTCCGTTCGGACATTGTCCGTTCGGACGCTGTTTTCGCCGGGGCTCAGTGCTACAATGCCAGGGGAGAGTGATCATGGACACTATGCACCCGGGCTCATTCACTGAGGACAGTGAGAGAGATGAGGAGCTTCGCACGGCGCACATCTTCTACTGGATACTGACCGCTATATTAATAGGGGTCTACGTGCTTGCATGTATCACAGACCCCTCCCTTCTGGAATTCCCACGCTTGGTGTACCTCAGTTTGCTGATGGCATTTCATCTGGCGCTTCACTGGGGGAGCCTCTACTTCCTCGGGCTGCACCGGGCGAGCATCAAGGACATCTCACAGCGTCCGCGCTGGTTGATCCCGTACTTCGTTCTGCAAACCTCGCTCATTGCATCGTTGGTCTTCCTGACCTCCGGCCAGTGGCCAATATTAGGGTTGTATCTGGGGCTTGCCGGCCAGGCGGTAGGCATGTTGGATGATTTGCGTCCCTCCATCATGGCAGTCATTGGAATCGTAATGGTGGCTGTCCTGAGCTTTGCCCTGACCAATGGCCTGGCGAGCCTTATGGGCTTTCTGGCCATAATCCTGCCCATGGCACTTTTTGTAGTCATCTATGTGGTCTTGTTTGGTCGCGAGACCCAAAGCAAGAGCGAAGCCATGAGGCTCTTGCGCGATTTGGAGGTAGCGCACCGACAGCTTGCTGAATACGCGGCGCGGGTTGAGGACTTGACGCTCACGGCCGAGCGCCAACGCATGGCTCGCGAACTGCATGATACACTTTCCCAAGGCCTGGCCGGGCTGGTGCTACAGTTGGAAGCGGTTGACTCCCATCTCTCCAAGAATGCCCCCGGCAAAGCCCAGGAAATTGTCCAGCAGGCGATGCGACGCGCGAGGGCAACCCTCTCCGACGCCAGGCATGCAATCGGAGATCTGCGCGCGGCGCGACTATCTCCATCTGAATTAGAGCAGTCTATCCGTACCGAGGCTGAGCGTTTCACCACCGCAACGGCAATCCCTTGTGAGATCAAGATACGGCTTCCGGAGAACGTGACGCCCCCCCAGGCGGAGAACGCCATGCGGCTCGTGGGTGAAGGCCTGACGAACGCCGCCCGGCACGCCAAGGCAAACCGGATCTGGCTGATCTTGGAAGAAGACGGCAATTGTCTGGTGGTGACTGTGAGCGACGACGGTGTTGGTTTCAACCCGGGCGAGGTCGAGAAACGCGCCGGCCATTTCGGTTTGATTGGCTTGCGGGAGAGGGCCCGACTGGCGAATGGCACGCTCGAGATCCGGAGTGCCCCCAGCGAGGGGACGAGCCTGATCATGCGTTTACCAAACGAAAGGGACGGCGGATGAGCGAAGCGATACGCGTTCTCATCGCCGATGACCACGAAGTTGTGCGCGATGGGTTGCGCATGATTCTAGAGGCGGAGGAGGGGTTCTCCGTCGTGGGTGAAGCGGGCGATGGAGCGCAGGCTGTGGATCTGACTGGAAAGCTGCTGCCGCAAGTGGTGTTGATGGATTTACGCATGCCCAGGATGGACGGGCTTGAGGCAATCGAGCTTATCAGAGATGCATGGCCCGAAGTGGCGATCGTGATCCTCACGACATACAACGAGGACGACCTGATGCTCCGGGGTTTGAGAGCCGGGGCGCTCGGCTATCTTCTAAAGGATACCAACCGGCAGACGCTGATGGATACGCTGAGAGCAGCCGCGCGCGGGGAGGCGCTGTTGCTTCCGGATGTGATTGCACGAGCGCTTTCGGCCGCGCCGTCCGGTCTTTCTGCTTCACGCCGGGCGTCGGTCAAGGAGCCAAAGCTGACCGAGCGGGAGCATCAGGTTCTACGGCGCGCGGCAAAGGGGGAGCGCAGCAAGGAGATTGCCGCCGGTTTGGGGATAACAGAACGCACGGTCAAATCCCATCTATCGAGCATCTACAACAAACTGGGCGTTGATTCGCGCGCAGCGGCGGTGGCCGAGGCTGCCAAACGCGGGCTGCTTGACGAAGGTGCTGAAGTTCGGATGTGACTGGCGTGGTTGTGCGGTAGATACTACATAACCAGAAGTCGATTCACGGCAGGATGGACCGTCCAATGGATGGTCAACCCTGCA
>SOHZ01000298.1 GCA_004377365.1 Anaerolineales bacterium | reverse complement strand
CAGGCGTGAGATGTTTCCTGGGATGCGAAAACTGAACATTACCAATTGAAGCAAAAGAACTCTCACTGTGGGATAATAGTTCGTCACAAAAACCAACCCACAAAGGAGAGTTCAGGATGATTATACCACCCTCGACAAGTCGGCGACATGCTCTTCCAACTTTGGACAGCTTTGTGGAAGATGCAATGGCTGAGGTTTCGGTTCAGATCGTCCCGCTGGTATCCCGGGGAGATGTGAATGAAGTTCCAGTGATGCTGAATAGAGCCAGTCTGGAAGTCCGTCAGCTGGCAGAAGTGGTGGGCGACCGGGAGATAGGTGAGGCGATTGATGCGACGACTGAGCACGCCTGGTTGGTGGTGCTGGGTCACCTGGCCCGGGTTCTGGGGCTGGTGGCGGGCCTGGAAGAGGTGCCGATCGGGCAGCGCAGGGGGCCGAGGCATACGCCGCAATCGAAAGTGATCGAGTTTCTGGTGGGTATCTTGGGGGGCATTGACTACCTGCAAGACCTCAAGCGAGGCTCTCACCCGATTGTCACCGACCCGACGATTGCCAAAGCCTGGGCCCAGGATCTCTTCGCTCACTATTCGGGCGTCAGCCGGACCTTGGAAGCGGCGGACGAAGAGACACTGGCGGCGGTGGTGGGCGTGCTGCGGATGGTATCCCGTCCTTTCATCGAAGCTGCGGTGCTGGAAGTCATCAAGCAAACGGGACACTTGACCGTCGATGTCGACCTGACAGGGCGTGAGGTGAGCCCGACGAGTACCGACTATCTGGATGCTGACTTTGGCTGGATGGACGATGAGGTCAGCAAGGGATATCAGGCAGCGGTCACTTCCCTGGTGTGTGACCGCTGGCACCGCTTGATGTTGACGTTGCAACGCTACACGGGGCGCACCCAGTCGGCCGAGTGTCTGCAAGCCGCTGTCCAAGAAGTGGAAGCGGTGTTGGGGGTTCGTCCCCGGCGGCGGGTTGAGTTGGTCCAAGCCCGTCGTCAAGAGGTGGTAGCCCAGATGGAGCGACTGCAAGCCCGCCTGGATCGCAACCGGCAAGCAGAAGAGAGATTCTGGGCACGCATTCGCGAAGCCAAGGCCGAAGCCCAAGTCTACCAGTGTGAAGTGGCCCACCTGGAAGCCGACTACCGGGCCCTGGGACGTCAGGAACGTCCTCACAGTCGGCTGGCCAAAACGCGCCGCAGGTTGGCATCTGCCCAGAAACGCAAGGCGCGCGCCTGGCGCAACCTGAAGCAGATACAACTCAGGATTGCCAACCAGCAGAATCAAATGATGGAGTTGCAAGACACTTTGCTTACCTTGGATGAGTGGCTGGCCTATCTGGACGCTGACAATCGGCCTAATCCCAATCCGGTGTCTATTGTGCTGCGGATTGATGCTGGCTTCAGCACTGGCCCTAATCTGGCCTGGCTGATTGAGATGGGCTACACGGTGTTGACCAAGGCGCATCATAGCAGTACCGCTCATAGCCTGCGCCGACGGCTTCCGGCCCAGACAGACTGGACCCGGGTGGGGCGTAACGCTGAGGCCGTGTCTATGGGAGACTATTACCAAAACGATTGTCCTTATCCCCTCCAAGCTATGTTGGTTCGCTATCACTTGCCGGGCGAAACGCGCTATACGACCCTGTTCTACTACGATGAGGCGCCGCCTCCCGTATTGCCAGCCTGGTTCGCCCGCTACAATGGCCGCCAAACCATTGAGGCCGGTATCAAAGAAGGGAAAACAGTATTCACCTTGAAGCGTCATTTGGTTCGCTCACCGATTGGCATGCAACTCCAAGAGCAATTCGCTTTGTTCGGCGCCAACTTTGTCCGCTGGGCCGCTGCCTGGGTCAAAGATATGCTGCGCCACGCCAACTCCAACTTCGTCGCCGCCCTCGGCCAAGTCAAAACCTTGGTACGCATTGTCTCTCACGTCCGGGCGCGCTGGGTGCGCAATGCGCTCGGTAACACTTTGATCTTCGATGAAGCTGGCCCATTCGCCGGGACCGTCATTTGCCTGACCGGTCAAGTAGCGCTTCAGTTGACTTTGCCACTGTTCAATTTCGCACCTTTATGAAACATCTGGTCGCCCATTGCGCAATCGTTAGGCTAGTGGGTCATTTGTCATGCTTATTGGGATTACTCAAACCAGTGGATCTGGTA
>SOHZ01000202.1 GCA_004377365.1 Anaerolineales bacterium | reverse complement strand
CCCTTGCAGAAGCTGCTCCCCTTACGACCTGGGATGTGGCCGTGCGGGCTCGATTTGTTGGCCCCATTTGGTGATCCGCAGGTTGCCGAAGCCTTGGATTCACTTGTCAAAGCTGGGCAGGAGCTGGTTAAGTGGTACGGGGCTATCGGCATATTTGATAAAGAGATCCAAGGGTTGGGATATCCAAACATGCTTGGCTGCCTGACGTTTGCTCCATTTGACTTAATCGGGGATGCTCTCAGGGGAACCAGAGGGATTATGCTGGATATGCTCAGAATACCCGACAAGCTGCTCGAAGCCCTTGAGAAAATGACACCCTTTGCAATAGAAATGGGGGTAAGGGCTGCCAGGAAGGCTAGGAACCCTATGGTGCTGATACCTCTCCACAAAGGTGCCGGAGGGTTCATGTCTGATGAGCAGTTTAGGACCTTCTACTGGCCAACTTTGAAGGAGCTAATACTCGCATTGGATGAGGCGGGGGTCATACCATACGTGTACACAGAAGGGGATTATACACCACGCCTGGAGTACCTTGTGGATGTGCCTAAGGGTAAGGTGCTTTATCACTTTGAGACCGTGGACATCTACAAAGCAAAGGAGCTCCTCGGTGACGTTGCATGTATCTCAGGAAACGTACCACTATCCCTGCTGAATACAGGCACAGTCCAGCAGGTCAAAGATTACGTTAAAGAGCTCATTGATGTCGTCGGCGAGGGCGGCGGCCTAATGGTGGACGCCGCAGCCGGTTTTGACGACGTCCCGCCCGAGAATGTAAAGGCAATGGGGGATGTCACCAAAGAGTACGGCGTCTACTAACGAGCGGCAAGGGAATCTGCCAATCTCGCTGCCACACTCATGGTTCGCTATGGACAAGGGGCTCACCCGTTGTTGAGCATCTTTGGGAGCGAGCAGACTGACTGCTTATGTGGCCCAGGTCATTAAGGAAAAGGAGGACCGCCATGCCCAAGTACGGTGCACATACCTTCCTATGGATTGATGAATGGACAACGGAAAAGGGGAACCAGGCGATTGCCGCTACGGGCGAGATTGGGTTCGATTTCATCGAGATCTCTCTATTGAAGCCCGACGAGTTCGATGCGGCAGCGCACAAGAGAGCCCTCACCGATGCCGGAATAGAGGCAACGGGGTCGCTCGTGTTGCCCGAATGGGCTCATATGCCTGAAGAGCCAGAAAAAGCCAAGCAATTCCTCATCAGCGCGCTTGAGAAGCTCGAAGCCGTAGGAGGAACTTACCTCTGTGGATGTATCGCCTTCGCCTTGGGAAAGTTTACCGGAGAACGCCAGGTGGTGATCGAGACGCTGGGTGAGGTGGCAGAGGAGGCCAAGAAGCGCGGCATCACACTAGGTATCGAGGTGGTCAATCGCTACGAAAGTAACCTGTACAACACGCTGGCCGACACCCAAGAGACCATTCTCGCCATCGGCGCAGATAACATCAAGGTACAGGCCGATACATACCACATGCTTTACGAGGAGGAGGGCTTCTATAAGCCGCTGGTTGAGAGCGCCGACGTGCTGGGCTATATGCACATGAGCGAGAACCATCGCGGCTTGCTTGGCAGCGGCACGGTTAACTGGGACGAGGTATTCCGGGGGCTGGCGGATGCGAACTACAAAGGACCAATGGTCGTCAAGTCCTTCCCGGCGGTCAACCCGGATTTGGCCGCGGCGATCAAGTTGTGGCGACCACCGACCCAGTCCTCCGAGTTCCTGGCGAGGGAAGGCCTAAAGTTCCTAAAGGAGCATGTTGAGAAATACGGTTTAGGGTGATAGCTAGAAGGAACTAAATTTTGAGGAGGTAATGCAATTATGAGTAAGAAAATCGGAGACTATGAAATATTGTTCCACTGGAGTCGCTTGGATTGGTTGTTTGAAGATGAGAAAATAAAAGCTGAATTCTACGAAAAGGAATACTGGAAGGGAGCCATGCCCGCTGGGGTCAAAACCGACCGTGATGGGAATTATTATGTGTCGGTTCCTCGCTGGGCACCTGGAATTCCCGCTACCGTCAACAAAATTAAAGTCGTGGATGGCAAACCACTTCTATCGGCCTACCCCGACTGGGAGATGAATAAGATAGGTGATCCGAATGCACTTCAATCAGTCCTCGGATGGGAAATAGATGAAAACAATAGGGCATGGTTTTTGGATCAGGGACACATAGAAGGGGCTCCCTGTATTGATGGAGCGCAGAAACTCGTGTGCTGGGATATCAACAGCAATGAGCTTGTCGAATCAATCAAGATTCCAGACGAAATTGCCTCATACAGGGCCTCATTCCTGAACGACCTTATGGTTGACAACAAGAATGGCTTTATTTATATCGCCGATTCCGGGATCTTTTCTGATCCGCTTGAGGGTGGTTTGATTGTTTACGATATGCAAACCAAGGAACTGAGAAGAGTCTTACATCAGCACTACAGCACGCAAGATGTGCCTGGTTATTGGTTTGAGATTGCCGGGAAAAAGGTATGGAGAAATGAGCCGATGCGCACCGGGGCCGATGGCATCGCCCTCGCGGCAGACCGAAAGACCCTGTACTGGTGCCCGCTGACTGGACGAGACTTGTACTGCATCAACACGTCGCTTTTACAAGATATGAGCACGCCGCACGAGGAAATTGAAAAGGCAGTTATTAACTTGGGTGATAAAGGCGGCACCAACTCGGATGGTCTGGGAGCCGATAACAAAGGAAATATCTATTACACGATGCTAGAAGGTCAGGGGATAGGCATTTACAATCCAGCGGAGAAAACGTTCAAACCATTCGTGACTGATGAGCGAATGATCTGGGTGGATGGCATGACGTTTGATAGCCGGGGTAATCTTGTGTTTAACAACAACCGTTTGCACGAACTCTTTGGTGGAGAACTGGACTGGGACAATGAGTACAATCTTATCGTGTGGAAAGCCTTCGTAGGAGATGACGTGAAATCTTACCTATATTACTACCAATAATCCATGCCATCGAATGGTGTAGGTGATTTCATTCTGTCCATAGATATCGGAACGAGTGCTACGAAAGCCACTCTTTTTGATACCGACGCTAAACAGGTCGCGATAGTAAGAAAGCATTATCCGATACATGCTCCCCATAAGGGCTGGAGTGAACAGGAGCCCAAAGTTATTTTTGACGCGGTGTTGGGGGCAATACGAGAGATAACAGATTTTCTTCCAGAGAGCAGTCGAGTCTTAGGTGTTTCATTCAGTTCTCAACTATACAGCGTACTTGCAGTTGATGCAGATGGCAAAGCGCTCACAAATTCCTTAACCTGGTCCGACATCCGCAGTGCAGAAATCGCCCAATCAATCAGTCAGTGCCCAGAAGCTCAGGGGATCTACCAGAGAACTGGGTGTCCTATTGATGCCATATACCCGTTGGCCAAGATTCAGTGGCTTAAGGAAAATGTCGAACTACCAGAGAATACAAAATTCATCTCCATCAAGGAATATGTGATCTTCAGGCTTATCGGCCGGTTGGTGGCTGACTGGTCCATTGCCTCCGCGACCGGACTTTTTAACATTAAAGAACATCATTGGGACAAAACCGCGCTCTCACTGCTTAGTATAACCCCTGCTAATCTCTCTGAATTGGTGCCCCCCAGACATATCTTCACGAAGTGGAATCAAGAGATTATTGATCTGATAGGGCTTCCGCCTGACACACCGCTTATTATTGGTGGAGGAGACGGCCCACTAGCCAGTATCGGTGTTGGAGCCTACAGCACCGCTACGCTAGCGGTTAATGTCGGAACAAGCGCTGCTGCCCGTTTGATAATTTATGAGGCCAAAGTTGATCCTGAAGGCAGCTTGTGGACCTATGTTGTAGATGAGGACTTGTGGGTCATAGGCGGAATCGTAAGTAGCGGGGGTATTGTTTATGATTGGTTCTTAAAGAATTTCTTTTCGGGAATAGAAGAGACTGAGGATGATGGCTCTACCAAACGTGTCCATGAGTATGCAGACAGACTCGCTTCGGCTGTTCCGCCGGGAGCTGAAAATCTGATCTTCATCCCCTACCTCGGAGGTGAACAGTGCCCTGTTTGGCGCCCTCACACCAGGGGCAGCTTCTTCGGCCTTGATTTTAGACATAACAGAGGTCATTTTATCAGAGCTGTCCTGGAAGGGATTACCCGTTCGATCTACAGGATTTCTGAAAGTATGCAGTCTATGCTCAATGGTCAGTTCAATGAAATACGTGTGACAGGAGGGCTTACCTCTTCTCCCCTATGGTTGCAGATCGCAGCCGATATGTTCGGAACTCCGATTGTCGTGCCTGAAAGCGCAGAGGGCTCTGCCAGAGGAGCAGCCATACTAGCCATAGTCTCTCTGGGGTTAAGATCCAATATCGAAGAGTTCGCTGATTTGACTGTTACCTGGAAACGCGTAGATCCCAGAGAAGAGATACACGCTTATTATCAAGAACAATATCAAACATTTAAAAAACTACTCGATTGTGCAAGGAGTTTTTAAGGAGACTAGGAGGTGTGATTATGATAAAAGGATCTTTAGTTCCAAACATAACCTTTTTTGATTCCAGGGGTAACTTGGATATAGAAAAGACAAAATGGCACATGCGATGGATGTTTGAGAAAGGTTTGGATGGCCTCTTTCTGACCGGTTCATACGGATCAGGCCCCCTGATGACCAACGGGGAACGCATTGAGGAATTCAAAGCGGCAAAAGAAGTCGCATCCGAGTTTGATGGTAAGATTTTGCTTCCCCACGTCGGTTGCATTGATACAAAGTCCACCATAGAACTTGCGAAAGCTGCTGACGAAATCGGAGTAGATGGAATTAGTGCGGTACCTCCTTTCTACTACAAGCATAGTGAAGATCTGATTATTAGGTATTACAAGGAAATCATAGAAAGCGTTAATACGCCGGTGTATGCGTACAATAATCCGGCCACTTCCAGATTCACCTTTACGCTCGGCACGGTTCGAAAGCTTCAGGAGATCGGATTGGCTGGTCTCAAGGATAGCCCACTGGATGTCGGTTTTGTAAGCACAGTATATTATGATGCCAAGCTCAATAAGAAGAATTTTGAAATCATCCTGGGGACTTCAAAAGGCTGGCTTCCTTTCTACTATATGGGAATTCAGGCAACGATCGCCGGCATGAACAATTGGGCTCCGGAGATTATGACCGCCATGGTGAAATGGACCTTCGAAGGTGATCAAGGGAGATCAGAGAAAGCTTACCAGGTTATGATGGATTTAAGCAAGAAAATGCATTTCACCGACAGCACGATTGCTTCCCATATGGGACTGTATGCAAGAGGTTTTGGCGCCGGTTTTCCGAGAAAACCCAAGATCCTGCCTGCATTTGATGTCCCCAAATATAAAGAGATACGAAGCTTTTTGAAGAAGGGCTTTGACGAATTAGGAATAGAAATGGAAATGGGAGGTGATAAGACTATAGAATAGACGATTCAAATCTCGTAGGGAACTTCAGAAGCGTGTTATTCATTGCAGATGGGACGAGATCCCAGAAAAGGAGGAGGCTCCATGAAAAAGCTGATCAACAAGCCCGTTGACTTTGTACGTGAGAGCCTGGAAGGCATGGCGGCTGCCCACAGCGATCAGATCAAGGTGAATTTCGACCCCATTTTCGTCTACCGCGCCGATGCGCCGGTGAAGGACAAGGTCGCTGTGATCTCCGGCGGGGGCAGCGGCCACGAGCCGACGCATGTCGGTTTTGTGGGCCAAGGCATGCTCGACGCAGCTTGCCCCGGGGACGTCTTTGTCTCGCCCACCACCGAGCAGATCATCGAGGCAATCAGGACGGTCCACGGCGGGGCCGGCGTGCTCAACATCGTCAAGTGCTATTGGGACGACATGGATGTCTTTGCGGAGGCGGCGGAGTTGGCCCTCACTGAGGGTATTCCCGCCGCCAACATCCTGATTGACGACGATGTGGCGGTGAGCGAGAGCGTCTACAGCCACGGTCGCCGCGGCACGGGCACCACCGTGCTGGCCGAGAGGATTTGCGGTGCAGCCGCCGAACAAGGCTACGACCTGCCCAGGCTGGCTGACCTGTGCCGCCAGGTTAACCTCAACGGGCGAAGCATGGGGATGGCTTTCACCCCCTGCACCATTCCTGCCAAAGGTACACTCTTCGAGTTGGGCGAGAACGAGATGGAGGTCGGCGTCGGCATTCATGGCGAGCCCGGCAGGGAACGGATGTCGTTGAAAACAGGCGATGAGATCGTCGAAATGCTAGCACTCGAGATCATCGCAGATCCTGCCTACGAACGAACCGTTCGAGAATGGGACAGCGGGAAGGGAGAATGGGTGGATGTCCACTTGGTGGATCCGCCTTTCCAATCCGGCGACCAGGTTCTGGCGTTCGTGAACGGCATGGGGGGAACGCCCGTTCCGGAACTCTACCTCGCCTACCGCAAGCTGGTGGAGATCTGCCAAAAGAAGGGCCTCACAATCGTGCGGAACCTGATTGGCACCTACATTACCGCGATTGAGATGCAGGGGATGTCTATCACCCTGCTCAGGATAGACGATGAGATGCTCAAGCTTTGGGATACTCCCGTGAACACCCCCAGGTTGCGTCGGGGCGCCTAGGGGCTCAGGGCGCGTTCGCACCAGCGCCGCCGAGGAAGCCATCCGGCAGATGGCCACTGAGCTTCCTGAAGTTGTGATCGGCGCAGGGACGATTCTGTCGGTAGAATAGGCCGAGAAGGCGGTGGCAGCCGGAGCCCGCCACATTGTCTCACTCGGATTCGACCCCAAGGTAGTTGACTGGTGCTTAACACGCGATATGCCGGTTGTCCCGAGAGTTGCCACGCCGACTGAGATCAACATGGCACTCGACAGCGGATAGCTGACCCTTAGGCCCCGTTGAACATCAACACCCTCCCCTCGCGAGCATCCAGGCCAGCTCGGTCAGATTCTCGATGAGGCAATGTATACTCGCAAAGTCAGGTTTCCGATGGGACAACTGGGCGCCTGCAATTTGGACCAAGGGGCGTTTCAGTATATAATAAGGTACTGAGGAAAGACAGTAATCATTCAAGTTTAAAAGGAGTGGACAATGCGAAAGCGAGACAGGTTAATCTGGCTTGCCGTACTGCTGGCTGTGCTGCTGCCGCTACTCGTGGCATGCGGGTCGGGAGGGAAGGACAAAGAAGTTACGATTAAATGTGACGACTGTGATGTGGTTCAACTTTGGGAGACCTCCCACGCGACACGAGTCGTCGGCGAGGCAAAGCCTGGTGATACGGGGGTCTTCACCGACAAGGCATGGAGCGCGTTGCAGGGCTACACGTTCTACTACGTCGTCATTGGCGACCAAGAAGGCTGGATATGCGACAAGTATTTGGACTTCAAATAGCCGTCTAAGCACCACACAGGTCTTCACGTCGAAGCCAGCAATCTCATCAACAGAAGCACGAGCACAAAGCGCCACCCTGCAGACGCGCCCTGTCGTTTTGGTGGCTGTACGTTGCACCTATGTGATGCAACACAGTAGCAAGACTCATCTATAGCCCAACGAAACATGAAAGGCACACTATGCGCTCGAAGCGTTTCGAGAAACTCGCCGAGCGACCTATCAACCGCGAGACGTTCATCAAGCCCTGGCCCGAAGTCGGCCTGATCGCCATGGATAGTCCGCTCGACCCCTCTCCCAGCCTAAAGATCGAGGATGGGATTGTGGTCGAAATGGACGGCGTTCGGCGTGAAAAGTTTGACTTGATTGACCACTTCATCGCCAGACACGCCCTCAACCTCGAGGTGGCCGAGCGTGCGATGAACACGCCCTCGCGCGAAATTGCCCGGATGCTGGTTGACATCAACGTGCCACGCGCCACGATCCTCGAGCTGGCGACCGGCTGCACGCCAGCCAAACTGGTGGACATCGTTCAGCAGATGAGCGTGCTGGAGATGATGATGGGGCTGGCCAAGATGCGCGCCCGGCGCACGCCGGCCAACCAGGCCCACGTCACCAACCGCAAGGAGCACCCAGCACTGCTGGCCGCCGACGCGGCCGAGGCTGCGCTGCGCGGCTTCGCTGAGATCGAGACCACCGTCGGCGTGGCCCGCTACGCGCCCCTCAATGCGCTCGCCGTGCTCGTGGGCTCGCAGACCGGGCGGAAGGGGGTATTGACTCAGTGCGCGGTCGAAGAAGCCACCAATCTGCGACTGGGCTTCAAGGGTCTGACCAGCTATTCCGAAACGCTATCGGTCTATGGCACTGAGGACACCTTTGTTGACGGCGATGACACGCCGTGGTCCAAAGCCTTCCTCGGAGCGGCTTACGCCAGTCGAGGGATCAAGACCCGTTACACCTCGGGTACGGGCGCTGCGGCTCTAATGGGTTACTCTGAGGGCAAATCTATGCTCTACCTCGAAGCGCGCTGCCTGCTCGTTACGCGCGGCGCGGGCAGCCAGGGCACGCAGAACGGCTCAATCAGTTGCATTGCGCTGCCTGAATCGCTGCCCGGCGGTGTGCGCGCCGTCCTGGCCGAGAACCTGATCGCCATGATGCTCGGCCTGGAGGTGGCTTCCGGCAACGACGCCCTGGCCTCCCACTCGGAAATGCGCAAGAGCGCCAAGCTCATGCTTCAATTCATCCCCGGCACCGACTTTATCACCTCGGGCTACGGAGCCATCCCACGTTACGACAACATGTTCGGCGGCGGCAACTTTGACGTGACCGAGCTGGATGACTGGTACGTGCTCCAGCGTGATATGCAGATTGACGGCGGCCTCGTCCCCGTCAGAGAAGAGGAGGTGCTGCGCGTACGCGAGCGTGGCGCCCGGGCGATTCAGGCTGTGTTCGACGCTTTTGGCTTCCCTCCTATCACCGAGGCCGAGATCGAGGCAGCCGTCACGGCCTATAACAGCGAAGACGTGCCCGACCGAGACAAGGTGGCCGATATCCAGGCCGCGCAAAGGCTGCTCGACGGCCCACTGACCGCCATTGAAGTCGTCAAGGCCCTCGAAGAGGCTGGCTTTCACGATGTGGCAACCAACGTCCTGGAGATGCAACGCCAGCGAGTCATCGGCGACTATCTCCAGCCATCAGCCATCTTTGGCGATGACTTTCAGGTGCTCAGCGCGCTGACCGATCCCAATGATTATCAGGGACCGGGCACCGGCTACCGCGCAGAAGGCGATCACTGGTCGGTTTTACAAAATCTGCCACAAGCCTGGGACCCGCACACTTACCTGGAAAACCTTGACGCCGTCCCGCGTGAGACTTGGCTAGAGGAGATCGGTCCGGCCAAACAGGGCGACCAGCCTGAGGTCATCATCGCCCTTGGCCCAGCCTTTGGCGCCGAGATTGACCACACCATCGGTGGGCTGGACCATCGGGATGTACTGTCCGCCATGTTGCAAGGCATTCGAGACGAGGGAGTTTCCGCGCGCGTTGTGCGCATCCACCACACGTCAGACTGCGCCTTCATTGGCCATGCGGGTGCACAATTGAGTGGTTCCGGCGTTGCCATCGGGACCCAGTCCAAAGGTACAACAGTTGTCCATCAGCGCAGCCTGGCCCCTCTCGAAAACCTGGAACTCTTTCCGCAGGCCCCCAACCTTGACCTGGACACCTACTGTCAGATCGGACGCAACGCGGCTCGCTACGCAATTGGCAAGCCAACTGCCCCCGTGCCGGTCAAGATTGATAACACCGCCCGCCTGCGACTCATCGTGCAGACCACGCTGCTGCACTTGCGTGAGACGCAACAGATCGAGCGCGACCGGCCACCCAGCGAACTGCGCGTGTCTTGAGAGGAGAAGCTCCATGTCGAGCAACAGCGTACGCACCGCAAGCGGGCGCACCTTGGATGAGCTCAACATCGAGGCCCTTCGTGCCGGTGAATTGACCGCCGAGGACTTTTGCATCAGCGGTGAGACGTTGCGCCGCCAAGCCGACGCAGCCGGGGCCGCAGGCTATTGGCAGCTTGCCGAGAATCTGCGCCGTGCTGCCGAATTGACAGGCATCTCCAACCAGGAAGTGCTCGACATCTACAACACGTTGCGGCCCAGCCGCAGCACCTACAACGAGTTGATAACCCTGGCCAATCGCCTCGAAAACGATCTCGATGCACCACTGACAGCCGCCTTTGTGCGCGAGGCTGCCAAGGTCTACCAGGAACGCGGCATCATCAGGAACCCGTAACGCTTCCATGACGTACGGAATCAGCGCGGCGATGGTCGGCCCTTGCCAGGGTACTTCGCTGCGCTTCCCATCCAGGTCAGGTGATTTGAGACGAAGGGCGAGCAGGCTGCCCTCTACGCAGAGGATCTGACACACGAGAAGGAGGCAACATGGACCTCGGACTAACAGACAAAGTAGTGCTCGCCACAGCAGCGTCTAAAGGCCTGGGAAAAGCGGCTGCAATGGAATTCGCCCGCCAAGGAGCTCGGGTGGCGATCTGTGCCCGGAGCGAGCAGCAACTGGAGACAACGGCTGAAGAAATCCGCAACCAGACGGGGGCACAGGTCTTGGCCGCGCGAGCCGATTTGACCAAACCAGCGGACATTGAATCGCTGGTGGGGATGACCCTCAACAGGTTTGGGCAGATAGATATCTTGGTCATAAACGCTGGCGGCCCGCCTCCGGGGAATTTCCTCGACCTCAAGCCGGAGGACTGGCAAGCGGCCGTCAACCTGACGCTGATGAGCGCTATCCGCCTGTGTTATGCGGTCGTGCCCCACATGCTGGAACGGGGCTCCGGCAGTATCATTGCCACCCAATCGGTCTCCATCAAGGAGCCGGTTGCCAACCTGATCCTTTCGAATTCTCTGCGTATGGCAGTCATCGGCCTGATGAAATCCCTGGCCAACGAATTAGGCCCCAAGGGGATCCGGGTGAACACCATCAATCCAGCGTGGACCTGGACAGAGCGCGTCCAGCAACTGATGGCCGACCGGGCGGCTCGTAATCGGACTACCATCGAAGAAGAAGCCGCCAAGATCACCACCGAGATCCCTCTAGGCCGCATGGGGAACGTCGAAGAGTACGGTCGGGCGATCGTTTGGCTGGCCTCACCGGCCGCCTCCTTTATCCACGGCCATGCCCTGATGTTCGATGGCGGCGCTACCAAGGCGGCCCTTTGAAATCAAACCCTTAGAAACGTCTGGACGGAAAGGAGCAGACAAGTTGAGCGAATCCAAGGTTCATTTGCATCGCGCAGCAGATATGAAGGTAGAAAAGAGCGGCAGCGCCTTCGCCGCCTTGCTGCGTGAGAAAGGCGATGAGATCCGGCGAGACGTCTTCCTGATGCTAGCGCCTGAGCAGACCGCGTCAGGACGGCTACAGGTGGGGTACACCATCGTATATCCGGGTTGTACCACGCGCGGCCACGAGCACGCCGACCGTGAGGAAGTTTACTATTTTACCAAGGGCTCTGGCGTGATGGGCGTAGACGGCGAAGAATACCAGGTCACGGCAGGTGACACGTTTTATCTCAAGCCGGGGCCATTCCACACCACACGCAACACGACCGACTTCCCGTTGGAGTGCTTTTGGATCACGATCAAGGTCGAGTGACTGGTACTCAAGCGCTATCCGACCGCAGCTCACTGACGAGGTGACGGCGCTTTGCCGGAGGAAGCTGAACGAACACAGATACAGCCAATGAGAGGAGGTCCAACTTGAAGCGTCAAATGCTGATGGGGATTGATGTTGGCACGCAGAGTACGCGTGTCGCGCTTTTAGATCTCAAGGGCCAGGTGGTGGCCAGCACCAGCACCCCTCAGAAGATGATGACTCCGAGGCCAGGCTGGGCAGAGCAAGATCCAGATATGTGGTGGCACAACACGCTGGATAATATTCACAAGACCATGGAACAGGCTGAGGCCACACCCGATGAGGTGCTAGCGGTGGGAGTATGCGGGCAGATGCACGCTACGGTACCGCTCGGCAAAGATGGCGAGCTATTGAGTCACGGCGTGCAACTGTGGTGCGACAAACGCAGCGCCGACTTGGTGGACGAATTCAAGGCCGGGCCGCATGTCGAGGCGGCGATGCAGTTCGCTGGCAGTCCGCCGGTCCCCAACTGGCTGGGCTTCAACATCAAGTGGCTGAAGGTCCACGAGCCGGATCTGTACGAGAAGACCTGGAAGTTTGTCTTGTCCAAGGACTACATCAACTACCGTCTGACGGGCAAGATCGCCACGGACTGGTCCGAGGCCTCCGGCTCGTTCTTGATGGACGCCAAGACCAAGACCTGGTCGCCGGAACTGGCCGGGTACCTTGAGTTGGACATTGACAAGCTGCCCGACGTGCGCGCCTCCTCAGATGTAGTAGCTAAAATCACGGCTGAAGCCGCCGACCTCACCGGCCTGGTCGGGGGGACGCCAGTCGCAGTGGGCGCTGGCGACATGTTGTGTATGTTGATCTCGTCGGGTTTGACCGAACCTGGGCGGGCATCGGACATCACAGGCACAGCGTCCATCATGGCGATATACGTTGAGGAGCCGGTTTTGGACCCACGCCTGATGAACCTGCACCACGCGCTGCCAGGCTGGATACCGTTCGGTATTAGCGACTCGGGCGGTGGTGCGCTGAAGTGGTTCAAAGACGAGTTGTGTCAGGCAGAGACAGCGGAAGCTAAACGGAGCGGCAAGGATGTATACGACATCCTGAACCCCAAGGCAGCTGCAAGCGAGCCGGGCAGCGAAGGGCTGCTGTTCTTCCCCTACCTAATGGGCGAGCGGTCACTAGGCACGCCCTTCGCACGCGGTGTGTTTTTCGGGCTTACGCCACGAACTGGCACAGGGGCCATGGTACGCGCTATTATGGAGGGAGTCACTTTCGAACTGCGCCGTACGCTCGAGATCGTCGAGGACGCAGGCAACACAGTAAGTGAAGTATATACCATCGGCGGCGGAGCCCGGAGCGATCTGTGGTCGCAGATCAAGGCCGATATCTACAAGAAGCCAGTCTACACCTTCGAGGCTTCCGAAGGCGGCATCCTGGGCTCGGCCATATTGGCTGGTGTGGGGGTGGGCATCTACGCCGACGCGCGCGCTGGGACCGAGCAGTGCCTCCGGGTGGACAAAGCGTTTCAGCCGAACCCATCCAGGGCTGCGCGCTACGACTACCTGTATGAGCTCTTCAAGGAGGTCCATGACCGGATGCAGGAACCGTTCGACAAGCTGGCGCACATGCCATAGTGCCCACCCTGTGCCCACATCACCACCGTGAATGGCCTCGGGTGGATTGATTCACAACACAACGAGCAGTCAATTAGTGGACCGCTCGTTTCGTTTCTTTTATAAACCTGCTGTACGCACAAATCCTGCGGCTTGCGCACGGCGTAGAGGCAGTGGTTGGGAAGCGCTGGGCTCGCCCCCCCCTGAGCTATTTTCTACTTTCTACCGCATTGAGGGAGAGCCAGACGATTCCCCCACCTATTCAGAGACGACCTCATTTTGCAGGGTCCCAATGCCTTCAATTTCCACTTCCACCACATCGCCTGGCGAGAGCGGCCCTACGCCAGCCGGCGTGCCGGTCATGATCACGTCCCCTGGCTCCAGGGTCATCACCTGAGAGATGAAGCTGATCAGATCCCAGATCCTGAAAACCATATCCTTTGTGTTTCCAGCCTGCCGTACCTGACCGTTGACGCGGCAAGTGACGGCCAGCCTGGACGGGTTCAAGTCGGTGACAATCCAGGGGCCCAGGGGGCAAAAGGTATCAAAGCTTTTGCTGCGCGTCCACTGACTGTCTTTCTGCTGCAAGTCTCGGGCCGTGACGTCGTTACTGCAGGTGTAGCCCAAAACGTAGCGACGGGCCTCATGAGATGGGACGTTCTTGGCCCGCCTCCCGATGACCACTGCCAGCTCAGCCTCGTAGTCAACGCGCTGTGACATGGCCGGGTAGATGATCTGGTCCAGGTTGCCGATCAACGCCGTAAGCGGCTTTAGGAAAATGACCGGCTCTTCGGGAAGAGGTAAGCCAGCTTCGGCGGCATGATCGGCGTAGTTGAGCCCTAGGGCCACGATCTTAGTCGGCTGGCAAGGGGGGCCCAGCTTCACCCGTCCCAACCTCCCTACTCTCATTCCTTGCCCAAAGTCACCGTACGGGTCACCCTCCAATGTATAGACCAGGTTCCCCTCGACTAACCCGTAGCCAGATGCTTCACCTCGCATAAATCTGACGATTTTCAAGATTATATGACCTCCGCCTCTTCTGAGGGTGCAGAAGCTATCGCCCCCACCCCGCACCTTATAGCAGTCTGACGTCATTGATGATCAACCAAAATTCGCAATCCCCATCGCCAGACCTGCGGTCAACATCCCAGCCATCAACCAGGGCTGGCTGCGCTGCACGTACCACCACTCCGCTTCGCCTCGCCAGAGGAAAGGCTGCAAGAGCAACTGAGGTAACAGCAGCAAGCTAGCGATGCCCGCCAGGATGGGCTCTTTCACAATAATCAGCAAAGCTACAGCCACAATCTGCGAGCCGTTTAGCAGGCACGTTGCGGCCCTCCGCCTGCCATTCAACAAGACAAAGCGGGCGTAGTAGGCCACGGTGTAGACAAGAGCAAAGGCGACCGGCTCCCAGTTGAGAGAGCCGAAAGCTAAATGACCCATCAGCCAAGGGAGCCCCAATTCCAAGATTGCCTTCAATGAAAAACTGATCGTCCCACGCCAGTGGGAGAAGAGGACCACAGCCATCAAAGCTAACGCCACCAGGGTCAAAAGGGTGACCAGCCGCCCCAGGAAAGAGGCCAACATTATAGCCAAAGCCAGAGTGAGGATCAAACTTGAGAACTCTGTGCCTACATGGGGTCTGAAATCCTCTCGCCACCAGGCCAGGAGCCCCGCCAGACAGCGAGAAGCGCGGTAACCAGGAGAACCTGGAGAGGTGTAGGGCAATGACTTTGAAGGAATCTCTCCTCTCGACAGATGACCTCCAGCGAAAGGAGCAAACCAATCAGTGCCCAAGACCAACGCCCGGACGCCACCCAAGACCGGATCAACCAGGAAAAGCACCAACAATAAGAGAAGAAGAGATTGCGCCTCCCACCCCATTTGTCCCGAGGCAACCGCCCCACACAAAGCAGCCCAGGCCGAACTTGGCCAGGCGGAGGAAGAACCCATCTCCATCCGAAGGCTGATCAAGGACCCTGGCCAGACGTTACCTGGTTTGTCCTTGCGCTCCAAACCCCTCTCTCTAGCCCAATTCAGGGGCGTATTTCGCTTCGTTTTCAATACTTTCTTTCCTTAGACATCAAGGCCACCCCACAAGTTTTGCTGGCCTCGATGGATGCCTGAAGGCCCGCTGGCCTACTACCGACGGCCAGGACCTGACGTGACAAGATGGTATTCATGGCCTTCCCCATGCCAGATGAGCGGAATTGCGACGACCTTGAATCAAGCTCACCAACAGGAGGACGCCTACTTCAAGTGGCGATTGATAGCCGCAATCAGCTCGTCCATAGTCACAGGCTTGGTGAAATGGGCATCAGCACCGGCGCCCATAGCCCGCTCTTTGTGTTTGGCACTGCCCCAGGCCGAGACGACGATGATGGGAATATCCGCCGTGTCAGAGCCACTACGCAATTGGCGAATGGCTACGAGGCCATCTATCCGCCCGGGCATACGTATATCCATCAATACGATATCGGGGTGCCCCTCTTGTGCTTTCTTCACCCCCTCCTCTCCGCTGCTGGCCACATCAACTTCATATCCATACAGCTCCAGCATCTGCACCATAATATCGCGTTGGGCTTCATGGTCTTCGACATACAGAACCTTTGTCATCAGTGGTCCTCCTCTCTATCAGGCATCGTTACTGTTTTGAGTCTGGCTAAAATGACTTGGAGTTGAGCCTTCAGGCGGAAAAAGCCAGCTAAAGCCTCGACTCCAAGCTGTTTTAGCCGCATCCTACTGTTCTTCGACTGCTCCCCGCTGCAACTGGTATAACTTGCTTATCGCCTCCAACGGCGACATCTCATCAACCTTCAATCGTCTGATCTCCTCCACTACCGGATGTGGTTCTGTGCTGAAGAGTGGCAACTGTTGCACAGCCACATCTCTGACTCGCCGCCGCTTTTCCTGCCAGTCGTAGTGACCTTCCAACTCGCTCAGGATCTCCGTTGCCCGGTTGATCACCGCCTTCGGGATTCCGGCCAACTGAGCTACATGGATTCCATAAGAGCGATCGGCACTTCCAGGAACGATCTTGTGTTGGAAGATGACCTTGTCGCCTTCTTCTGTCACGGCCACGTTGTAGTTGCGCACATGGGGCAAGGTTTCAGCCAGTTCGGTCAGTTCGTGGTAATGGGTAGCGAAGAGGGTTTTGGCCCGCAATCGGGGATGGTTGTGGATATACTCGACGACGGACCAGGCAATGGAGATGCCGTCGTAGGTGCTGGTTCCACGGCCGATCTCATCGAGAATGAGCAGGCTGCGGGCACTGGCATGATTGAGGATGTTGGCCGTCTCCACCATCTCCACCATGAAGGTGCTTTGACCAGCGCTGATCTCGTCCTGGGCACCGATGCGAGTAAAGATGCGATCCACCAGCCCGATCTTGGCCTCGTCAACCGGGACGAAAGAGCCAATCTGAGCCATTAGGACAATGAGTGCTATTTGACGTAAGAAAGTTGATTTTCCGCTCATATTCGGGCCTGTTATAACCAGTATGATCTCGTCGGGTGAGAGGCGCACATCGTTGGGCACAAAGGGCTCATCTCGCTGAGTCAACTCCACCACAGGGTGACGGCCAGCCACAATTTCGATCTCATCTCCCTCGGCCAAGACCGGACGGACGTAGTTGTGACGCAGGGCCACCTCGGCCAGGGCAGCGTAGACATCCAGATGAGCCAAAGCCCGGGCAACGCCCAGCAGGCGCTCGGCGAAAGCTTCCACCTGCTGGCAAACCTGGTGGAAGATGGTGGACTCCAGATCCAAAATACGCTCCTGAGCATTGAGGATAAGGGACTCGTATTCCTTGAGTTCCGGGGTGATGAAGCGTTCGGCGTTGACCAGCGTCTGCTTGCGGATGTATTCCTCAGGCACGGCGTCCAGGTTGGCTTTGGTGACTTCAATGTAATAGCCAAAGACCTTGTTGTAACCCACCTTGAGGGATTTGATGCCCGTGCGTTTCCGCTCAGTGGCCTCTAGATTGGCCACCCAACGCTTGGCATCGCGCGACGCTGTGACCACGTTGTCCAGCTCAGCCGAGAACCCATGACGAATGACCCCACCGCTGGCCAGAGTAGCCGAGGCATCATCAGCGATGGCCTGCTCGATCAGAGCCACCGCCTCAGGGCAAGGGTCGAGGGGATAAGAGCCTGTCCTGAGCGGAGCCGAAGGGATATGGGACAAGTGATTCTCGCCCCCCATCCCCTCCAGCACTTCTCTCAACCGGGGCACCACTTCCAGGCTCCCACGTACACCCAGCAGGTCTCGCGGCCCGGCGATGCGCTGTACCACACGGTTGGTCAGACGCTCCAGGTCAACCAGTTCCTTGAGCAAAGCCCTGACCTCGGTTCGCGCGGGTGTGTCATGGTAAAAGGCATCCACAGCATCCAATCGCCTCTCCAACTGATGGCAGTCAAGCAACGGCTGGTTGAGCCACCGACGAAGCAACCGCCCTCCCATAGCGGTTACAGTGGCATCCAGCACACCCAGCAGAGAGCCTTTGACCGAGCCAGTACGAATGGTCTGGAGTAATTCCAGATTACGACGGGTAGCCGCATCCAGATTCATGAAAGCGCCGGTGGAATACGTTGAAAGGCTTGTCAACTGGCTCAGGGCAGCTTTCTGAGTCTCCCGTAGGTACTGGACGATGGCCCCCGCGGCCCGCACTGCCAGAGGCAATCCCTCACAGCCAAAGCCAGCCAGTGAGGCTACCCCAAAGTGATCCAGAAGGGCCTGGCGGGCATTGCCCAATTCGAAACGCCAATCGTCGTAAAGGGATAAGGGATAAGGGGATGAGGCTCCAGTTCCCTCATCACCGGCCAGCACCTCCGCTGGCTGCAAGCGCTCTAACTCTTGTCCCACTGCCTGCCAGACATCGTCGTCGGAGATTTGGGTGGTGGCGAACTCACCTGTGGTTATGTCCACGTAGGCGATGCCGGCCTTGTTGCCTTCCACCACCAAAGCAGCCAGATAATTGTTGCGCTTCTCGTCCAAGAGCGTCGGCTCGACCACTGTGCCTGGCGTGATCACCCGCACCACCTCACGAGGCATCAGTCCTTTCACCGCCTGGTCTCTTACTTGCTCGCAGATGGCCACTTTGTAGCCAGCGTTAATCAACCTGGCGATGTAGCCCTCTACAGCGTGGTAGGGCACCCCCGCCAGGGGCACCCGCTGGCTCTTGCCCACCGGCCGCGAGGTGAGAACGATGTCACAGGTCTGAGCCAACACCTTAGCGTCCTCATCGAAGGTCTCATAGAAATCGCCCAGGCGGAAGAGGAGGATAGCATCGGGGTATTGCTTCTTGATCTGCAAATATTGGCGACGGAGGGGCGTCGTGCCGGATGACTTAGCCATGGCCCAATTCTTTCAACGCTCGCACAAGTCTGGCAACTTCTTCGCGTTCGAGGTCAATTTCATTCGGTAGTTTTAAAGGGACATCCAAGCCGTGCCTGGCCTTGCGCTCTTCCAGGCGAGAGAGGTTTTTGCGATGGATAGCGATCTGCTTTCGCAGGTCATCCACGTCCGTTTCCATCTCTACCTCCCTGGCCAGGAAACCTTTGAGGGCCTCCTGGTAAATTCTGTTACGTATCACACTGTTGCCGTTGGGGCCTTCTTTGATCACGCCAATGAGGTACAGTTCAGCAAGACGCCCATCGGCCCCGCCGTGGGGCTCAAAGCGAATACGCTCACCAGCAAAGATACGCCTCAGAAAGGCTTTGGCCATGAAGGCCGCTGGCTCATCCAGTCGTGCTCGAATGTGGGAGAGGTTGCTGTCGTTGGCTTTGGCGCTAAGCACACCCTCCTGTACTGCCTGGTCTACCAGGCCGACGGTCGCTTGCTTTGTACCACGTCTCACCCGCCAGTCTTCCAAAGTGGCGCAGACCTTTTGAGTGAGGTAGGGCTGCCCAGAGGTCCACCCATAGATGCGCTCGTGCACATCGTCGGAGGCACTGATACCCGCCAGAGCGAGGTTGTCAGTCAAGCGGCGGGTCTCGGCGGAAGTGAACTCCTCTAGACGTATTTCCTGACCTACGTTGAAGGGAGAGAGACCAGGGTCCTTTATCAAGTGTCGGGGGTCAGTGGCTCCAACCATGACAAAGGTGATCTCGCGTAATGCAGGCTCATCAGCTCGATCATTGTACAACGCGCGCAGCGTGCTGAAAAAACCATCGGAGAAATCCAGAAGGCGAGTACTATCAATCTCATCAAGGGTGACAACGATGGGATGAGCAGAGTTCCTTTGCTGAGCTACCCTAATGAAGAATTTGTACAGGCTATCTTGGTCCACAATAGACGATTCGGCATCTGGAGCAATTTGGTCAACGATAGCACCCCCGAGAGCTTTGTACCATTGGTCCATCTCCATACCTGCTAACCGCGACAGATCGATCTTGACAGGCAAATACCCTTCCGGTTCCAAATGCGCAGCCAGTCGGCGCAAAAGGCATGTTTTGCCCATCTGCCGGGCGACGATAATGTGAACGTACTCCATCTGCCTGACTCTTAGCAGTGCCACTCCGTCAGCTTCTCGCTCCACGTAGGTAGGCGAATCAGGTGGGATGGCACCACCCGCTTGAAAGACCCTGTTCATATCTCTACCTCGTCTCCGATCTCCTCAAAGACTTCTTTCTGGTACTCGATGGCGTTGTGGATGGTGGTAGTTTGAGACAACATCCTGGGAAAAGCAGTTACAACGAATTCATAGCCGCTCGGAGTGCGATGGAGAATGGAGCGTAGATCCACCAAACGTTCCAAAGCGCCGTCCACCTGACGGAAGCTGGCCTGCACACCGTGCCGTGCGAGAGCCTGGTGTACATCATCAACACTGCGGCAGCTTTGGTCTTCAACCATCACCAGAGAAATCAGCTTCTCCAGTACCGTAGCCCGTTCCCAGAAGGTGTCGCGAGAATCCCTCTGAAACTTTGGATCGGACACCACGGCACCTACGTCTTCGACGGTGAGCCGACGAGTCTGCTTCTCATTTAACTGTTCCACCAACCGCTGACACAGTCGCTGCACCACATTGGGATGTCCCGACGAGAAATCGTAGATACGCTGCACCAATTCATGCTCATTGACCAGCTCTATCTCAAGTTGCTTGAAGGGTTTAGTGACTAACTCCTCCACCGCCTGATAGTCAAGCATACCGATCAGCATCTCATTGCAAAAATTGAAAAGAGGAGAATCGGCATCCCGCAGCTTGGAACGTAGCGCTCGCTCACCGCAGATGACGAACTGGCACTGGCCGCTTTGGGAGAGGGCACGGAAAGTGGAGAAAAGGGGAGAACCTTCAGCAGCATCATTCATAGCCAAGCGATCAATCTCATCCAAGAGGATAGCCAGTGGCCCATCACCGGCAAAGCGGTCCACAATTTCGGTGAAAGGAGGTGGGGCCGAGTCACCAGGCAACTGTTCATTCATCCATCTCTGATAGGCCACTCTCAGAAACTCTTCGGAGGTAGGATAGGGCTGGCAGTCGAAATAGAGGGTGCTATATCCTACGGCTGGCAGGCGGACACGATCCAGACGTTGCAAGATAGAGGTTTTGCCAACACGCCTACCCCCGACGAGGGCATAGCTGGTAGTGCCTGCGTGCTCTGTGATTTCACGAAGCTCCTGCTCTCGCCCGAAGAACATGTTATCAGGGACAGGGCCGCTGGTGACGAAGGGAGAGACGGTAATCAGATCAACATTTCGCAAGACAAGTTGCTGCAAAGCCCGCTGTGGGTCCTTCTTCACAATAATTTGTTGAAAGTCTTCTCTCCCCAAAGCGATGACGTCGTAAGCATAGACTTTGCGCAGTTTCTCGTCCAACATTCGCCTGGCTCGTCCCAAGCCCAACTCGTCGGAGAAGAGAACCAACAGAGCGAAGCGGTGACGAAAGTGCTCAGAGAGGAGATGACGGAGATCATCAAGGTCACCTTCCAGGAGTTCAGCGCGTTGCAACAAGACGAATGGGAAGACGGCAGGTAATCTAATATCCTGAAAGGTCAGGCCAGTATCCAACCTGTATGCATAAAGGTATCTGTAAGGGCAGCGATCATTCTCGCCATTGGGTGTGGCAAAGCTCAGGAGATGGCAAAAGTGCTCAGTGAGCTCACTACGATATTTAGACAACGCACTCGTTTGGTGATTTTCGAGGGCGTCAAGGACACCCACCCAGGCTGAATGGAAAGCCTGAATTTGTGAAGTGTTGCTATAAGAAAGCACCTTGGTCTGTGGATTATAGATCAGGGCATCCTCTGAATGTTCCTCTTGATATTCCTTAACCACTCTTGTCCAAAGAGGTGATGGTATCCTATCAACAACGTCTTGTGATCGGACGTAGCCCCTTGCTCTTAGTTCACTGCTGATCAATCTATCAAAAAAGTCGCTCTTCACAAGTTGCCCAACACCCTCCAGAATCGGAATGATCCAGAAGAAACCTGGTCCCCACACCCTCCTGTTGTACATCCCCAGCCGAAACACAAGTGCTATGTAGTTTTCCGGGAGAAAGTGAAACCCTATTAGCCTTGCCAAGGCAAGGGGCTTAAAAGCAATCTTCACAACCCGTTGAAGAGCTGTCTCCACCTTCATTTCAACAACCTCATACTGCACGCTCTTCCAGCTTCGCCAACTCTCATGGAACCGACAAATCCCCTGCTCCAATTATACCACACTGTTGCTAACGATGACAAGAATCCCCCTTTGGCTCCAAAAAGAATCGCCTCTTACCCTCAACTATTTGATGATCACCGGTTCCTTGCTGGCCTGGCTCAATACCTCAACACCATCCTCTCGGACGAGGACCATGTCCTCGATGCGCACGCCACCCCAGTCCGGCAAGTAGATGCCCGGCTCGACGGTGAAGACCATGCCCGGCTTCAACACCTCCTCCGCACCCTGCCGGATGGAAGGCTCCTCCTGGACGGCCAGGCCCACGCCATGGCCCAGGCCATGCCCATATTGCTCGCCATAGCCAGCCTCTGCGATAACCTGCCGGGCTGCACTATCGGCCTCCCCAGTCACGAGCCCCGCTCGGATAGCGGCCTCGGCTGCCAATTGCGCTCGGAGAACGACGTCATAAATCTCGGTGAACCGCCCGTCGGGCTGGCCCAGACAGATGGTACGGGTCAGGTCCGAATGGTAGCCAGCGATCCGCGCCCCCAGGTCCATGACAATGGGCTCACCCACGCCGATGACCCGTTCGGAAACCTCGTGGTGCGGCATGGCCCCGTTGGGCCCCGCCCCTACAATGAGGTCGAAAGCCGCTTTCTCCGCCCCATGGGTGCGCATGTAAACTTCCAGTGCCCAGGCCACCTCTCTTTCCGTCATACCCGGTTCGATGAACCCGACGATGTGGGTGAAAGCCGCATCAGCTAAAACGACGGCCTTTCTGATTATGTCAAGTTCATCCCTGTCTTTGATAGCACGAAAGCCCTCGACGATCCCCTCCGTAGGCACCAACTCGGCCCCCTCGGCTCCGGTGTCCAGCTTACCCTGCTCGGCTACCGTCAGATGAGCACTTTCGAAAGCCACCCGTCTGGCATTGATCTCAGTTACCAGATCGGGCCACACTTCTACGAATTCTCTTTGGAACCTGACCAGCTCAAAGGCCGGAGCTTGTTTCCTGGCCTGCTCAAGGTAGACAAAGGTAGTGGCAAGAACAGCCCGCTCAGGGGAGATGAAAAGCACCCCCCCTGTGCCGGTGAAGCCACTGAGGTAGCGACGGTTCTCCGGCTGGCTGATAACGATGGCATCCAGGTCATTGTCGGCCAGGGTCTGGCGCAACCTGGCCAGTCTCATCCTCACTACACTTTTCAATCAGTCTCTCCCAGCCGTCTCTCTTCCCTCTTTAGCCCCCGGATGCGACTTCAGATACACCTCCCTTACCCTGGCTTGACTGACGTGAGTGTAGATCTGAGTGGTGGCCAGGTCAGCGTGGCCCAGGAGCTCCTGTACCACTCGCAGGTCGGCCCCGCCGTCCAGGAGGTGGGTGGCAAAGGTATGGCGCAGTATATGGGGATAGACCCGCTTATCCAGGCCAGCTATCTTGGCATACTTGTCCAGCAGCATCCGCACACTGCGCCCCGACAGGCGCCCGCCGAAGCGGTTGACAAAGATGGCCCTGGTCGGCTGCTTGTCTCTCACCAACTCTGGCCGCCCCTCCTGCAGATAGCGCTCCAGGGCCCGTTGAGCTGGTTTGCCCAGTAGAGCGAGGCGTTCCTTATCTCCCTTGCCCAGGACGCGCAACTCCGCACCGCTCCATTCCACATCGCCTACATCGAGAGCGACCAACTCGCTGACCCGCAGGCCGGCGGCGTAAAGCATCTCCAGGATAGCCCGGTCGCGCAGCCCCTGGGACGTCGAGGTGTCCGGGGCCGCTAGCAAAGCATCCACCTCATGGAGGTCAAGGTACTTGGGCAGACGCTTGGGGACCTTGGGCGAAGATATGGCCGAGATGGGATTGGAAGCCAGAATACCCTCTCGCACCAGATAGCGACAAAAGGAACGCAACTCTGACACTTTGCGGGCGATGCTGGCTTTGACGTAGCCCTGATCCTTCAGCCAGGCCAGATAACGCCGCAAGACATGCCGATCCACCCCTTCCCACGAATCAACCCCCTCCTCTTTCAAGAAGACCAAGAACTGCTCGATCTCGTGGCGATAGTTCTTGATGGTGTAAGGGGAAGCGTTCTTCTCGGCTATAAGGTAAGTGATGAAACGGTCCAGGTGTTCGTTCATCCCCTCTGCTCTACGCTTCTACCTTCAGTTTCTCCAATTCCACCTGCTCTTCGCACTTGATGCACTTGGCCCACTCTTTGCCAGCCTCAACCAGTAGGCCGCCGCAAGTGGGACAGGGCTGCGGCAGAGGGCGTTTCCAGGAGGCGAACTCACACTCAGGATAGTTGGAACAGCCGTAGAAGACACGCCGGCGGCGCGTCTTCTTCTCCACCAAATCACCGCCGCACTGGGGGCAGGCGACGCCGGGCACTGGAATCGGCTTGCTGAAACGGCACTTGGGGTAGTTACTGCACCCCACAAAGCGCCCGAAACGCCCCGTCTTGAAGAGCAATGGGCTGCCACACTCCGGGCAGAGTTCGCCGGTCGGTTCGTCGGGCGGGCGGGGAATCGTGGGCATCTCGACCCTGGCACGCTCCAACGTCTCATGGAAGGAACCATAGAAATCGCGGATCATCGGTCGCCATTCCTGCACGCCAGCGGCAATGCGATCCAGGTCCTCCTCCATGCGGGCCGTAAAGCCCACGTCCATGACATCAGGAAAGTGAGCCACCAACAGGTCGGTGACGGTGAAGCCCAGTTCGGTGGGATGCAGTCGGCTGTTGATGCGTTCCACGTAATTCCGCACCTGAAGGGTCGTCATGGTGGGCGCGTAGGTGCTGGGCCGTCCGATGCCCAACTTTTCCAGTTCGCGGATCAACGTTGCTTCGGTGTAGCGCGGCGGCGGCTGGGTAAAGTGCTGCTCCGGCAAAAGCCGCAACAGGTCCAGTAGCTCTTTCTCTTCCAGCGGGGGCAACAGCTTGCCCATGGCCTCGTCCGGTGGGGCATCCTCATCGGGGGTTTCCTGGTAGACGATCAGAAAGCCTTTGAAGCGGATCCGGGAACCGGTAGCGCGAAAGAGGTAATCTGGTTTCTGGAGTTGCGCTTGCGGCACCTGGCCAGCTTTCAGCATCGCCTGGGGCACAGCGGCAATGTCTACCGACATGGTGTCAAAGATCGCCGGCGCCATCTGGCTGGCCACGAAGCGCTGCCAAATGAGATTGTACAAGCGGTACTGGTCGCGGCTGAGATATTTTTTGATGGCTTGGGGCTCGCGGCGCACACTGGTGGGCCGGATGGCCTCGTGGGCCTCCTGTGCGCCTTTGGCCTTGGTCTTGTAAACGGGTGGCTTCTCTGGCAGGAACTTTTCGCCAAAGCGATCGCGAATGTATCCTCGAGCCTCCTGCTGGGCAGCCTCGGCCACGTTGACGCTATCGGTGCGCATGTAAGTAATGAGGCCCACTTCGCCTTCGTCGCCGATGGCGATGCCCTGGTAGAGTTGCTGGGCCACGGCCATGGTTCGCCGGGCGGTGAAGCCCAGGCGGCGGCTCGCCTCTTGCTGCATGGTGCTGGTGGTATAGGGTGGCGACGGACGGCGGCGGCGCGTGCCCTGCTTGACGCGGGTCACGATCCAGGTAGCCGATTCCAGCGCGTCCACGATGGCCATCGTATCTGCCTCGTTCTTGAGGTCCGGCTTCTCGCCCCGCAGGCGATGCAATTTGGCGATAAAACTTTGACGTTTGTCCTGCGGTTTCTCCTCCCGTTTGGCCAGCTCTGCCTCCAGCGACCAATACTCCACGGGCACAAAAGCCTGAATCTCTCGCTCGCGTTCGACGACCAGCCGCAGGGCGACGCTCTGCACCCGCCCGGCTGAAAGCCGCTTGCGCTCCATTTTCTCCCGCAAAAGCGGGCTGAGGGAATAGCCCACCAGCCGGTCGAGGATGCGCCGCGCCTGCTGGGCGTCTACTCGCTGCATGTCAATCTCGCGGGGATGGGCAAAGGAGTGCTCGACCGCTGAGCGGGTGATCTCGTGGAACTCGACGCGATGCACCGGCTGCCTACCGATGGCTCGCCCCAAGGCGTGGACCAGGTGCCACGAGATAGCCTCTCCCTCCCGGTCGGGGTCGGTGGCCAAGTAGAGCGCCGAAGCTTTTTTGGCCTCCTGCCGCAGTTCGCGGACGATCTCCTTTTTCTTGGCAGGAATGACGTAGCGCGGCTCAAAGTCGTTTTCGATGTCCACGCCCATGCGGTTGGCAGGCAGGTCACGGATGTGGCCCACAGAGGCGCGCACCGCGTAGCCCTTGCCCAGGAAGCGACCCACCGTCCGCGCCTTGGCCGGCGACTCGACGATGACCAGTTTGGGGCCGCTGGCCCGCTTTTGCCGGGCTTTAGAGACAACGGTGTGTTCCTCCACGGCCAGGCCCTCGTGGGCGGGGGTGCGGCCGATGCGGAACATCTTTGTGCCGCAGATAGGACAGACGCCCTGCGTGGCCGGACTGCCGTTGGCGGTAAAGACCGGCCGCGAATCTTGCATCTCCCGTTTTTCTTTGCATTTCATACAATAGGCCACGATGTTATCGTTAGACACTACTTTCTCCTATAACCTTCTAAAAGCTCTCTGCTCACAGGATACACCGGATTTGATCAGGGAAGGTGATCACAGATACTTGTCCTTCCGCTTTTCCCTCAGTTCGCCTACCAGGTCTTTCACCTCCTGTGCTCGCGCCTTGGGGCAAATCAAAACCACATCGCCGGTGTCCACTACGACTATGTCCCTCAAGCCAATGGTGGCAATGAGCCGCTCCGAGCTGTAAAGCAAAGAGCCGGTGGTGTCAATGCCAATGTGCTCTCCGGCGACCACGTTGTTCTCGGCGTCTTTGGGCAAAAGCTCGGCCACGGTAGCCCAACTGCCCACGTCGCTCCAGCCTACATCCATAGGGATAACCGCCACATCGTCAGCCCGTTCCATCACCCCGTAGTCAATGCTAATGCTCTCCACCCCCCGCCAGACCTCTTCCATCACCTCCCGCTCCCGCTGGCTGCCCAGAGCTGCCTCAATGGTCATAAGTTGGGCATGCAATGCCGGCAGATGGACCTCGATGGCCTCTAGAATGGCGGAAACCTTCCAGCCAAACATGCCACTGTTCCAATAATATTGGCCGCTATCCAGAAAGCGCTGGGCCGTGACTTCGTCCGGCTTCTCGGTGAACCTGGCAACCTTGTAGACGCCATGCTGGCCAATTTGGCGCAGGAAATCGCTTCGCTGAATGTAGCCATAACCCGTGTGTGGTGAATCGGGTTGGATGCCCATAGTGACCAGATGACCACCCTGGGCCACCTCGGCCACAACCCTCAGAACCTCCCGGAAATGGGCTGCCTCGCGGATCAGATGATCGGCTGGCAAGACGACCATCACCCCTTCCGAGTCCAACTGCCGCAGATACAGGGCAGCCAAACCGATGCAGGGGGCGGTGTTGCGGCCCGCAGGCTCGGTGATGACGTTGTCCCTGGGGAGCTGCGGAATCTGCTCCCACACGATGGGGGCATAGGTCTCGTTGGTGATGACAAAGACCTTGTCCGGTGGGATCAGGGGCTCGATTCGTAAGAAGGTCTCCTGAAGCATGCTATTCTCGGCCACAATATCCAGGAGTTGCTTGGGCATATTTTGGCGGCTGCGCGGCCACAACCGCGTGCCCACACCGCCAGCCATGATAACTGCGTACAATTCTACCTCCAGGTCCTTTAATTCCGTCCCCTCATCTTCCCCAATGGGGGTCCCAATCATCCACCGAATTATCCGTCAGATTGGTGGGATGGCTACCGTCCGCTCCCATGACAAAGATCTCCCTGTCGCCGTCGCGGTTGGAGGTGAAGGCGATTTGGCTGCCATCAAGCGACCAGGTGGGGCGTTTGTCTTCAGCCACGTTGTTCGTCAGGTTAACAGGATGCGAGCCATCGCTGTCCATCAGGTAGATCTCGGCGTTCCCATCGCGATAGGAGACAAAAGCGATTCGATCCGATGTGGCATCCTGCCACCAGGCAGGCTGCTCGTCAATGGTCTCGTTCTCGGTCAGACGACGCAGGTTCTGGCCGTCACGGCTGTTCATGACATAGATCTCCGGGTTGCCATCGCGGTCGGAGGTGAAGGCGATCATGCTACCGTCAGGCGACCAGGCGGGATCCCAATCGTCAGCCGGATTGTCCGTCAGGTTGATAGGGTCCGAGCCATCCATCTTTGTGACGTATATTTCAGCGTTCCCGTCGCGATAGGAGACGAAAGCCATCCTGGAATCGTCAGGTGACCAGGCCGGGTCTGTATCCCGGACCGTGGGGTTGGCCGTCAAACCAGTCTTCCCACTGGTATCGTTCTTCATGATCATAATGTCCTCTTCGCCCCCTGGCTCAGCGACGGTATAGGCTATTCTGGACCCACCGCAGGACCAGGCAGGACAACCGTCCAGCCAGGTGTTGACGGTCAGTGGAATCTGTTCACTGCCATCGTCTTGCATCACCCATATCTCATCGTCGCCGTCGCGGTCTGACACGAAGAGGATGCCCGGCGGTGGCCTCCAACTGTCCGGCAACACCAGCCAGCGGTATTGGCTGTCTGGGGTGATGTAAAGGACATAGATTTGCTTGCTTTCCAGACCATTGAAAAGCATCAGCCCTCGCTCGAATTGTTGAACCGCTCCATCAATGCCTGTTATCCCGGGTGAGCTGCCCCAGTCCAGGCCTGATCTGACCGCCGGACTCTCACGCCAGAGTTTGCCAAACCCCTCGGTGGGAACGTAAACTCCCGATGGAGGGGTGAGGTCACCCACATCCTCTCCTTCCTGCCACTTATCCTCATACACCTCCCATTCATTGGTGGGGTACAGGACATAGATCTGGTGGGTGTCCAGCCGTTCGAACAGGTAGCCCCCGGTGACGAAGAACTGGTGAGCATAAGGGATACCCTGTTGAGGAGTGACCGGCTGCCCCAGGTGGTTTTGCACGTCGGAACGTCCATGCCAGATATTGCCAAAGCCAAGGACGACATCCAGAGAGCCAGGAGCCGTAGGAACGGGCGTGAGGTGCACGGCCAGTGGCTGCGGCCCCGGTTCTTTGCCCAAGCGGCTTACGACCACCCACCCGAAGGCCACCAGGATTAGGATCGGCACTGCGATCAAGGCCCCCCTGAGCAACAGAGCTTTAAGCGAGACGCCTTTGACCTTCAGGGCTTTCTCTTTCTCTATGGGAGGGACGCCTATCCTCTCCCCTTCCTCAGCGATTGCCTCAGCCTTCGGCGGCCTTTCCCCCACTGCAGGGGGGATAGCGATCGTCATTCCAGGCTCTCCGGCCACCGCTTTTTGCAAGGCCGCCACCATCTCCCTCATCCGCTGGAAACGATCGGCCGGGTCCTTGGCCAGGGCTTTCAGCACCACCTGCTCTACCGGCTCGGGGATGTCGGGATTGATGCTACGTGGCATGGGCAAGGGGGTGCTGATGTGCTCCATAACGACGGCCATGGGGGTCTCGGCCTCAAAAGGCACCCGTCCGGTCAGCATTTCGTAGAGCACGATCCCCAACGAGTAGATGTCGCTCCGCTCGTCAACGGGCTCGCCTTTGCCCAATTCCGGCGCTATGTAGGCCGGTGTGCCTAGCCCCGCTCCTGTCTTGGTCAGTTGTACGCTGGTCTCCACCACCTTGGCCAACCCAAAATCGGACAGCAAAGCCCATTCCCTCTTGTCCATGAGCACGTTGCTGGGTTTCACGTCGCGGTGGATGATGCCTTCTCGATGGGCATAGTCCAGAGCTCCCCCCACCTGGGTGATCATCTCCACCACCCTGTCCAGAGGCAGCGGTTTCCCCAGCGTCTCCTGGAGAGTGCCCCCTTCCACGTAGCGCATCACAATGTAGCTCAGCTCCCCTTCCTGGCCCGAATCGTAGACGGGCAGGATGTTGGGATGGTTCAGCCTGGCGATGGCCCGTGCCTCACGGCGGAAACGGGTGATAAAATCGGGAGTGCTGGCCAGGAAGGGAGGCAACACTTTCACCGCCACGTAACGGTCCAGGGAAGGCTGGTAGGCTTTGTACACTGTAGCCATGCCACCGCTACCGAGCTGTTCCAACAGACGACATTGCCCCAGCGTCCGCCCGGTCAGGAGCCTCTCCAATCCCGGCCCTGACTCTTCTTCCTCCAGGGCCTCGTCAATCGCCCGCAAAAGTTCTGTTGGGGTCTGGAAACGGTTCCGGGGCTCTTTGGCCAGGCACTTTCGCACCAAATCATCCACTTCTGCGGGTATCTCTTGGTTAAGCTGGCGCGCCGAGGGAACCGGCTCCTGCAGATGCTTTTTCACGATGTCCGCCGCGCTGTCGGCCTCATAGGGTCGCTGGCCGGTCAGCATCTCGAAGAGAGTCACGCCCAAAGAGTAGATGTCGGCGCGGATGTCCGCTTCTCTGCCCTCTGCGACCCACTCCGGGGCCAGATAGTGGGGTGTGCCCACGACGCCACTGGCGGACAGGCGGTTCAGATCGGTCCCGGCGGCCAGGCCAAAGTCCATCACACTGACCACGCCATCGGCGGCGACCATGACATTGGACGGGCGGATGTCACGGTGCACAACACCTCGGTCGTGGGCGTCCTCCAGGCCCTGCACCACCTGGCGGATGATTCCCAGGGCTCGCTTCACCCCAAAAGTCCCCACCTGTTCCAGGACAGTAGAAAGGGCTCTGCCCTCGACATACTCCATGACGATGTAGTCCAGCCCCTCGTCCGTTCCAAAGTCGAGGACTCTGACCATGTGGGGCGAGTCCAACTTGGCCAGCAGCTTGCCTTCTCGTGCGAAGCGGCTGGTGAACTGGCTCTCCCTGGACAGATCGGGGTGGATGACCTTGAGGGCCACCCTGCGCTCATGCGCCGTGTCCCTGGCCAGGTAGGCCGTGGAAACGGTGCCCCGGCCCAGTTCCTCCAGGATACGGTAGGTGCCTTTGATTACTTTGCCGATCATGACACCCCTCCTTCACTCCTCTACCCCAACCTTGTATCCTCGTTCTCGACTGCCCCTAAAGCTCTTAGGGTGGCTTTCTGGGCTTCAGTCAAGCCTGTCACTCCGGTGATGTTCATGCGCTCGTAGGGTCTGTCGGGTCTCAGTGTTTTCAGGCACTCGCCCGTTTGCACGTCCCAGAGCTTGATAGTTTCATCTTGACTGCCACTGGCAAGGGTGCAACCGTCGGGACTGAAGGCCACTGACCATACCAAATAGGTATGTCCCTGCAAAGTTTTGAGGCACTGACCTGTGCTGACATCCCACAACCGCACGGTCTGGTCAGCACTGCCACTGGCAAGTAGGCTACCATCGGGACTGAAGGTCACCGACCTTACCCAATCAGTGTGGCCCTCACAAGTAAGTACGCAACTTTTGCAGTTCGTCGGCAGCCACACCCCACTCGATGGAGATTTCCCAGGAGGGGTGCTCTGGCAACTCGCCCTCTGCGATTCGCTTTTCAAATCCGGCCAGATCGCAGCCCCACCGGGCTTCAAAGTCTCGAACGATCCCTTCATACAAAGCGATCCGCCTCTCAGTGTCCTCCAGGACGCTGCGTAGCACTTGTACATCGAGCTGAAGGGGATATCTATCCATCACCTTTTCCGCTGTTATGGTCATCGTTCACCCACCTCCTTCCAAAACGCGATCCCTTCGATATGCCTATCCCCCTCTCGGGGCTCGGTCGTTCATGTGGTACTCAGTCCACGACATACTCCACCCGGCCCTCCCTGGCCAGCACGTAATTCATCCCTCCCACCTGGCGCACCATGCCCTTCAGTTCCATCATGGCCAGGGTGCTGGTCACCTGGACGATGGTCAACCCGCTCTGGCGACCGATCTCGTCCACGTGGATGGGCTCAGATGAGATGTGCTTGAGCAAAAGCGACTCGGTTTCATTCTCCGGGATCACGGCCCGCACCTCGGCCTGCTGGCTGATCATGGTCAGGTTCAGCTCCTCCAGCACGTCTGCCACCGAGAGGACCAGCTTGGCCCCTTGCTGGATGAGCCTGTTGGTGCCCTTGCTGCCCCTGTGAAAAATGTTGCCCGGCACGGCAAAGGCGTCTCGGCCCTGCTCGCCGGCATAGTCAGCGGTGATGAGGGCTCCGCTTCTTACCCCGGCCTCAACGACGACCACCCCCAGGGACAGGCCACTGATGATGCGGTTGCGAGGGGGAAAGTTGCTCCCTTCGGGCTGCGTCCCCAGAGCATACTCGGTGACCAGAGCTCCGTTTTCGGCGATAGCCTGGGCCAGCTTTTTGTGCTCCGGCGGGTAGACGATGTCAATGCCGGAACCAAAGACGGCGATGGTGCGCCCGCCCGCTTCCAGGGCGGCCCGGTGAGCCTGGGCGTCAATGCCCCGCGCCATGCCACTGACTATAGTGACCCCGTTGCGGGCCAGATTGCCGGCGAGGGTGCGCGTGGCCTCCTTGCCGTAGACCGTGGCCCGCCGGGTGCCCACCACGGCCACGGCCCATTCGTCCTCTGGCCGCAGCTCACCCTTGACGTAGAGGACCGGCGGGGGACTGTGGATGTGACGCAGTTGGGGTGGGTAGGCTTCGTCTTGCCAGGTGAGGACCTGCACCCCTGCCCGTTCGACCTTTTCCATCTCATCGTCAAGGGAGATCTTGTTCCGCGTCTCCAGAAGGCTATCAATAGAACGGCGGTCCAGGCCCGTCCGTTTCAGTTCGTAGGCCGGTGCTTTCCAGGCCGCTTCCAGGCCGCCGAAGTGATCGAGAAGGGCCTGGAAGCGAGCCGGCCCGATACCCGCCACGATGTTAAAGCCCACCCAATATTTGATGGCACTCACTGACACCTCCTCAACAAGACCTGACAGGTTTAGTAATTCGCCAAAACCTGTCAGGTCTGGCTAACTACAAGCATACCACAAAGTTCACCCCTTTGTCAAGGTCGGCGAGCCAAGGATTGGAAATCCCCGGCTGAAATCGAGAAGCGCCCTCAGGCGCTGGACCAAGGCCCTGAGGGGCCTTCTCAGCTTCAGCCAGCGAATTCTATTCGCCGGCTGCGGTCCAGTAAACCATCCCCTAGCTCCTATCCCTTACTCCCTTCCCCTACAGTCAAATCAACCCCTCCATCAACTCTACAGTCAGCCGACCGCCAGCCAGATCAACCTCCAATACCACATCTTCTACGGCCGGGATTAATATCTCTCCCTTCTCCCCCTGTACCACATAGACGTCATTGGCACCGGTGAAGAGAACTTCGCTGACCCTGCCCAGGTGCTCCCCCTCAGTGGTCCAGACGTCCAGGCCAACGACTTGATAGACGTAGTATTCGTCCTCGCCCAGGGGCATAGCTTCCTCAATGGGTATCTGCACCAACTGACCACGAAGCTTCTCCGCCGCATCACGATCGTCGCAGCCCCCCAGCTTGAGAAGGGCGTGTCCCTTATGCAGTTGTGACCTCTCCAGCACAAAAGAGGTCGCCTTCTCACCCAGGTATACCCTCTTGAGTCGCTCAAAACGTTCAGGGAAGTCGGTCTCAAGGGTCACTTTGACCTCTCCCCTGACTCCCCAAGGCGCGACTATTCTACCCACCACCAGATAGCGAGGCTCAGAGCCATCTCTTATCCGCATCTCACATCTCCCCGATTACAACTCCAGTCTATCCTAGTACTACAACCGTACTTCCGTTGAAATGTCATTCTGAGCGACCGAAGGGAGCGAAGAATCTCGTACCTGGCTGGCAATTCGCCGCTGTAAAACGAGATTGCTTCGTCGCTTCGCTTGTATACTAAAGGTGCACCTTACCAACACGAATAGCAGTTGACAGCAGACGATACCTGGTGTATCCTGCTTCCTGGGAGGGCAGGAGTTGGCTATCGCTTCGCTGAGGCGCGTAAGCGGCCTCTAAAAGGAGATTGCCTACCTCCCGCCCAGGAAGACCCTATTGGGGACATTGGGGTGCGCCAGGGTGCGCAGCCCCTTATCAAGGGCAAGCGTGGGACGATGCCCTCTGGGGACTGGGCCCAACTCCACGGCCTTCCCGCGAGGTATCCGTAACCATCTCCTCGCAATGACAAGTGCGGTTGTAGTACTACCTCGACCTCTACGAAGTGGTGAGCACGGAACTTGGCTACCCTATCCGCGTTCATTACGCTTACACTTACCTACGTGAAGGCCAACGGGTGTTCCGCTACGACAACGCGCCTCACCACCCTGAAGTGGAAACGCATCCTCATCACAAACACATTGGTCCCAGAGATGCCCTCACCCCTTCCACGCAGCCGACTTTGGGGCAGGTGTTGGCTGAGATAGAGACTCTGTTGGGGACGTGATTTTGAGTGAGCGATTATCGAACAGCTCACGGAGGTGTACCAATGACCTTTGACCCTTACACCCAACTGGCTCACCATCTGCATGCCCTGGGCATGGGCTACCCGCTCAAGGGCGAATTGGTGGACATCTTGCGGGCCAACTTTAGTCCAGTCGAGGCCGAGGTGGCCCTGGCCGTGCCCAATACGCACATCCCGCTGGAACTGACCACAGCGGACGAAGTAGCCGCCAGCCTGAGCCAGCCTATCGAGGAAGTAGCGGACATTCTGGAGGAATTGGCCAGGCGGGGGCTGCTCTTCTCCGGCACTACCGACGATGGGCAGCCGGGCTATGCCCTCCAGCAGGTGGGCTACGGCTTCCCCCAATCCTTCTTCTGGAAAGGGGAACGAACGCCCCACGCCAAAGACATGGCCGGGCGCATGGTCAAATACTTCCGCTCGCGGGAAATCCAAGAGACCTACGGGGCCACAGCCACCAAAGCTTACCGCTACATCCCCGTCAAAGAAGCCGTCAAGGGACCGTTCCAGGCTGTGTATCCCTACGAGGTGATGGAAGCCGTTATCCGCCGGGCACGCACCATCGCAGTAGCCCACTGCCCCTGCCGCATGACTGCCCAACTACTGGACAAGGCTCTCTGCGATCACCCGCTGGAAGTGTGCATGAAATATGACGAGCTGGCCGAATACCTCATCGAGCGGGGGATGGCTCGGCAGATTGACGTGGCCGAGGCGCTGGCCATCACCCGCTTGGCCGAGGAGAGGGGGCTGGTGCACATGGTTGATAACTCGCAAGACGGCATCAAGCATACCTGCAACTGCTGCGAACACGCCTGTTGGAACGTCGGCCCCATTGCCAGGCGGCGGCTGGCCCGCGACGACATTATGGCTACCTACTTCCTGCGCACCACCGACGAGGAGGCGTGCGCTGGCTGCGGTGATTGCATCGAAGCCTGTCCGGTGGATGCGCTGGTCATGGGTGACGAGTTCCCAATCGTGGACGAGGCAGTGTGCATCGGCTGCGGGCTATGCCTTATCCCCTGTCCCAGCGGTGCCGTGCGACTCAAGCGCCGCGCCGACGTCGCCCCGCCGGCAACCTTTGCCGAATTGCATAGGCGCATTCTGGAAGAAAAGGCGGCGACTTAACGTGACATAAGATAAGCTGGCCCTCAAATGATCATACTCGGCCCTTTCTCAACTTGGGCCGTCATCAGATCGTAGAGATAGAGTAGATTTGCCTCATGCAAATGCTGGACCAGGCCGTTTAAGGGAATACGAGACTTGCCGCATTGCTCAATGTTGATCTCGGCTGCCGATTCAGGGGGGGCTCCAGCCTCCACTACTTCCTTTACTTTCTCGTAGATGGTCTCCAGGTAAAGTATGCTGGTCTTGATGGCCTCCTCGACCTCGCCCCGCAAGATGACCTCACCATGCCCTTGCACGATGTTCTCCAGGCTCAACTGGCCAATAACGCGCAAAGAATCTATCATCGCTGCCCGATCACCTTCCACAATGTAGGGTACTGGCATCACCGCGTCACTGGCAAAAAGTATTTTGTCCTCCTGGACGTAGACTCCAATCGAGTCAGAGGTGTGACCAGGTAGAGATATGAGATGCAGGGTTCTGTCACCCAAGTGCAAAATCGCCTCCTGGTCAAAGGTGATGGAAGGTAAACGCAGTTGGACATCGGCCACTTCGGGGGTCTCCGATTTGGCTTCCTCAAGAACTCTTTCACCATGCTTGCGGAGGATCTCACGACAAAGTTGGTGAGCCACCAAATCAGTCTCTTCAAACAAATAGCTGCCATTGGCGTGATCGGCGTGGCTATGGGTGTTGATCACATAGGAGACTCGGAGCCCTCTCTCCTGAACGAAAGCCAGAAGCTCTCTTGTCTCTTGAGGGAAAGGCAAAGTATCAACGACCACGGCCCCTCTGGAGGTCACAATAACTCCAGCCGTCACCTGAGCGTAAAGATCACTGGTGAAAACATAAATCTCTTCAGAGATCCTCTCCCTCAACATGGATACCTCCATCTTCATTACTTCACTCGTATGCGTTCAGGCGGTCGGGTAGAACTACTCCAGACACCTCTGAGGTTTCAACAGTATATGCTCTTGGGGCTTTCGTACCCTTGCTTCAACCACCACTGTTGCGGTACAGGCAGCCTGAAGCTTTGCCTAAACTCGTTCGGCTGAGCCTTCGGCCCGAGCTCAGGCCGAGGGCTCACGACGAAGCCCCGGAGGTCTGAGTGATTACCCCTTCTCAGCATAGCACAAAGAAGGGCTGCTGTCAAGACCCACTGTACCAAACTTGGAATGGTCACCTGTACCACCTGCACCGCAACAGTGGTACAACAGTGGCAGTTGTACTAAAAAACCACCAGTTTCTACTCTGGTGGCTTTTCCAAAAAGATGCCCCCGCCATGCCGTGTGCTTCTCAGGTTTTGAACCTGCTTACGCAGGTGGGAATCTACCTATCGGTTCAGCCTTACCCTTTCAGGCTACCGCATCCCCTCTAGAGCTCAACTCCCGTTTTTTAAGGTGTTGGCTCAAAACTGTAGCCGCATCACGTACACAGCAGGGTCCTCGGCTATATACTAACACAAAGTTGGCAAAAAGGCAAATCTTCCCGATTCGCAGTTCACTTGCTCTATCGCCCATCTTTGGTACGCGATTTGTCTCTATCGGCTATCAGCTATCCGCCGTCCGCCAACTTTAGATGTAGCTCAGCCAATTGCGCTTGCGCCACTGGCGATGGGGCTCCGGTCATCAGATCCACCGCGCTCTGGGTTTTTGGAAAGGCAATCACCTCGCGGATGTTAGGCTCGTCAGCCAGGAGCATCACTAGCCGGTCAATGCCAGGGGCGATGCCCCCATGGGGTGGCGCCCCGTATTCAAAAGCTTCGAGCATATGCCCAAACTGGGCCTGGGCCTGCTCCGGCGATAACCCCAGGGCTTTGAACATTCTGTCTTGCAAGTCACGTTGATGGATCCTGATGCTGCCGCCTCCAATCTCCCATCCGTTACAAACGACGTCGTAAGCCTTGGCCCGAACTCTGCCCGGTTCGGTTTCCAGCAAGGACCAATCCTCATCAACAGCCGAAGTAAAGGGGTGGTGCACGGCGCTGTAGCGCCCCTCCTCCTGATTCCACTCCAGCAGCGGGAAATCCAAGATCCAGGCAAAAGCCAACACGCTATCATCCAACAGCCCCAATCTCTGGCCCATCTCCCTCCGCAGGCTTCCCAGGGACTCTGCCACTACCTCAGGCTCATCGGCTACCATGAGAATGAGATCACCTCTCTCCGCATTTGCCTGGGCCACGATGCTTGCCAGTTCTCCTTCGGAGAGGAACTTGGTTATGGGCGACCTGGGGCCTTCGGTACTCAGAGCCAACCATACCAACCCTTTGGCTCCATGCCGCTTGACGAAATCAGCCAGTTCATCCGTCTGCCGTCTGGTGTAGCTGGCGCAGCCGGGAGCACAAATGGCTTTCACCTGGCCGCCACTACTTATCACCTCACGGAAGACCCGAAACTCACATCCAGTCAATAGATCGGATAGATCTACCAACGGCATACCGAACCGTAGGTCCGGCTTGTCACTGCCGTAACGCTCTATAGCTTCTTGATATAAGAGTCGGGGGAAGGGCTTGTGCAGGAGGCGCTTATTGAGCCCCGGGCCGCCAGCACTTTCATCGGCGGCTAGTGTTTCAACGAGAGAGGTGAAAAGCTCCTCCGTCAAACGCAGGATGTCCTCTTGTTCCACAAAAGACATCTCAACGTCCAGTTGGGTGAACTCTGGCTGGCGGTCAGCTCGCAGGTCCTCGTCGCGGAAACAGCGGGCGATCTGGAAATACTTCTCGAAGCCGGCCACCATCAGCAACTGCTTGAGTTGCTGGGGTGACTGGGGCAGGGCATAGAAACGGCCAGGGTTAACCCGACTGGGTACCAGGTAGTCCCGTGCTCCTTCGGGAGTGCTCTTGATCAGAATGGGCGTCTCAATCTCGACGAAACCGCGCTCATCCAGGAAGTCACGGATAAACTTGACCACTCTGTGGCGGAGGATGATGTTCTTCTGCATACGCTGGCGGCGCAAATCGAGATACCGATATTTGAGACGCAGAGCTTCGTCAACCTCCTCTTCTTTATTGATGTAGAAAGGCGGCGTCTCGGCCGGGTTGAGTATCTGCGCCTGGGTGGCTAGCACCTCGATCTCACCGGTGGCCATATTAGGATTGTCCAGACCCTCTGGCCGACGACGGACCGTGCCCCAGAGTTGAAGCACGTACTCCGTGCGGATTTGATTAGCCACAGCATGGGCCTCAGCCGAGGCTTCAGGGTTAAAGACGACTTGAGTGATCCCCTCCCGGTCCCGCAAATCAATAAAGATCAGGCCCCCGTGGTCACGCCGTCGGTGCACCCAACCAGCCAGGGTTACTTCCTGTCCCTCGTGTTCGGCCCTCAGTTCGCCACAGGTATGAGTCTTGAGCATAGATCAACTTCTCCTTCAGATTTCTCGATATTATACTATCGGGGGGCAAAAAAGACAAGCCGCCTGCGCGCGAGCTCAGGCGGGCCTTTTCGAGAGCAAGATATCGCTTTGCTTCCCTCCACCGTTGAGAACCAAAACACGTCACGCACGCCCAGCCCTCTTAATTCTTAAAACCTTCGCTCCCCGAATTTTTCTCGTTTTAAGCTCGACCAATGCCTCATTTGCTCCTTCCAATGGAAATTCCTGAACCTCAGGTTTGATAGGAATTTCGGCCGCCAGTTCCAAAAATTCGCTGACATCACTCCTCGCCACATTGGCTACACTCTTTATCTCCTTTTCTAACCAGAGATGGGTAGGATAATCTAATCGTAGAAGATATTCCTTGTCCACTTTTTCTTTACGAATAGCATTGATCACCAATCTTCCACCGCGTTCTAAATTCTTCAAAGCTTCAACTACCGGTTTCCACACCGGTGTGGTGTCAATGATACAATCCAGTTTTTCGGGGGATTCTTCTTCAGTGTCACCCGCCCAAACAGCACCGAGTTCTTTAGCAAAATGTCTTTCTTTTTCATTCCGAGCAAAGACAAAGACCTTAGATTTCGGATATTTATGTTTCGCCATCATGAGCACCAGATAAGCCGAAGCCCCAAATCCGGTAAGTCCCAGATTCTGCCCATCTTTGAGGCCGGTTAATCTCAGAGACCGGTAGCCAATGGCGCCAGCACATAAAAGGGGAGCTGCTTCCAAATCAGAAAAGGCGTCGGGAATATTATAGGCGAAATCTTCTAAAACAGTCATATACTGAGCATACCCGCCATTGGCATCCCTGCCTGTCGCCTTGAAATTATAACATAGATTCTCATTGCCTTCCAGGCAAAACTTGCATTTTCCGCAAGCTGAATAGATCCAGGCAATTCCGACTCTGTCTCCAAGTTTAAAGGCACTCGCTTTACTGCCGGTTCCTTCGACTACTCCAACGACTTGATGACCTAGAACAACTGGAAGACGCGGTGGGGGTGTTCTGCCCTCAATTTCATCCAATTCGGTATGACAAACCCCACAGGCTGAGACTTTTACCAGGATTTCTTTCTCTCCTGGAACAGGATCTGGCAGATGTATCAGTTCCAGCGGGGTCTTATTTTCTTCGAGACTGCAGAGCTTGTTCAATACCATTGCTTTCATTTAGGTTTCTCCTTTTTGATGACCAGTGCATTGGAAAGGCTCGCCGATACAATGCGCGCCGAAGGCGCGGTCGCGGGCAGTGAGTTGTTAGCTGGCCTCCATCCCCATTACACAGACCCTCACGGCTCTTCTTTCACCATAGACGCCACAGTGAGGTGATAGCTCTCTCCCGTGTCCGTCACCTCGAAGTCGATTATGTTACGTGTGTACTCGGAGAAGTAAGCCTTCTTCCGGGCGATCAGCATATTCACGATCCCCTTCAGCCCTGCTCTCAGTTCATCGTTGCCTGCTGGTATCCCGGCTGCAAGTACTCTGTCTATCATTTCCTCCTGCTCTTTCTCAGGGAGAAACGAGGCATTCCAGGCCATAACGGCCAACGTTAGTAGCTTGCGGTAAGCTTCCTCAGTGTCTGCCATGTCCATATACGGCTCCACAAAGTCTCCCAGGACTTCGGACATTTTCACCTGTCCGCTGGGTGCAATGACAAGCTTCTCGTCGCGAAAGGGGCCTTGCTCCAGCTTGGCTCTCAAACGTTCCAACTCGCTTCGCTTATTGCTGCGTCTATGTCTTCTCTTTCTAGATTTTGACGGTGTCATCTGCTATCCACGCAATCCTCTGAAATGCTGTTATTGCATCCTCGTTGCGACTTGTGACACAAAGGCCGGCTAACGGCATACGGTTGAGCTGCCTGGCGACACAGGCTCATCCCCCTCTCCTAGAAGTCGATTGGCAGGCTCGATCAACCTCGCAAGGCTCCATGATAGCCAGGTCAGCTCCAACCGCGTGTTAGGCGGCATTTGCTGCAATAGGTAAACAATGCACTTCACAATTGCAGTTCCATAAAGACCCAATGCTGCTGAAACTCCTCTGGTATCTCGCTCTCGGGGTACGGCTCAATCTCTTGAAATCCAACTGACCTGTATAATGAATGGGCTTCTTTCATGAAGCGCGTACTATCCAACCGGATCCTTGGATAGCCGATCTCTCGAGCTTTTGCAATGAGATCTTCAATCAGTGCACGGCCAATTCCTTTCCCGCGAAACGCTGGCTGAACGTACATCCGTTTGATTTCTCCAATATCCTCTCGGATCCTCCTCATGCACGCAAGACCAACCACTTGACCCTCGTATTCTCCCAACAACAATCGCCCATATGGTGGCAGAAACTTGTCGAGCTCCAGCATATTCTGGTCAAGCATCGATTCGATATCAAAGTTGACACCGAATTCCTCGTCAAGTCTTGCATTTGCCCACTGAAGATATTCCCAAAATAGCTCACGAACATGAACTCTATCTTCGTCCGTTTCGATCTGATAAATCCTTAACATCTTGATCCTCCACCAAACTCTTGGAAGGAATGCCGCCTAACGGATGGCGCATCAGCCGCCGCCGGGTGAAACAACGTGCCAATCAATCAAAGACTCGCCACATAACCAAGACCGGCAACAATCAAATCCTCGATCAGGCGGTCGGCTGCATGCGCGGGTTAGGCTGCGCGCCTATGCTTCACCTAGAACGACATCAGGATGATGCAAGTACTCTTGCACTTCTGCATAGAACCTCCCCATGTGTAGTCCATCCATAAGTGCATGATGTCCTTGCACACTTAACGGCATCTTCAAGAGCTCGCCATCCTCGAAGAACTTCCCCCATGCAAACCGCGGCACAGAATCCACTGGATCCAAATCAAGCGGGTGCATGAAGCTTGTGAAGGACACCCATGGTATCGCCGTCATGTAGAACAGGTCGTCTCGTCCCAGGTCGTCTTTGAGCGTCGGATGTTCTTGTACATAAGCGATCTTCTCCTTCGCTCTCGCTGCAAACAATGAGAAGTTCTCAATATAGTCAATAGAACAGAAGGTAAATATATCCTCACTCGTTAGAATCGTTGTGCCTGGGTGTACGATTTCGTGCTCTACCACCTCTCCTGCACGAATGCGCAACCGGAACTCAGGAATGGCGTTCGCTGCTCTTGCGATTACGTACACTGTCGCCACGTTAAACGAAATGCCACGCTGCTTGACAACAGGATAGAATGCTGTCAGGTCTACATTTGCACACAAGCTGAAGTGTGGATAGCCCCAGGCGCTAAAGACACTGAAATGCTCGCGTCGTGGCCAAGTCTCCAGGTTAATATGACGCATACTTCACCTCCAGATTGATAAGTGAATATCTTCGATTCGTATCATTCTTGCGCAGCCTAACGCGGCGGATGACCTGCCGGTGTCCATCCGCATGTTAGACGGCATGCGCAAAGGTATTATTCTTCAAATGTT
>SOHZ01000650.1 GCA_004377365.1 Anaerolineales bacterium | reverse complement strand
ACCTCCATGTGGAGCCAGTGCCCACCGGGCAGTTTGACCTGAGCTTGGTTGACTCGCTGGCAGGCCCGGGCTATGGCTGCCTGCACTTTGGGGTCACTGTAGCCCTGCAACAGCACGTGCAGGTACTGGCCCTGGCGCCGTACCCAACCCGGCTGGTTGTAGACTACCCGCGCCATGGTCGCTTCGTCCACTTTCTCCAGAAGAGTGTTGGCAAAGTACCGCTCCTGAACAAAGCGATGAGCGTTCTCGCCCGCCATTCGCAGGTAGGTCATCAGGTTGTCCTTCTCCAGGTCAAAGTCGTAGAAGGGGCGATCTTCCAACTCCTGGAGGGCTTGGACCACTTTCTGATGCTTGCCTTGACGCTCCGTCAATTTCTGCTGCCAGGTACGCCGGTGGGCTACCAGCCGACGACGTCTCTCCTGAAGGCGAACCCGCTGGACCTGGCCCTTGGCGGCCAACCGTTCCGCCCGAACCAAGAGTCGTTCCCGTTGCTTGGGTGTTGTGGCTTCCCGGCTCGCCTGACGCAAGGCCGCGACCCCAGCCTGGTTTTCAGTCTGCTTTTGCTGGGCTTCCTGCTCCAGAGCCTCGATTCGCTCCGTGTACTCTTGCACTTTGCGTTGTGCCGTCGCTATCCGCTTCTCCTGAGTTTGCAGCTTCTGGCACAGGGCTTCTCGTTTCCGCTCCTGGGGGCGGTTGGACACCGCCACCTTTTTCTGCCCATAGCGCGCATCCAGGTTCTGGCAGACGAGCATGTCACGGAAGACCCGCTCCTGGCCTTCCCAGTGTCCCACGTAGACGGTGTGGGGGAGCTCAACTGGCACATCTTTCCCTCGCAAATTGTGCAAGATCGGGATCAACCGCCCCGGCAGCCCGGCCCGGTAGTCTACCACCAGGGTAGCCTCAGCTTGGAAGGAAAGGCCTTGCTTTCAGTCCTGCAAGAGGGTGTGGGCATGAGCGATCCAGTGGGTCAATTCCCCGCTCTTGGGATCCCGGAGGTAAGGCACAAACAGCCCTTCGACCTCAAAGGCCGCTTCCTGCTCCGGCGTCGGTGTCCGACCGATGGTCACGATACCGAGATCCATCGCCTCGAAGGCGGGGCAGGATATTATCCCCGTGGCTATGAGCGCACTGGTTGTGGCCGGGGCGCTGTTGATCGCTAACGTTGACAAACCCTGGAACTTTTCCCGCGTCGAGAAGCACGTTTTGTGAAGAATGAATGAAGTAAGGGCGTTTGCCCAAGGCGATTGGGTGTGCGCACAATTCCGTGTGCAGTCATTCACAGTATGTCAGGTGTTTGGCTTCGAAGATGATAAGATCATAGAGTACCATGACTACATAAGAAGGCGACAAGAAGTGTCTCATTGATGGGGGAACTCGTACTGAAGCGCCCCAGGTTGTTGAGACCCTGAGGGAACTGGATGCCTTCCCACCAGACATCCTTATCGCTATCCATGCTCACTATGACCACGCACAAGGTATTCCTATTCTTTGGAAAGGAGAAACATGTTATGGACTGCTGTCAATGTCAGGGGATTGAGGCAAAATTCGACCAGAAGTATGTCACCAAGAAACTTGACAAGTATCGGCAACAAGGTCCCAAAGAAACCACCCGTCAACTGATCGAGGCATTGCGAGCTGAAGGTGTAGAGGGGATGACCCTCCTCGATATTGGTGGTGGCGTGGGGGATATCCAGCATGAATTACTCAAATCTGGTGTTCGGACTGCAATCAACAATGAAGCCTCCACAGCCTATGTGGAAGCATGTCGGGCGGAAGCCGAACGGCAAGGACACGCAGACCGGGTTCGTCATCTGCAAGGGAACTCTGTCGATCTAGCTGCCGAGGTCCCACCAGCGGATATTGTTACACTGGACCGAGTGATCTGCTGTTACCACGATATGGAACGGATGGTGAACCTCTCTTCGCAAAAGGCGAGAAGGCTCTACGGTCTGGTGTATCCCCGCGATAAGTGGTGGGTAAAGATCGTAGTGCTGATTTATTACAATGTCCGACATTGGATACAGCGCAATCCATTTCGAAATTACGTTCATCCAACAGAAGCAGTTGAAGCGGTGGTTCGGAAGAACGGACTAGAGCGCACTTTTATACGGGAAATGGGCCCCTGGCAGGTCGTGGTGTTTACACGGACCTGATGTAGTCAATTCTTGAGAAAGAACCCATGGGGATGGGAGCCTGTGCTGTGGGCGTCTTTCTGGACGACGGTCTCAACGCCATGCTAGAAGTGGACGGGCAACACGAGGCGGCCATCTACATGCTCTCCGTGGGCAAAGTGTGAGCCAAATCGGAAGGAGGAGTGAATGAACAGGGACAAGACACAGCAACTCCGCGATGGCGTTCGGGAGGCTTATTCAGCGGCGGCGGAAAAACCACAGGATGAACATCCGTTCCCTGTAGGCCGGCGTTTCGCGGAAAGCGTAGGCTACCCACAGGATCTGCTTGTGGGCTTGCCATCCGTCTCTGTAGATGCGTTTTCCGGTGTTTCAAACGTTGCCGTCTGTGCTAACATTTCGGTTGGTGATATCATCCTTGACTTGGGATGCGGGGCGGGTCTCGATTCTTTGATTGCTGCAGAACGGGTAGGTCCCAATGGTAGGGTCATCGGTGTTGACTTTAGCGATACCATGCTTACCCGTGCTCGCCAAGCTGTAGTGGAAACCGGAGCCGACAACGTGGAATTCTACCAGGCAGATGCAGAGAACCTTCCCATTGGAGAAGGCATAATTGATATAGCCCTGGTCAATGGCATCTTTAATCTAAACCCAAAGAGGGACGCAATTTTCCTCGATCTTGCACGTGTGGTACGGCAGGGTGGTGCAGTCTACGCGGCCGAACTCATATTGCGCGAACCTCTCCCCCCAGAGATCCAGGACAGCGAAGCTAACTGGTTTGCTTGAATCGCTGGAGCCAAGGAAGGCGGCGCCTTCCTTGAAGAGTTTCGAGCGGTTGGATTTCGCGAAGCCATTATTCTGCGAACGACTCGCAACGCCCGGACTAAGAGTCCGCGAGTGCTTGCTGCAGAGGTGTATGCTAAAAGGTAAAAAGTCAGCAAATAGCTGATATGACCAACGCCACCTACCTATGAGTAATCCTGTCAAATTGTGGACTTGTAATACTAATGAGAAGAGTTTCCCGACGCGATGTCGTGAAAGGTTTGGCCGGATTGGGCTTCTGCGCTCTGGCAGCGAGTGCGCTCTTCCCCCGCAGGCGAGGGCCTACCGATTATTAAGAAGGTGAGAACGGAAGCGGGATGAACTGCACTGGATGAAAGCATGGGAGAAAATAGTATTCCTGAATCAGCGATGGTCATTGTAGCCCACCCTGACGATGCCGAGTTCACCGTGGCTGGCACGGTGGCGGCGTGGGCGAAGGCCGGTTGCCGTGTGACCTACGTGGTTTGCACTGATGGCAATACCGGTTCGCACGAGCCGGGCATGACGCGCGAAAGGCTGGCCGAGATTCGCCGCGCCGAACAACGCGCTGCCTGCGCAACGTTGGGCGTGAGCGAGGTGGTGTTCCTGGGCTACGACGATGGACAGTTGCAACCCACGCTTGATCTAAGGCGTGACTTGGTGCGTGTGATCCGCCAGTACAAACCGGAGGTTATTATCACGTGGGACCCGACGAGGCTGTTTGTCGGTGACGATTACATCAACCATCCCGATCATCGCGCGGCAGGGCAAGCGGCGCTCGACGCGGCAGCGCCGGCGAGTGCTATGCCGTTGTTGTGGCCTGAGGTCGGCGCTCCGCATAGCGTGCGCCAGGTGTACGTCTACGGCAACGACGAACCCAACGTGTGGGTGGACGTGACGGAGATGATCGAGCAAAAGATCGCCGCGCTCAAGCAGCACGCCAGCCAGATGGGAGACTGGGACCCGACCGAGATGATCAAAGAATGGAGCGCCGAAACGGGCAAAGAAAAAGGGTTAGCTTACGCCGAGAGCTACCGGGTCATCACGCTGGAGCGACCAGACGCGGTTGATTAGAGAGCAGGAGGCTACGGTATGACTTACGATTTTGATCAGCGTATTGACAGACGCCACTCTGAAAGCGCCAAGTGGCATCACTACGACGAAGATGTGTTGCCCATGTGGGTGGCAGACATGGATTTTATGTCGCCTGAACCGGTTATCCGTGCCCTGCGTGAGCGTGTTGAGCACGGAGTGTTCGGTTACGGCATGGACCCGCCAGAACTTTGCAAAGTCATTGTGGACCGGCTCCAGCGCCTTTATGGTTGGCAGGTTTCGCCCGAGGCGTTGATCTTCTTGCCGGGAGTTGTAACCAGCTTTAATCTGGTCTGCCATGCCGTGCCCTCTCCTGGCGACGGCGTGCTGCTACAAACGCCGGTCTATTTCCCCATGCTGTACGCCCCGGCCGGCGCCGGGCTTACCAATGACGAGATGGAACTGACTCGCCGACCAGACGGGCGTTATGAGATTGATTTTGACGTCTTTGAGAAGGCGATTACCGACCGGACCCGCCTCTTTATCTTGTGCAACCCGCACAATCCCGTAGGACGTGTGTTTCGGCGCGAAGAGTTGGAACGAATGGCCGAAATCTGCCTTCGCCACAACATTGTCATCTACTCAGATGAGATCCATTGCGATCTGGTGTTTCAAGGTAGTCGTCATGTGCCGATTGCCTCTTTGGCTCCCGAGATTGCCGACCAGACCATCACGCTGATGGCGCCGAGCAAGACGTTCAACGTTCCTGGCCTCAAGTGTTCAGTGGCGATTGTCCAGAACCCAAAGTTGCGGAAGAAGCTAAAAACAACCCATGCAGGTTTGGTCCATGGGATAAATGTCATGGGATATACGGCTGCTCTGGCGGCCTATCGTGACGGTCAACTGTGGCTGGACGAGGTGTTGCGTTATCTGGAGGCTAATCTGGATTTTCTTCTCCAGTACGTGGAGGCGCATCTGCCCGGCATCTCTATGAGCAAACCGGAGGGGACTTATCTGGCCTGGCTGAGTTGCCATGAGGCAGGTATCCCTGACAATCCCCACAAGTTCTTTCTCAAACAGGCCAGGGTCGCCGTGAGCGATGGTGCCATCTTTGGCCGGGGTGGCGAGGGGTTCGTGCGGCTGAACTTTGGCTGTCCGCGCTCGATGTTGACCGAAGCGCTCGACAAGATGAAAGAGGCGTTGCTTGCTTTGGGATGAGGATAAATTGAACCAGGCACAAAGTGCAACTGCAAACCGTTTACCGTTTTTTGATAACTTGCGCTACCTGATGGTCTTGCTCGTCCTCATCTTTCACTCCGCAGCCAGTTACAGTGAAATGGTTGCCTTCTGGCCCTTCCATGAGGTGAACACAAGCCATCTCCTTGACATCATCGTGATACTGCTCGACGTGTTCATGATGATCATCCTGTTTTTCATTGCCGGGTACTTTGCTCTTCCATCTCTGCAGAAAAAGGGAGCTAGGCGTTTTCTCAAGAGTAAATTCAGGCGCCTGGGAATCCCGTGGTTGATTGTAACGATCTTTGTGCTTCCTGTCTTAGACTACATCCACTACTATACTCGATCCGTGGACAGCGGGCTACAGCCCGGAGGTTATGCGTCACACTGGCTGTTGAGCATGAAGAAAATCGCCGAGTTCCGGGTCGGTGCCATGAACATGTCAGAATACCTGAATATGACGGAACACTTTTACCAACGATACATGTGGTTCCTCTCTTTACTGCTCCTGTTCTTCGTCGTATTCTGGTTACTTTACGAGGCCAAAAGGAGATGGCTCAGGGGTTCTGAACGATCCGTCGAGGATGAAACGCCCTCGAATAAATCCATCTCTGTCGTCCTGCTATGGTTTAGTATTCTGACCGTCCTGCTCTTTGCGCCGGTGTATTTGTTCACCTCTGCCGACCCTCCTGATATGAGTTGGTTCTCACTTGGGAATATCATTCAATTCCAACCTGCCAAGCTGGTTTTGTATCTCAGCTACTTTGGCCTGGGAATTTACGCCTACTCCAGGAGGTGGTTTACCAACGGGACGGACTTTGGACGGCTCCGGGTATGGGGACTGATCTGTTTCCTGTTGATGGGGGCCAACATTCTGGTTGGCAGAAGTATGGCCAGGGCTTCTGAGCCTTCCCTTCGGTTCCACTCAGGACAAGCCCTGGGCCTGCAGCTTGCTTTTGTGGTGCTTTACCCCATCTGGACACTCTCGTGTCTGGGCGTGTTTACCGCGTTTGCGGTCAGGCGTTGGAACCGGTCCACGCCGTTCAATCGAGAACTTGCATCCAATTCCTACAACATGTACCTGGTGCACTATGTGTTTGCGATGACCTTGCCACTGCTTTTGAGCGCCTGGGCAGGCGGTCCTGTGCTGGTCAAATTCGCGATTGTAGCTTTAGTGACAGTCTTGTTAAGCTATGGAATCAGCCGATACATCGTCAAACCATACCCTCGTCTAGCGGTGATTGGGCTTGTTGGCTTGTCCGCCCTAATGGCTGTGTTCACATGACTGTGGGCTTTAGCATGAGGATTGTTCTGCCTTAGGCTGGAATGGAGACCTAGCATGAACGACACTACAGCAAAGCTTGAGAAAAGGGGAAAAGCGAGGTGGATCATTACCGCAACGGCTATCGGCTTTCTGCTGATATTGGGCTACGGCCTGCGATCTGAGTTTGTTTCCGCCGTCGGCTCTCCGGCCCCCGATTTCACTTTGTCCCTCTTCGATGGCGGGGAGCTATCTCTGGCAGATCAGCGTGGGGTGGTGGTAGTCGTCAACTTTTGGGCCAGTTGGTGCTCACCCTGTCGCCACGAAGCGCCTGCCCTGGAGAGGGTCTGGCGAGAATATGAAGACAAAGGTGTGATATTCGTCGGTGTGAACGTCAACGACGTCACGGATAACGCGATGGCCTTCATCGAGGAGTTCGATATCACTTATCCCAATGGCCCTGACCCCTATGACAGGATCTCGAAGGCTTACCGCGTGACCGGCGTGCCTGAGACCTTCTTGATTGCTAAAGATGGCCATCTTGCGAAATGGTACAGGGGCCCCGTTACCGAGGACGGGCTCAGAGCTGCACTGCAGGAGCTTTTGCAACAATGAAACTCTACGACCTTGGACACGTTCCCTGGATTCAGTCACAACTCATCTACCATGCCATGCCGCGCCTGGGAATGGAAGGCATTCTCTACATCGCCCCTGCTACACCGTATGTGTGCATCGGCTGCCACCAGGACGTGGAGCAAGACATTGACCTGGATTTCTGCTGGGCGCAGGGCATCCCGGTTTTCCGCCGTGAGATAGGCGGTGGTGGGGTCTACCTGGACGGCGATCAAATCTTCTACCAGATCATCGTGCACAAAGATAACCCGCTGGCGGCGGGCGACAAGACCGAATTCTACCGGCGTTTCCTCCAACCGGTGGCCGATGCGTACACCGCCTTGGGCATCCCGGCCCAGTACCGCCCGGTGAACGACGTAATCACCGCCGATGGCCGCAAAATCTCTGGTAATGGCGTGGCGCAGATGGGCGATTATATCGTGCTGGCGGGCAACCTCATCGTGGATTTCGACTACGCCACGATGGTGAAAGTGCTGCGCGTGCCGGACGAAAAGTTCCGTGACAAGGTCTTCAAAAGCATGCAGGAGAACCTGACCACCATCCAGCGCGAAATCGGCCAAGCCCCGTCGTGGGAAGTGCTCGCTGCCAAGTTGACGCAGCATCTCGAGCCGGTGACGGGGCCGCTGGAGCCGAGTCAGTTGCCGGCGGAGGTATACGTTGGAGCCGAGCGGCTGAGGCCATATCTCACGAGCGACGAGTGGCTGTACAAGCGTGGCCAGCGCGTGAGTGGGCGCGAGGTGAAAATCGCTGGCGGGGTGAACGTGGTACACAGGGTACATAAAGCATCCGGCGGGCTCATCCGGGGAATCAGCGAAATAAGAGATGGCCGTATCGTCTCTACCTCGATTTCTGGTGACTTCTTTTTCTATCCGGCGGAAAAATTGGCTGCGCTGGAGGAGGTCCTGGCCGGGATCAAGCTCGACGAGGTCGAATCTGTCATTGCCAGCTTTTACCAGGCTGAGAGCATCGAGTCTCCTGGTATTACGCCTGCGGACTTTGCCAGGGTCATAGCCGAGAGCCTGTAGAAGGCTATCTTGAACCATTGTCAAGGCAGGGAAAATGAACAGCAAAAACCAATTCACCTTTAAGAAGTTGATCGTACCAGGGATCGTCATGCTGGCTTTTTGGATCCTGGCCATCGTTGGGTGGCAGTCCTCTGGCTACATCCAGCCTCTGATCCTATTCGGATATATCGGCACATCCCTGGGGGTAGGTCTGGGGCTTTATGCCGTGCTTCCCAAGAAGAAGAAACAAGCAGGGCGCAAATTGACCCTGTTCCTCGTCGGTGGATTACTGCTCGTCTTCATGGGCTTGCTGCAATCAGAGAACATGCAGATCGAATGGGTCTTTTTCTCCATACTGGCAGGACTCGGCGGAGCGGCTTTGACGCACTATCTGATCGCCAAAATCTTTGGCCCGCTGTTGTTTGGTCGCCTCTGGTGCGGTTGGGCCTGTTGGACGCTGATGATCCTCGACCTGCTGCCACATACCAGATCCAAGGGCCGAATCCCTGGGAAATGGGGATGGTTGCGCTATGCGCATTTCGCCCTCAGCCTTGGCCTCGTGCTGGTCCTATGGCTTGGATTTGATCTTGGGGGCAAGGAGCTGTTGAGGGAAAGGCCGCAAGTGGTGAATTCATGAATCGCATAATGAGATTGCGGCTGCTTCAGCTAACAATAGCAGCAGGTTGCCGCATTCGCTATGTTGAAAAATGGAAACCTACAAAGGAGTTTTTAGATGAAAAGCAACAAAATAGTTCTACTGGTCATTGGTGTCATTGTAGCCTTAGGTGTGAGCTTTGCTGTTGGCTACTTCGCTTTAGGGCAGGGAGCAAAACGTGAAGTGTCCTTTGCCTCTAGCCTCCCCACTACAGCGCCGGCTTCCTCACCTGCAGCAGCCACGCCCGCCCAGGCAGAGGCCTCTCAGCTTGCGCAAACTACCGTGACGGCCGAGGAGATGTTCTCTGAATTCATCTGCCCCTGTTGTGGCAAGCCGATTGGTGAGTGTACTTGCGATATGGCTGCTGAGAGAAGAGGGTTTGTATCCGGGCTGGCATCCGCAGGAAAAAACCAGCTGGAAATATACCTGGCCTACGCTGACCAGTACGGGCTGGATACTTTCGCTTCTGAAGAGGTCAAAGAGGAAGTGAGGGAGTACAAGGTGGCCCATGCCCCTGCGGAGCGGCCACAGATCGTACTCGAGCCGCAGAAGGTGGATCTCGGCAATGTCAGCACGAAGGAGGGCAAAGTAGAAACCAGCCTCACTATCACAAACGTCGGTCAGAAGGACCTGGTTATAGATAGTCTGAGCACTTCCTGCGGTTGCACCACAGTCTCTGTAGTCAACGACGGCCAGGAGGGGCCTGTGTTCGGCACGGGCACGCCGTCAGAGGGTTGGTCCACAACCATCCAGCCGGGAGACACTGCGGAATTGAGGATCTATTACGATCCCACTTTTCACCAAGATGCCCGAGGGCCAATGATGCGCGAGATCTACGTCTCTTCCAACGACCCGGTTGATCCTGTGGTCAAAGCCGCGATTGAGCTTGATCAAGTGGACTAGAGTCGAATAAGGAGAATTGTGATGCTGAAAAAAGTAGTATGGGGGCTTCTCTTGCTGGCAGGGTTGGCATCGGTGGGAGGGTGCCTGGGCCAGGTAGGAGAGACAGGGGTGACGCCCACAACAATGAACGTGGACCTGCCTCCGTCCACACCTGCGGCCACCACCGCCAACGTCCTTGACCCCACACCTACACCCTGCGACACTTGCCCAGACAAGGGGCAGCCTACAGCCACGGACACCCCTACGCCGTCCGTGCCCGTCGCGCCCATCCCGGGAGCCCGGGCCCCAGACTTTACACTGACCGATCTGGACGGCGACGAGGTGACTCTGGGTGAGCTGCGAGGCCAAGTGGTGCTTCTCAATTTCTGGGCCACCTGGTGACCGTACTGCCGTAGCGAGCGGTCCGCTCTGCAAAAAGCTTACGAGCAGTACCAAGACCAGGGTTTCGTCATTTTGTCTGTGGATATCGGCGAAGGGAGGGAAATTGTGGAGATTTTCGCTGAGGGACAAGGCCTGACGTTCCCCATTTTGTTGGATGCAAATGGGGCTGTGGCCCAAGGATACCGCGTGCAAGGTGTCCCCACCAGCCTCTTCATAGATCGCGAAGGGGTGATTCGGGCTCGGTACACAGGGCCACTGGATGAATCACTTATCGAAAAGTATCTGGAACAAATCTTGTAAGAGGAGTGTAACGATGAGTCGAAAAAAGCGCAAATCAAGAAGTAGCAAAGAAGCCCGCTCTCGTCAAAAGAGATCAGGGAAGTGGCTTTACGTCGCCATACCGATCCTGGCGGCTGTCCTCATTGGCGTTGGCGGGGGCTGGCTCCTTGCCCGAAGAGGAGATACCGCGACGGGGACCGAGATCAAACTGGCCTCTGTTTCCCAGCTTCCCGAAAAAGTGAGAAGAGCCCCGCCGGTGGTGCAAGAAGGCTATCGGTTCGCCATCGCCAACCCAGAGGTCCTGGCCAAGCTCCCTTGCTACTGTGGCTGTGGAAGCATGGGACACACGAGCGACCTGGACTGTTTCATCCAGGAATTCAAACCGGATGGAACCATCGTCTTTGGCTACCACGCCTTTGAGTGAAGCATCTGCGTGGACATCGCGCGTGACGCGATGAGATTGATGCGCCAGGGCAAGTCGTTGGCAGAGATCCGGGCTTACGTTGACCGCCAGTATAGCAAGTTTGGTCAGCCGACCGATACCGAGCCGGTGGAGCAATGAAGAGAGCTACTGTGAGCAGGTTGATCTTTATCATCCTGTTTGTTGGTCTTGCTGGCGTGGTGTTCTTTGTCCCGCTTCCGCTCCACGCGGGACAGCAGGCCGAGCACCGCCTGACTCTGGAGGCGCGTAGATTCGCCTTCGAGCCGGCCGTGATCCAGGTCAACCAGGGCGAGCGGGTCATCCTGGAACTGGAATCAGTAGACGTCACCCACGGCATCTACATTGATGGCTATGGGCTCAAAGCGGTGAGCGAACCCGGGCACAAAGCCCGTCTCGACTTTGTCGCCGACCGGGTGGGCAAGTTCAAGTACCGTTGCTCTATGGCCTGCGGGCCGCTGCATCCCTTCATGATCGGGGAGTTGATCGTGAAGCCCAACCTCCCTTACTGGCGAGCCGTCGCTCTGGCACTGTTGGCCACTGTTGGCTCCGTTGTCTATCTGTGGCATTTTGCTCAAAGCGGGTCTGTGACCCGCGTCTCTCCACATCCAGGGCGGCGCATCGAACTGACCAGAATCCCGCTGCTGAAGCGACTGCTGCAGTGGAGAGGTTTTCAACCGGTTTTGATGCTGGGCACCCTGTTCGGCTTTGTACTGGCCGTGATGACCGGTTTCTTTGGCACACCGGTGGGCAGCAAGAACTTTGCCATCATCTTTGTGTGGATCGTGTGGTGGGCGGTTCTGAAAATCGTGCTGGTGCCTCTTACCGGACGTCTGTGGTGCACAGTGTGTCCCATCCCTGCTCCCGGCGAGTGGCTGCAGCGGCGGAGGATCCTCGTGAAGCGAGAAAACAAACCCTTGTCGCTGGCGAGGAAATGGCCGCGCAAGCTGGACAACGTCTGGCTGCAGAATTTCGGCTTGTTGCTTGTGACTACCTTTAGCCCCATCATTCTGACCCTTCCCTTGGCCTCAGGCATTGTGCTGCTGACCTTCATCGTGATGGCCGTCGTTCTCAGCCTGGTGTTTGAACGGCGGGTTTTCTGCCGCTACTTCTGTCCGGTGGGTGGATTCGTCGGGCTGTATTCCCTGGTTTCACCGTTAGAGCTGCGGGTCAAGGACGCCGAGGTCTGCCGCAATCACAGGGAGAAGGAATGTTACCTGGGGAGCAAGGAGGGGTATGGTTGTCCCTGGATGGTCAAGCCCTGGAGGCTGCAGCGAAACGCTCACTGCGGGTTGTGTACCGAATGTCTCAAGACCTGCCCCAAAGACAACGTCGCCGTCAACCTCAGGCCCTTTGGCTCAGATCTGCTCGTCAAGGCAGGCAGGGGGCTGGGCGAAGCCTACAACGCGCTCATCATGCTGACCTGTGCCCTGCTCTACTCAGCGATCTTTCTGGGGCCGTGGGGTTGGCTCAAGGACTGGGCCGGTGTCACTTCCATGTCGGGCCGCGCCCTGTACGCCAGCGTTTTCCTGGCCATCAACTTGCTCCTGGTGCCCGGCCTGTTTTTGCTCGCGACGGCACTATCCAAGAGACTGAGCAGAGTGCGAGGAATATCTCTGAAGCAGTTATTCATCAGCCACTCCTACTCTCTGGTGCCCATGGGCCTGAGCTTATGGATCGCTTTCAGTTTCTCTTTTTTGTTTGTCAGCGGCTCATACGCCCTCTCTGTCATTTCCGATCCCTTCGGCTGGGGCTGGGACCTCTTCGGCACCAGGTCGTTTCCATGGACGCCGGTGTTGATAGAGCTCGTGCCCTACCTGCAAGTGGCGACTCTCATCGCCGGCCTCGTCTTTTCCATCTACATTGCCTACCGCATCGGACAGCAACACAGCGCCGATGAAAGCCAGGCCACCTGTGGTGAGCACCGTCGAACCGTCCGGGGTCTGATCCCGATCGCCGCTTTCTTGGCCATTGTCACCATTGCTTTCCTGCGACTTTACCTGGGGTGAAAAATGTACAAACAAGAACTCTTGGCCCTCTGTGCTTTACTGATCATCGTCATCGGCTTCCCGATGAGCGTTTTCGCCTACCAGTACGTCTACCTACCAACCACGCATGGTGAAATCAAGGTCATTGACCTGGTGGCCCGAGCCCCTGAAGCGGGAGGTTGGGATCCCGAGTACATCACCGTGAACAGAGGCGATACCGTTCGGCTGCGGATCGCCGCCCACGACGTCGTGCATGGCTTTGCCATCGGCAAGCTGGGAATTGACGTAGGGTCCATCATCCCTGGTGAGGTGGCCACGGTAGAGTTCGTGGCCAATGAGGTAGGACAGTTCACCTACTACTGTAACGTCTGGTGCAGCCCTTACCACTACCGGATGCGAGGCACGCTGGAGGTGGTTGACCCGGCAGATCCAGACGCTTTTCCCATGACCGAGGAAGGGGTTGACTTCTCTGAACTTGACATTGACAGCCCTCACGAGGTAGAATTCTACCCGGCCAACCGGCCCTCGGCAGCACGGGGGCGAGCCCTTTCTGACCAGATAGAATTACCCGCCCTGGGTGACCTGCGCAGTCAAAGCCCCAGCGCTGTCTTCCAGACCATCCGTGAGGGAGAGGCGGCCGCTTCCCTCTCCGATGAAGAAGTCTGGGATCTGGTGGCCTATCTCTGGTCCAGCGCCACGACGCCGGAGCAACGGGCACAAGGCGAAACTCTGTATGCCAAGAACTGCGCCGCCTGTCATGGCGAGACGGGTGGCGGGGACGGGCCAGGCGGTCGTTATCTGGAGGAGCAACCGATAGATTTCACCGACGCCAGGACCATGGCCGGAGGCAGCAGCGAGATCTACTATGCCAAGATCCGGCGCGGGGGGATGGGCACGGGGATGCCCTATTGGGGCACCATCTTCACCGAGGAGGAAACCTGGAGCATCGTGGACTATCTGTGGACCTTCTTGTTCAGGGATGCGGAGACGGAGTAGTCTGGATGGGAAAAAAGCCGCCGGAGGAGATAGAGGAAAAGGTTCGTTCCTACCTGGATCTGAGCCATCGCCTGGTGGGTATAAAGATATCGGAGGAGGACATGGATGGCAACCCCCCGACTGTCTCCATAACCTTTTGTAGGGCGGTGAGAGAGGCGTTGGGGGGAAAAGCGCTCGTCATCGGGATAGACGATCTCGACTGCCCCAACGCCGAGCTGTGCCTTGGATTCAGGGAGCCCATGTTTGTTGACGTGGGGCCGAGAATAAAGAGCAAAACCAAGGCGGTGCGTGTAGGTCCACTGGAAGGTGCGGATGTGGTTCTCTTTGTCCTCAACTCGGAACAGGTGATGATCATGTCCATCCTCCTGGGAGGGATCAGGGCTGAATTCAAGGGAGAGATGGCCATCTGCGGGGAGGCGGTGGCCAAGGTTTACAACAAAGGAGAACCCAATGTTTCGTTTCTCTGCAGTGGGGCCAGGGATCTGAGCGGCTTTGAGACCCACGAGGTTGTCCTGAGCCTGCCATACGCCTTGTTTCTGGAACTGCCCGACAGGATGGCCAAATTTGCATCCTTGAGCAGGAGCGGCCAGGGACATGTCTCAGCTACTAACCCCATACAACCCCATATCCAACCTACGACCAGCGCCATCACCCTGGCGAATCGCTGGGACCATTTCCTGGCGCGTTGGGGCGTTAACCGCAGCGGGCATCGGGTCGAGCCAGGTCTGTACGCCCTGGGCGACCCCACGCCAGATTCGCCCGTTTTTGTCACCGCTAACTACACGCTCAGCTTCGACGCACTGCGATCTGCACTAAACGGGATTGATGGCTATATCATGGTGCTGGACACCCAGGGCATCAACGTCTGGTGCGCCGCCGGTAAGGGGACCTTTGGCACCGACGAGTTGGTGCACCGCATCGAAGCGACCGCCCTCCGTGACGTTGTCAGCCACCGTGTGCTGATCTTGCCCCAACTGGGTGCACCTGGAGTTGCTGCACACGAGGTCAAGAAGCGCTCAGGGTTCAAAGTCGAGTACGGTCCGGTGCGGGCGGCCGACCTGCCGGAATATCTCAAGACCCGCCGCGCCACACCAGAGATGCGCCAGGTGCGCTTTGACCTGCGCGACCGCCTGATCCTGATACCGGTAGAATTGGTTCACCTCCTGCTACCGATGTTGATTGCGGCGATTGTTGCGTTCTTTATCGGCGGTCGCCTGGCATCTGCAGGTGCGGTTGCGGCCATCCTGGCCGGCGTGGTTCTGTTCCCCATCTTGCTGCCCTGGCTCCCGACCCGCGATTTTAGCAGCAAGGGGTTCATCCTGGGCGGGCTCGTGGCGCTCCCTTTCGCCCTGGTGATATTCCTGGGTAGCCCTGGCGCAACGTGGTGGCGGCAGGTCGGTGGGGCGCTGACCTACTTGCTGGCCTTGCCACCGGTGACCGCTTTCCTGGCGTTGAATTTTACCGGCTCGACCACGTTTACTTCCAGGAGTGGGGTCCGGCGTGAGATATTCACCTACATCCCCATCATGGCCTGGATGTTTGGGATAGGCATCGTGTTGACCATCGTCTTGTCTCTGATCTGAGTGTTTTGGAGGATGATCATGTTCAGTGTATCTGTGTCTAACACACTTCAATACGATCCAGAATTGTGCATCAGTTGTGAGATGTGCAGCCTCGTCTGCCCCCATGCTGTGTTTGCAATGAATGGGCGCGTGGCCCAACTTGTCTGCCCCGAAGCGTGCATGGAATGTGGGGCCTGTCAGCTCAACTGCCCGACGGGTGCGATCACGGTAGAGAGCGGCGTGGGGTGTGCTGCCGCTATGATCTACGCTTCCCTGACCGGAAAGAAAGAAGCCACCTATGGCGGTGAGACTGAGTCATCCCGTTGCTCTGCAGACAAGTAAACGTTGCAGCAGGCTGCGTTCAACGCTGGAGTGTAACAATAAGCCGCGGTTCGTCTGCAAGACAGTGGCGGCTACACTCTCCTGAGCAAAATGGAAGGAGCAACACGCCATGATCAAGGCAGTGAAAGTGGATCAGGAGCTCGACCTCAAGGGCGAAGTGTGTCCTTACACCTTTGTCAAGACCAAGCTGGCGCTGGAGATGATGGAGCCGGGGCAGGTGTTGCAGGTGATCGTAGACCACCTGCCAGCGGTGGAGAACGTGCCCCGCAGCGTGACGAACGAGGGTCACGAAGTCCTCAACGTGGGCCAGGTAAATGATACCGATTGGGAAATCGTCATTCGGAAAGCTGGGTAGGGGGAGTGATGGCCCTTCACCTCACCAACGGGCAGACTGAGGAGATGATCCGCCATGCCCGAAGGGAGTACCCTGACGAGGCCTGTGGTCTGCTGGCTGGCAAGGCCTGTCCTGAGCAAGGTCGAAGGGATGGGCGGGTGGAGAAGGTCTACCCGATGACCAACGCCGAGCACAGCCCAGTGACCTATCGTCTCGATCCAGAGGAGCAATACCACGCCTTTATGGAGATTGAAGAAGAGGGCCGGGAGCTCTTGGCCATCTATCACTCCCACAGCCACTCGCCCGCCTACCCCTCGGCCACCGACCTCGAACTGGCTTTCTATCCCGACTCTCTTTACATCATCATCTCGCTAGCCGATAGAGCCCGGCCAACCATCCGCGCCTTCCGCATTGTCGAGGGAGTGATTGAAGAGGAGAGAGTGGAAATCACGCTTTTTGAGGAGGCATGAATGTTCGGTTTCACGGAAGAACAAATACGGCGCTACAGCCGTCAGATCATCTTGCCCGATGTGGGCGGTAAGGGGCAGAAGAAACTCCTGGGGTCTCGCGTCCTCCTCATCGGGGCTGGTGGGTTGGGCTCGCCCGCCGGTCTGTACCTGGCCGCAGCCGGGGTGGGCACACTGGGCTTCGTTGACTTTGACGTGGTAGACATCTCTAACCTGCACCGCCAGATCCTGCATACCACTGAGGATGTAGGGCGCTCCAAGACGCAATCGGCCGCAGAGACGGTGCAGGCCATCAATCCCGACGTGGAGGTGATCCAACATCCGGTCAAGCTCACCTCAGAGAACGCGATGGAGATTCTCGCTGATTACGACGTCATCGTTGACGGCAGTGACAACTTTCCGGCCAAGTACCTGGCCAACGACGCCTGTGTGTTGCTGGGCAAGCCCCTGGTTCTGGGGGCCGTCTTCCAGTTCGAGGGGCAGGCAACGGTCTTTGTCCCCGGCGAAGGACCCTGCTATCGCTGCCTGCTTCCCACGCCACCGCCATCGGGAACAGTGCCCAGTTGTCAGGAGGCCGGGGTCTTTGGGGCGGTGTCTGGGGTGATCGGGACCATTCAGGCCGTGGAGACCATCAAGCTTCTCCTGGGGGTGGGCACCTCGTTGCTGGGGCGATTCCTGGTCTTTGACGCCTTGGCTATGGATTTCATGGACGTCAAGATTGAGCGGAACCCCGACTGTCCCCTGTGCGGCGACCATCCCACCGTCACAGGGTTGATTGACTATGATCTCTCCTGCAACCTGAGGGCTGGTTAGCTCCGCGATCTCACTTTGATTGAAAGCTGAGGTGATGAAGGTGCAATACAGTGAAAAGGTGATGGACCACTTTATGAATCCCCGCAACATGGGGGAAATCGAGGATGCTGATGGAGTGGGCACTGCAGGCAACCCCGTCTGCGGCGATACGATGGTAATCACCCTCAAGATCGAGGAGGGCCGCATCGTTGACGTTAAATTCAAGACCTTTGGCTGTGGGGCTGCCATCGCTACTTCCTCGATGGTCACCGAGTTGGTCAAAGGCAAGGCCATCGAAGAAGCCTTGCAAGTGACCAACAACACTGTGGCCGAGGCCCTGGACGGTTTGCCGCCCATCAAGATGCATTGTTCCGTTCTGGCCGAGGAGGGCATCAGGGCGGCTATCGAGGATTACCTCAACCGGAACGGGCACAAAGCCGACATGTAAAGGACGTTGTTTCCGCTCTTACCCCAATGCCTGTCCTGAGCGCCGTCGAAGGGTCTGAAGGAGGGAGCGAAATGTTGTCAAAATGTTCGAGACGATAAAAGAGGACATCCAAATCGTTTTCGCCAAAGACCCGGCTGCCAAGACCACCTGGGAAGTGATCTTCTGCTATCCCGGTTTGCACGCCATCTGGTTGCATCGGATAGGCCACCTTCTCTGGCAGCGCAGGCTGCTCTTTCTGGGTCGCCTTCTTTCCCACGTCAACCGTCTTCTGACCGGGATCGAGATACACCCTGGAGCGAAAATCGGCCGCCGGTTCTTCATTGACCATGGCATGGGGGTGGTCATTGGCGAGACGGCCGAGCTTGGTGATGATGTCTTGATGTATCAGGGGGTGGTTTTGGGAGGCACCAGCCTGGAGAAGACCAAACGTCACCCCACCGTTGAGGACAACGTGGTCATTGGCACCGGGGCTATAGTGTTGGGGCCCATCATCGTCGGAAGAGGAGCCAGGATAGGTGCTGGCTCGGTGGTGATCAAGCCGGTTCCGGCCGGGGCCACCGTGGTTGGCGTGCCAGCCAGAATCGCAGGGCCAAAAGAAGTGGAAAGGCCCAGGGTAGACCTGGAGCACGGAAAGCTGCCCGACCCTGTGTTGAGAGCGATCAGCGAGTCCCTGGACAGGCAGAGCAGGCTTGAGGAGAGGGTACGGCAACTGGAGATGTCTCTGGCATGGACAGCAACTTTGACCATGCCCTCATCAGCAGGGGGAGCCCCACCGACAGACAGAGTTAATGTCAGGCGAGATGTCCGCGATGCTCTAAAGGAGGTCATTGACCCTGAGATGGGGATCAGCATCGTTGAATTGGGCCTGGTCAAAGAGATTGGCATCGAGAACGGCGACGTGGAGATACGAATGGTGCTGACCACACCCACCTGCCCGTTGGACGGCTACCTTATTGAGCAAGTCAGGCGCAGGCTCAGGAGTATAGCGGGGGTGAAAAGGGTCGAGGTTACTCTCTTGGACGAGCCCTGGGGCTAAGAGCTATCGGGGGAATACGATCCATGCAACAGATATGGGAGCGAATCGCAAAGCTGCAAGCCACGGGCCAACCAGCAGTTCTGGCGACCATCATCGCCACCCGTGGCTCCACGCCACGCAACGTCGGGACAAAGATGTTGGTGCTCAGCGACGGCAACATCGTGGGCACCCTGGGCGGCGGCTGTGCGGAAGCCGAGGTATGGCAGGCTGCCATGCAGGTCATAAAGACCAAGGTGCCGGAGCGATTGCATCTGGAGTTGATTGACGACGGGACAGGCCTGACCACAATGATCTGTGGAGGAACAATGGACGTGTTCGTTGAACCGATTGCAGCCAGTGTATCGAGACAGAGCAGGGAAGCCAGCGGGGATGGAGGATGAAAGATGACAACCAGGAGATTATACCATAGCCTGCGTTTCAAGATCACAGTTGGTGTGGCTGTGCCGCTGCTCATCATCCTGACCACTATTTCCTACCTGCAATACAACAGCCATCGCGATATGATGATGGAAAACCTGAGGCTCTCGGCATCGAACGCCGGCGACATCATCGAGGCCAGCTTGCAGCATGCCATGCTGACCAACGACTTTTCCGAGGTGCAGCAAATTGTAGATGAGATTGTCAAACGAGAGGGGATCAGGGACCTGTTCCTGCTCGATAAGCAGGGACGGATAGTGATGTCTGCTGGGGGAAAGCAAGTGGGAACGGTGCTGAGCACGGACGACCCTACCTGCCAGGCATGCCACCAGCACGAGGCCATCAATCGCAATTTGAGCATGGTCTTTACCAGCGTGGAAGGGGAAAGAGTGTTTCGCAACCGCAATCCGATTGACAATCGCCAGGACTGCCAGGGCTGTCACGACCCCCAGGACAAGCTCAGCGGGGTGCTGATCACCGACTTTTCCATGGCTGACATTGACAGACATCTCGCCATAGATCGCCGCAACAGCCTTCTGTGGTCCGCCGGAACTATTGTGGTCACGATCCTGGTCGTCGGCCTTATGATGAACCGTCTGGTGATCACCAGGCTGGAGCGATTCGCCGAAGCTATCAGATCGCTGGGCAAGGGGGACCTGGACCACCGGGTGGTGCTTGGGGGCAACGATGAGATAGGCGAGCTGGCCAACTCATTCAACAGTATGGCGGATGGGTTAAGAGAAAAGGCGAAACTTGAGCGGAAGGTCAAGCGGCGGACTGAAGAGTTGCAAGCGCAAACGGAGCGGCTTTCCACTCTCAACACCATTGCCGCCACGGTCAGCCAATCGCTGGATCTGGAAGAAATCCTGCACAGCGCTTTGGGCAAAGTGCTGGAGTTGATGAAGTTGAGGGCCGGGTGGATATTCTTGTCAGATCGTCAGGGTGAAATGCTTCAACTGGCGGTTCACTGTGGCCTGTCAGAAGCGTTCGCGCAGGCAGAGGTAAAGCAGGATCTGGAAGGCTGCATCTGCCGGGAGGTTTTCGAAACAGGGCAAACGATGGTTTTTGAGACCATGGCGCGCTGTCCGAGACTGAGCCCCGAACTACTGGAGAGAGAAGGATTGACTTACCATGCCAGCATACCCTTGAAATCCAAGGACAAAGTGCTGGGCATTGTCAATGTCGCCGGTGACGGTCACCGCAAGTCCCCTCCCTTCACCGAAGAGGAGCTACAGTTGCTGACGGCCATCGGACAGCAAATAGGTGTTGCGGTGGAGAACGCGGCTCTGTATGAGGAACTGCATCAAAAAGAGAGCCTCCGTGGTCAGCTTTTGGAAAAGGTGATCACTGTCCAGGAAGAAGAGCGTAAGCGCATCGCTCGCGAGCTACACGACGAAACGGGTCAAGTCTTAACCTCTTTGATGGTTGGCCTCAAAGTGCTGGAGGGAGCCGCCTCGCTACAGGAGGTTCAGGAGAAGGCCAGCCAATTGCGAGCGGTGGCTGCGCAAACTCTGGACAGCGTGCACCGCCTAGCTTTGGAACTGCGGCCCAGCGTACTCGACGACCTGGGGTTGGTGGCCGCTATGCAGCGGTACGTCAAGGACTGGGGTGAGAATTTTGGACTGGGTGTTGATTTTCAGGTCACCGGTCTTGACAGGCGTCTGGCACCCCAGGTAGAGACGACGATGTATCGCGTTGTGCAAGAGGCTCTGACCAATGTAGCCAAACATGCTGAAGCCCAGAACGTGAGTGTACTTTTGGAGTACCGGGGCGACTCTGTAGTCTGCATCGTTGAGGATGATGGGCAAGGCTTTGACGTGAGGAGGGTGCTCAAGGCGAACGATATGAGAAGGCTAGGGCTGTACGGCATGCAAGAACGGATTTCCTTAGTAGGTGGCAAACTGGTTGTGGAATCCACTGCGGGTGTGGGCACCACTGTCTTTGTTGAGATCCCACTGGGTGTAGCACCCCAGCCGGAGTAGGGCCAAACACAAGGAGAGGTGAGATGGACAAGATACGAGTGCTGCTGGCCGATGACCATGCTGTGCTGCGGGCTGGCCTTCAGTTGCTGCTCAACAGCCAGGATGATATGGAGGTAGTCGGCGAGGCCGCCACCGGCGCCCAGGCCGTGGCCCAGGCCAGACAATTGCATCCTGACATCGTCCTTCTGGACATCACCATGTCCGGCGCTGATGGGCTGGAAGCTGTGCGTGACATCAAGGAGGACAATCCCGACACAAAGGTGCTGGCATTGACAATGCACGACGACGAGAGCTACCTGCGCCACGTGCTGGAAGCAGGTGGGGCTGGCTACGTCCTGAAGAGGTCTGCCGACACTGAACTGCTGTCTGCCATCCGCGTTGTTCACCAGGGGGGAACCTTCCTGCACCCGGAACACGCCAAGGCCTTACTCGGGCCGACAGTTGAGACGGCGGAGGAGTTGGAGAAAAAAGGATCTGACAGCTATGACCTTTTGAGTGACCGAGAACAGCAGGTGCTCAAGTTGCTGGCGCTGGGTCACACCAATAAGCAGATGGCCGAGAAGCTGTTCATCAGTGTGAAGACGGTGGAAACGTACAGAGCCCGGGTCCGAGAGAAGCTTGGGCTGAGAGGCCGAGCGGCCTTGGTCCGGTATGCCCTCCAAAGAGGATTACTGGCTGACGAGGAGGAGTAGGCATTCCTTCAAGCATCGGCATCTGCATCCCCATCGAAATAAGGATATACCTGACAAAAGCAGAAGCATCTCTAGGGTTTTCCCCTCTAGACAAAGCGATGTCAAGGCAATATAATTATTTCAGAAGGTTTTTAGAAGGCATTGACGCACTAAATCGGAAGACGTCTAACTGGGCATCAGATTGGCCTCTACAAATAGGAGGTAGGTTCATGGAAGCGCAAGTGGTTATTGCTCTGGTGATTTCGGTCGTTGTTATGTTCTTTGTGCCCTTCCTGGTTTGGCACACGGTTATTACCGGGCTGATCCACATTGCCCGGGAGAAGGCCCGAGAAAGCCTGAACGCACCGAGTGCGTACGCTCAAGAACTCTGAATTTAGGAACTTGCGAAACCCGGTCGAAAATGCAGGTGTACAGTCGGGTGAAGAACAAGGCCACCTTGCGCCCATAAGGTGTCAGTATATAGGATGACTATGAGGCACCCCCCATATGTAGCCTTCAGTAAGTCAGCCACATGAGAGCGTAGGGTGCGACAGGAGAAACCATGGGTGGTGTGCACAAACCAAGTCAGCACCACCAAATTTCTCCTAGGCGAGGAACTGACTTCCAAATAGTCCGCCCGGACGGTGAGAAGCTGATCCATCCAACTTTGACCTATCACCCTCTCGCCCCAGAGGGTTTTAGGAAATCTCTACGGCGGAAGAACTCGACACCAGGTGTCGAGTTCTTCTTTTTGGACAAAAGGGCGGGACGATATTTTGCGACCCAGGTCTGACGGCATCTCCGGCATCTGTATCCCCATCAGAGGAATAGGGATATACCTGACAGAAGTCGAAACATCTTTAGGGTTTCCCCTTCTAGACAAAGTGATGTCAAGCTAGTATAATTGCTGCAGATGGAACACGTTTATAGAACTAGTTCTGTAGTGTTTATACCCAGCGGTTTGCTTATGGATACGGCTGTGAAGCGAGATACCCCATCGCCCGGAAGAAGGGGAAGCTGCCCGACGACCTGAAGAACAGAGCTTCAGTGATTCTGGCCTGTCCAGCGCCGAGGTTGAGAGGCAAGCCAAGATATTTACTGCCCTGGGAAATGAAACACGATTGAAGATCCTGCGATTACTCTTGGACTGCGATGAAATGTGTGTCTCCGACATCGTAAAGAGTGTTGGTGAGGCTGCATCAACGGTAGCCCACCATTTGCACACGCTGGAGGATGCAGAGCTCATCCTCAGCCGACGCCACGGAAGGTCTACCTACTACACCGTCCGGAAGGAAGAACTGGCCAAATATCGCATTTTTGAATAAATTGTAATGGTCAACAACACTCTGAACATTAACAACTGATCACATCAGCCAAATG
>SOHZ01000152.1 GCA_004377365.1 Anaerolineales bacterium | reverse complement strand
GGAACGCGCCAGGGCACTTGTTCCTTTGGTAAGACTTGACATCGGCAAGACGCTTCGTCATCCGAATCCAGATGGCAGGGTGATCAAAGGTTCCCATATCCATATTTATCGTGAAGGCTACGATATCAAGTTCGCCTTTCCGTTAGGCGAATTCCCTTTTCGCTTTCGGAATCCCAATAGCATCGTTACAACGTTTGAGGATTTCGCTCGATATTGTAACATCACAATGTTTCCGGTGATTCAGGAGCGGTTGATATGAACACTATTAGCGAATGCGATGCGATCATCCGCGAGTATCTGGCCTGGCTAAGGGCGGGACTTTCCGTTGCTGAAGTGCGGGAAGGGATTTGTGAGATCACTACTCCGTTTGTAGATCGGCATAACGATAGCTTGCAACTCTATCTCTTTCAGAAAGATGGTGACTACATTCTGACTGACGATGGTTATACTCTCAGCAACCTGGAAATGTCGGGGGTGGACCTCTCGTCGCCAAAGCGTCAGCGAATCCTAGAAACTATCTTGCAGGGATTCGGCGTCAGCGCGGTAGAAGGGGCACTGACAGTGCGGGCACGACGCTCTAATCTGCCTCGACGTAAGCACAACTTGATTCAGGCCATGCTGGCCATCAACGATATGTTTGTGATGGCGCGGGAACAGGTGCTGTCCCTCTTCCGTGAAGACGTGGAACAGTTTTTGCGCGCTAATGAGATTCGTTTTACGGCCATGATCAAGCTGGCTGGTCGCAGCGGATTTGACCACACCTTCGACTTTGTCATACCGTCTTCACCCAAGGCGCCGGAACGGCTGTTGCGTGCCATCAACCGCCCTAACCGCGATACTGTCTCCTCCTACATCTTTGCTTGGAACGATACCCGTGAAGTCCGCGCCGAGGACACACAGGCCTACGCTATCCTTAATGACGATGAGCGAAGACCCTCAGGCGATCTTTTGCAAGCGTTGAGCGCTTACCAAATCCAGCCTGTCCTTTGGAGCCAGCGCGAGCAACGCGTACACGCCTTACAGATCTGATCTTTCATCACTTGTGCTGGCAAATGCTGGCCCCTAGCACGGTGGGCTTGCGGTGAGGACTGCCGAACCGCCAGGTTGGTCAGGTGGCTGGCGATGACTGCGATAGTATATAACGTGTTATCTACGAAGTACTTCTCCTATGGGACACTCGCCGAGAACGGCTTGCCATCACGGTGGCAGAGGATCTGCACCACGTGTCGGCCCGAATAGAGGCATGGAGGAACGCCACCGCCCGGCAGTACCCACTGGCCGGCCATGTAAAAGTTGTCCAGCCCCGGCAACGTCCTCGGTATAGACGTGAGGATCACATCTGGCGTCGGCAGCCAGCCCATGTAAGATCCTTTGTGGTTCAATGTGTAGCGCCAGGTGGTATAAGGCGTGGCTACGTCGGTCATCTCCACCTGCGACGAGAGGCCGGGATAGTGCGCCTCCAGCCGCGCCAGCACCTCCGCCGTCACCCGCTCCTTCTCGGCTTCGTAGGGCGAGCGGTCATTTTGCAACTCGTTCCAAAAGTCCCACTCTGTCTCGAACGCGGCCTGGACCACCGTCTTGCCCGGCGGAGCAAACCGGGGGCTATAGTTGAAGAGGCGCAAACTGAGCCCGTCAATGGCCTGGGTGCCTACGGTCAAGGGGCGCTCCAGCTTGATGATACTCAGCCACGGTTCCCCCGCGAATTCACGAGCTACTCCAAAGCTAACCATGACCATAGGGCGAATCAGCTTCCAATTCTTGTATCGGCTCTCGATCTTTTCGTCCACGTAGCGCCCGCCCAGCATCTTGAAGATGGTGCTGTAGCCATCGGCGGCAGAGACCACGATGTCGGCACGATACTGGCTGCCGTCGGCCAGACGCACGCCCACAGCTCGATCATCCCTTCGGCAGAGTTTACAGTGAGCGAAGCCGAACTGCTCAGGGCAGGCTTCCACCAGGATCTCCTCGACCGTGGCTTTATAGGTCACTCGCCCGCCCAGGTCCTTGTAGCGCTTCTCGATGGGCAGGACAAAGTTGAGCGACCCGCCTTCCAGCAGCCCCATTTGCCCATCCGCCAGCAGTCCCAGAAGCATGAAGATGAACCAGACCGGCACCTCTGGCAGGAACAGGTTCTCGATGACCAGGCGCAGCCAGGGGTCGTGAATGTCTCGCGCATAGTCGGCGACGGACCTGGCGTACTTGCCGGTGAAGTATTTGAACATCCGGCGCATTCCCCACATTTCCTTGACCTGGTCCAGGAGGCTCATCAACTCGGGCGGCTTGCTCATACCCATCTCCGCCATGTCAGCGCCCTGCATGGCACGGGCGCCAGCGATCAGCTCGTCAATGGCCCGGCTATCGCCCGGCGAGAAGGCTTTCAAGTCACGGGCCAGGCGGTCCAGGTCCTGGGTGATCTCCACGCTGCGCCCGCCAGCCTCATCAATGAAACGGCCGTAGGTGGTCAGGTCGAGGAAGCGATTGGCCTGGGCAGTGCCCAACTCACGGTACAGGTCATAGATTGGCTGACCCGGCTTGTGCCCCATCAGGAAATGGATGCCGCCGTCAATGAGGTAGCCTTTGCGCTTCCAGCAGGCTGCCACCCCGCCAGGCGCGGTATGGTGCTCGAAGATGTGGCTACAATAGCCATTCATCTGGGCGTAGCAGCCAGTGGAAAGACCGGCCAGCCCGGCCCCGATGATGATCATGGATTTTTCGGCCATTTTGTTCTCTCACCAGAATGTCCACGCAGGCGGTCATGCCCCGGCGCAGGCCCGCCTCAGCACGGGGTACTACCGACGGATGCATCGCAAAATCCCAACCACCTCACCCAGGACAACTGATCTCTTATTGCATTGTAGAGCCGTTCGTCGGCGGTCCAGAACTCGCAGTCCAATGTCTGGGCCAGGGCCAGGTAATGTGCATCGTAGGCAGCAGGACGATTCAATTTTTTCGCCATCTCCCATGCTCTCTCATGCAAATCTGGAGGGGCAATCAAACGAACCCCAAGTTTGTGGATGATGGCAAATGCCTTCTCACCTTCGTCTGACGTGATTTTGCCCCGATGAACTTTGTTGCGGATGACAGAGGTTACTTCATAGGCCCAGAGCGAAGGTGATACTACATCTATATCTTGTTCCTCCCACTCAGACCAAAGGCAGCGAGCTACTGGACTATCTGGCTCGGCCAGCACCAGCTTGAGCGTCAGGCTGGCATCAACGCAGATCCGGGGCGATGTCACGGATACGTTCCTCCCTCAATTGTCGCAGATCCTCCACCGAGTCGGGCAAGGGCACACCTCCTCGGCGAGCCAGGATTACCTCTCGCAAAGTGTCTGCCTCAGCCAGAGCTTCCCGTCGGCGCGCCCGACGAAGGGCCTGCTCACTTACCAGGCTTTCCAGCAATTTTAGGTCCTCAATGCTGATCAGCGCCGCCTTGGGCTTCCCCCTGGATGCCAGGACGATGCGCTCACCTCCATAGGCTGCCCGATTAACCACTTCGCCCAGTGACTTTTTGACTTCCGTCAGACTGATAGTTACAGTACCCATCGTCCACCTCTCACAATTCGGTCTCGTCGTTCTTATCGTACTTATTATACCATAGACAGCCTCGGATTTCAACTTGCAGGGCATCAGTGGGTATATCCCAGAACTGTCGGTGACCTCGGGTCAGACAGCCCCGGCAGGGGCATTTTGAGGCTATTTTTTCGCTTTTATGTCTACTCCCCGACGCTTTTGGGATATACCCGGCATCAGTACAGCAGACAGCAAAATTAACCGGACGTCTGCCCTGTCCGTTCAATTCCTGAAGGTCCGCTGTACTGCCCCCACGTTCAAATACGTTTTCTGAAGGTCAGGACGATGACCGAGACGAGGCCCAGTCCCAGGGCTAGCCCGGTGAAGACGGGGTCGAGGCCGCGCAGGTCAATGAGGCGGCCTATCAGAGGAGTGACTACACCCGACGTCTCCTGGCCCAGGAGGTAGTAGACACCCAGCACGGTGGCCCGCCGCCGGGACGGGACCACGTCGGCGATGAGGGATTCCATGGCCGGCATACGGGCGCTGATGCTCGTCCCGTAGGCGGCCAGCGAGAGCAGCAACCAGATGCCAGCCGGCGCTCGCGTCGCAGCGAAGAGCAAAGGGCCGGCCAGGGAAAGGGAGAGCAAGATGATCTGCTTGCGCCCCAGGCGGTCGGAGAGAGCGCCGCCCAGGGGCCCTCCCACGATACCTGCCCCGGCTACCAGACCAACCATGATGCCCGCGTACTCAGGGGGGATGCCATGTCGGTCCACCAGGTAGAGGGGCAGATAGGAGTAGACGCTGGAGAAGACCATCTGCATGGATATGGAGATCATGGCCAGGATACCGATGGCGCGGACGATCTGCCCCCAGGTGATGGTGGGATTCGGAGCGCCTGCGGGGCCACCGTTTGGGTTGGAGCCGCCCATTGATGGAGTGAGCCCGGTCTTCTCAGCGATCCGCCCGGCCTCGTGGGGTTTTCGGGTGGTGAGCCATAGCAGCGCGCTCATCACCAGGGCAGGGACGGCCAGCAACAAGAATGACAGGCGCCAGGTGCGAGCCCAGGTAGCGATGTAGACAGCTATAGGTGGGGTGAGGAGAAAGCTGGCGCTGCCGCCTATGAGGTGGGTGCCCAGGGAGCGCCCTCGCTGGTCCGGCGGGACGGACTGCGAAAGGAACGTTGACACCGGGGCGTGGTAGGTAGCGCCCAACAGTCCCAGGGCAATGAAGCAAGGGATCATCTGCCAATAGGCGGTGGTCAGGCCCACGGCCATAGCCGAGAGAGCGGTGCCGATCAGGCCAAACACGATGAGAGAGCGGCGGCTGAACCGGTCGGCCAAAAAGGCCATAGGGACCTGGCCGAAGCCATAGGAGAGGCTGAAAGAAGACACCAATACCCCTGACTGAAAGTAGTTGAGCCCGAAATCTTGGCGCAGTAGGGGCAGCAGGGGCACCAGCACCCCCGTGGAGAGGTGATGGCTGAAATGGGTCACGGTGAACAGGGGGATGATGTGTCTGGATTTCATCTGGCCAAAATCTCCATAAAAGCCTGAATCCTGGTCTTGATGGGGCCCTCAGTGTAGGCCCGCGTGTCGCACATGTCGGCCTCAATGACCAGACCGGGCACGCCGGTGCGCTCAGTCACGATGCGGCAGATGTCGTACTGGCCCAGCGAGTAGGGCTTGCAACTGCGGTTGGAGTGGAAGACGATGCCGTCCACGTCGAAGCGCCTCACCAGGTCAACCATGGTCTCCGCCCGCATCTGCAAGCTCTGGTTGATGCAGACCGCCGTGTAAGTGCGGGCCAGGCCCTCAATGGGCTCGCTCACGTCCAGGTCCACCGACCAGGCGTTGGTGTAAGTGTCCACCACGAAGCAACCCCCAAAGTCAACGAAATAGTTAAAGAAGCGGAAGAGACGGTACCATATCGCGATGTTGTCCCACAGCAGACGATACCTCTCCTCCGGGATAGCTCCCACCCCTTTGGCCACCCTTTCCTCCACCTCGGCCTTGAGCTTCTGGTAGAAGGTCACTGCTTCCTTGGTACCCCTCAAGACCACAATAGGAGCCAAGTTGACAAAGAGGTCGGGGGCGTTCAGGGGAGAGGGCTTTGCTTGGCATAATTCTCTGATCTCCCGCCACAACTGAACAGCTCGCCGGGACAGATTCAGGGTCTCCAGGAACTTTTTCTGCTCGAGTTTGCGGCCGGTGTGCTTCTGGAGCCAGGCGATGAGCTCCTCCAGTTGGGCGGCCACGTATTGGACGGTGTGCGCTTCCAGTTCGGGATGGTGCATGAAGGGGGTGTCCAGCACAAAGAGGGGAACCTTGTAATGCCGCGCCAGGACCTCGTACCATTTCACGGTGGTGCTACAGATGTTGTTGCAAGCCACCAGGAGGTCGGGCCTGGGCAGGCCGCCCATAGGTGCGCCGGTTTTGTTCAACACCGAGCCGATGTGGCTGCGCGCGTAAGAACAGAGGTCCTGAGAATAGCCGTGCCCTTCGGCTTCCTGGCAGAGGGCAGTAGCCACCTTCCGTGCGCCGCACAGGGCCCCATAGTTCTCTGGATAGGCCGAGGCGATGCCCATGGCGGTGAGGATCTCCACCGGGGCTCCGCTGGTCACCCAGGCCACAGGCCTGAGCTTGCTGACGAGTTTGCTCTTGGCGTAGTAGCGGGTCATCAGGCGATTGAGGTCTTGAGCGGTGGCCAGTTTCTTGTAGTTCTTGGTCATTAGAGGTTTCTCTCGTTACTTCAGGCTCTGAGCATTTCCACCTGTTGGGCGAAGGTCTCCGACCGAGCCCTTTTCGGCGGCGGTCAGGAGACCTTGCCGAACACAAACTCTCTCGTTCGGGCGTGGACGCTTAGGTGCCAGGCGCTTACATGGCGGAAGTGCCTGGCATCTTGCCGCACTCTCCACGATCATCCCTCTGGATGCTTGCTTCAGGCCTCGATCATTTCCAGGAAGGCTTCCAGGCGGGTGCGCAACTGCCCCACAGCCGATGTGTGCTCAAGCTCCAACAGCAGATGGGGCACGCCAGCCACGTCCAATGTCTCCTTGACGATAGCATAGTCGAAGGCGTGAGGGTCACAGAATTTCTGCAAGGTAAAGACGAGGCCGTCGGCTTTCCTCTCCTCGACC
>SOHZ01000423.1 GCA_004377365.1 Anaerolineales bacterium | reverse complement strand
CCTCCGATCTCCTGGGCCAGCACCCCCACCAGCCCCTGCCCTACCTCGGCTGCGCCAGCCCGTACAATAGCTCGCCCATCGTCGAGCAGTTCCACCTCCGCCCCGGCGCTGTCGGCCAGACCATCCCCCAGGCCAACGTTCTTGTAGGCGCAAGCCACCCCCCAACCACGTCGAGATTGGAGGTTGGAGATTAGAGGTTGGAGGTTGGAGATTTGGGATTCTACTCGCTCCAGGCACTCCAGCAACCCCACGCTCTCCTGAAGGGTCTGACCGGTGGCCGTCGTCGCTCCTACTTTGAGGGCATTGACCCGGCGCAGATCGAAAGGTGACATCCCCAGTTCCTCGGCCAGGATGTCCATCTGGGTCTCGGAGGCAAAGGTCGCCTGGGGCACCCCAAAGCCCCGATAAGCCCCGGCCGGCGGGTTGTTGGTGTGCACGGCGTAACAATCCACTTTAAAGTTGGGCACCTCGTAGGGGCCGCTGGCGTGGGTCGCGGTGCGGGTCATGACGGGCTCGCCCAGCGAGGCATAGGCCCCCGTGTCACCGACGATGTGGGCCTGAACCGCCAGCAGTTTGCCTGCTTTGGTGGCCCCCGTCTTCAAGCGGATGACCGTGGCGTGACGCTTGGGGTGGACGATCATGGATTCCTGGCGGGTAAAGACCAACTTGACCGGCCGGCCCGTAGCCTGGGCCAGGAGAGCCACGTGGATTTGGACGTGGACGTCCTCCTTGCCGCCAAAAGCTCCCCCGACTTGAGTCTGGACGACACGCACCTTCTCCTGGGGCAGGTCCAAGCTGGCCGCGATCTGGCGCTGATCGTCAAAGGGAATCTGCGAACCGGCGTAGACGGTCACGTTGCCTTCGTCGTCAACAGTGGCCACGCCAGCCTCCGGCTCCAGAAAGGAGTGATCGCCTGCTGGGGTGCGGTATTCGTTCTCGATGACAATGTCAGCCTGGGCAAAAGCTGCTTCCACGTCACCTCGTTGGAAAGTCAGATGCTTGAGGACGTTGCCTTCCTCGTGGATCAAGGGCGCGTTTTCGGCCAAAGCCGCCTCGGCCGAGGCCACCACCGGCAGGGGCTCGTAACCCACTTCGATGAGCTTCAGGGCGGCTTCAGCGATCTCCTCGGTTTCAGCAGCCACCACAGCAACGGCGTCGCCCACGTAGCGCACCTTGTCGTAGGCCAGCACGGGCCAGTCGTTGCGGAGAAGGCCGTGGTTCCTGGCTCCGGGCACGTCAGCGGCGGTCAGCACAGCGACTACCCCTGGCAGGGCCTTGGCTTTGGAAGCATCCACCTGCAGTACCCTGGCGTGGGGATAGCGGCTGCGCAGCACCTTGCCGTACAACATTCCCTCAAAGCGGTGTCCTGAGCCTGTCGAAGGGTAGAGGTCAGCGGCAAAGACGGCCTCACCGGTGGCCTTGGCCCGCGCATCTGGTCTCGGAAGGGGATGCCCCACAGCCAGGCGCGGAACAAGGCTCCGGTGAGCTAAGCCGAACCGCTCCGCTACTCCGGGGACAGTGGTGGGCGGCCGGGCTTTACCAACCTCCGGCCGCTGGCCGCTGGCTGCCAGGATGGCCTCAATGATCTTGGCGTAACCCGTGCAGCGGCAAAGGTTCAACTCCAGGGCCTGGTAGATGTCCTCTCGTGTGGGCCCGGGCTTGGCATCCCAAAGGGCTTTGGCAGCCATGATCATGCCCGGCGTGCAGAAGCCGCACTGGATGGCTCCGTGCTCGATGAAAGCCTCCTGCAAGGGGTGTAGCTCGCTGTCCCTGGCCAGGCCCTCGATGGTCTCCACCCGTTTGCCATTGGCCCGGTGGGCCAGGTAGACGCAGGAGCGCACTGCCTTGCCATCCACAATGACCGTGCAAGCCCCACAGCGGCTCTGGCCGCAGCCGTTCTTGGTGCCCGTCAGGCGGAACTCGTCGCGCAGCACCTGGAGGAGGGTGGTCTTGCGCCCCACCTCAACTTTGCGGAAATTGCTGTTGACGTGAAAGCCGATGATTTGTCTATCGTTCATTGCCACTCCTGTTTCTTGACTTTTCATCGTTTTTTCTTATAATCGTATTTAAGAGAAAGGAGATTGGTCTCATAGCTCTGAAGTCAATATACATTAACGAGGAGCTTCACCGCCACGCCAAACTATACGCTACCGAACAAGGCAAAAA
>SOHZ01000360.1 GCA_004377365.1 Anaerolineales bacterium | reverse complement strand
GCCAGTGGCAGGTTCTGGCCAGCGATGCCGGCCGCTCTCTGGTCAACCGGGCCACTCAGGGAACTTATCCTCCTGGTTCGGTTTTCAAGATCGTGACCATGGCTGCGGCCCTGGAGGAGGGGGGATTCGTCCCAGGGAGCACTTTCAACTGTCCGGGCACCTGGTACGGATTGGGGAAGGACTGGCCCAAGACCTGTTGGCTGGAGAGAGGGCACGGACAGGTGAACTTGGTCCAGGCCCTGACCGTCTCCTGTGACGTCACTTTTTACGAACTGGGTAAGCGCCTCTATGAACTCGATCCTAACCTGTTGCCCAGATACGCGCGTCTTTTCGGCCTGGGAGCTCCTATCAGTTTGGGGATAACTGGGGAAGTGGCGGGGCTTGTGCCTGATCCTGACTGGAAGATCGGAGAGTTGGGTGAATCGTGGTTTCCGGGTGACTCGGTCAATCTGGCTATCGGCCAGGGCTATCTCCTGGTCACGCCCTTGCAAGTGGCTACTATGGTGGCTGCGGTGGGCAACGGCGGCACTCTTTACCACCCCCAATTGGTCCTCAAAGTGTCGGCTTCATCAGAGGAGCCCGAGCAGGTCTTTGAGCCTCAGAAACTGGGCCAGCTTCCTGTCAGGCCAGAGACCCTCTCTGCCATCCGGGAAGGCTTGCTGGGAGCAGCTACCGGGCCACGGGGGACAGCTACCCACGCTTTCGAGGGGATGGAGGTGGCTGTAGCGGGCAAAACGGGCACGGCTGAGAACCCCGATGATGATCCCCACGCCTGGTTTGCCGGTTACGCCCCGGCCGACGATCCCCGGATAGCCGTTGTCGTAGTGATAGAGAACGGCGGGGAGGGGTCGCAAGTGGCTGCCCCGCTCTTCCGGCAGGTGGTGGAGGCCTTCTTTGCGCTCCAGCGGGGAGAAGAGGTTCTGGAAGGCACACCTTGAGGTGGCGTTTGACAAACCTTTACAACTGTGTTACACTCTAACCAAAGTGACAACTACCACTGTTGCGCTACAACCAAAGACCGCGCTGGTTGATGCATGGCGGGAGAGAACCGTCCACCACTACTGTGCCACTATTGCACCACTATTGCGGTGCGGGCGGCACAGGCGGTACAGGAGGTCGCCGAAGGGGCAATCTGCCAAGGCCGTCCACCCGGCAGTTAATCTCTCAGGCAAAAGGACCGCCGCGCTGACAGCACTCTGAAGAGCCGGCCCGCTGCAACGGGCCGCACCGATGGGGCAAATCCCATCTTGGGAAGAAAGGTGGGATAAACTCTCAGGTCCCAGAGACAGAGAGACGGACACGATGATGGTGTCCGTTTTTTGTTTCCCCCGAACAGTACAACGGACAAGGGGAATTCAACGGACATTTCAAGTCGCCACTACGAACGATTTTAAGGAGTATTGACATGGAAAATCAAGATTACGCAAGCTATTGCTTCGGGGTGGATCTGGCTGACATAGACCCCGACATCAGCGAAATCATTTCTCTCGAGGAGGAGAGACAGGCCAGGAAATTCGTCTTTATCCCCTCGGAAAGCATCGCTCCCAGGGCTGTCCGCCAAGCACTGGGCTCGGTCTTTAACAACGTCTACGCCGAAGGCTACCCGCCCCTGCGGATGACCCGGGACGAGGAGAAGATGCTGCTGGATTTCAGCCACCAGTTGACCTACTACCGGCGCTACGCCGATCGGCGCTTCTACAAAGGTGTGGACTATGTACACTTTGTGGAAACCCTGGCCCAACGCCGCTGCGCCCAGTTGTTTGCCAATGAACGGGTCAGCTCTGACCAGATTTTTGTCAACGTCCAGCCCCTCTCCGGCGCGGCGGCCAACCTGGCCGTCTACAATGCCCTTATGGAAGCTGACGATACCCTGATGGGCATGGATCTCTACCAAGGCGGCCACCTGACCCACGGCAGCGAGTTCAACATCTCGGGCCAGAAATACCACGTCGTATCCTATGGGGTCAGCAAGTCCACGGGACGGCTGGACTATGACCAGATCATGAAGTTGGCTTTGGAGCACAGGCCCAAAATCATCGTTGCTGGCTACACTTCCTATCCCTGGGCCCCCGACTGGAACAAGTTCCGGGAGATCGCCGATGCCTGCGGTGGCCTGCTCATGGCCGACATCGCTCACACCGCTGGCCTGGCCGTCGCTGGCGTCTATCCCAGCCCGGTAGGCATCACTGACGTCACCACCTTTACCACCCACAAGACCATCTGCGGCCCCCGTGGAGCGGTGATCATGACCACCGACGAGGACAAGGCTGCTCTTATAGATGCGGCTGTTTTCCCCGGCGAGCAGGGCGGCCCCCACACCAACAAGTTCGCGGCCATGGCCGTGGCCTTCCAAATCGCCCAGACCGATTGCTTCAAGGAGCTCCAGAAGCGGATCGTGGACAATGCAAGGTATCTGGCTGAAGGGCTGCAGAAGCAGGGGATCAAGCTGGCCTACGGCGGCGGGACCGACACCCATCTGCTGATGGTTGACCTGAATGGGATTGAAGCAAAGAACCCTTCGTCTCGCTCAGGGCGGGGCGGGCTACCCCTGCGGGGCGAGCCGGCCGTCCGCATTCTGGACCTGTGCGGGCTGGTGGCCAACAGAAACACCATCCCTGGCGACGAGGTGACCGCTCTAGGTATGGGCATCCGCCTGGGCACGCCCTGGATCAGCCAGCGAGGGATGGGCAAGGCCGAGATGGAAAAGTTGGCCGAGTTGATCGCTCGCATCCTCAAGAACATCCAACCTTACAGCTACATGGGCCTGTCTGGCGAACTACCACGCGGCAAGATTGACATGGGCATCCTGGAGGAGGTCAGGCGCGAGGTGGCGGCGCTGGCGGCCGAGACCGGCGCCGAAACCGCCTCCTGTGGCAGTGGGTATCCTCACTACTGTTTCCCTTCTGAGGAGCCACGGGACGAGCCGGGGGTGCTGGCCATCAGCGGCTGGCGGGCGCTGCCCTTCCTGCAAGAGATAGGCACCAACAACATCGCCGATCTCCAGCCCGGCCAGAGCAGGCGCACTCTGCTGCTGGACAAACGTGGCCAACTCATGGATGACGTCCACGTCCTCCGGTTGGAGCCCGACCAGTGGAACCGAGATCGCTACATCATGATCACCAGCCCCACCCAGACCGAATTAGTCAAGACCTGGTTCCGCAACCTATCCGACGGCTACGTTCTCTTCGACGAGGACGATGTCTACCGCAAGGTTCAGGGGCCAGTCACGGTGGATGACCTTCTGATGGACGCCGAAGTGGACGAGGCGCTCAAGGCGGAAGGGCTCAAGTTCTGCGACAGCCTCAAGGGTGTCGAGCCGCTTTTCAAACCCGGAGAACCGATGCCCGATGGCCTTGCTCTCTTCAAGGCTGGGCATCAGGAGCTTTTCAACTTTGCCAAGCCCTACTTTGTTGGCCAGAAGAACCTGGAGAGCGTGCGGCCCAGGGTAGAGAAAGAGGAGTGGCATTGGGAGGAGCCGGAGGATGCGCCCCTCAAGCGCACCCCTCTCTACGAGGAGCACAAAAAGCTGACCAGGAAGATCATCCCCTTTGCTGGTTGGGAGATGCCGGTCTGGTACAGCGGCGTCAGCGATGAGCACCGGGCGGTGCGGCAGGCGGCTGGCCTTTTCGACGTGGCCCACATGGGCGTTTTCGAGATTGCCGGCGAGTATGCGGCCGATTTCCTGGAAACAGTCTGCTCCAACTATATCCGCTGGCTCGACGACGGCCAGTCAACCTATTCCTACTTGCTGGACCCCGAGGCCAACGTCATTGACGATATCATGGTCTACCGCCGCCGGAAGGACCTCTACCTGATGGTGGTCAACGCGGCTAACGCCGACAAGGACTGGGACTGGCTGAACGCCGTCAATGAGGGGCGGGTGCTCATTGACCGGGAGCACCCCGACAAAGAGGTGCTGGGCAAAGCCATCCTGCGGGACCTCAAGGACCCTTCCTCTGGCGAGCAGCAGCGTATTGACCTGGCGCTGCAAGGCCCTAAGTCGCTGGCCATCCTGCAGAGCCTGACCGACGACCAGAAGGTGAAGGACGCCCTGGACAGGGTCCGCCGCACCGATCTCATTGAGGTGGAGCTAGCAGGATTTGACCTGGTGATCGCCCGCACCGGCTACTGTGGCGAGGAATTCGGCTACGAGATTTTCGTCCATCCCGATCAGGCAGTTGCCTTCTGGAATCTGTTGCTGGAAAAGGGCGAACCCTTTGGCCTCCAGCCGACCGGGTTGGCCTGCCGGGACTCGACCCGCACCGAGGCGGGATTGCCCTTGTACGGCCACGAGTTGGCAGGCCCCTTTGGCATCAACCCCATTGAAGCGGGCTTTAGCGGCTACGTCAAGCTGCACAAGCCCTTCTTCATCGGTCGCCGGGCGTTGATGGAAAAAGGGTATGATACCGGCAAAGAGGTGGTCCGCTTCCGTATGAACGAGAAAGGCGTGCGGGTGCCCAAGACCGGCGATCCGGTGGTCAACAAGCGGGGCAAGTACATCGGCGTGGTGACCTCTTGCGCCATTGATAGCCACGGCTACCTTTTGGGGTTGGCCTACGTGGACAAGCGCTACAACCGGGAGGGCGAGCAGATTGGTGTCTTCCCTTTGCCGGGGAAAGTGCCGCCCGGCAAGGCTATGGATGAGCTGACCGCTGGCGATAAAGTGCTCCTGCACGACGAGGCCACCGTGCTGACCCGCTTCCCTGAAGATGAAGAGAAAGAGACCTGGCGGGGTAGGCCCGCGAGAAAGGTGACCACCTTCATGGATCTGGCGCAGACGGAATAGATGGAGCTACCATTGGCGCATATCCCGACAAGGCCCCCTTTGCTTGAAGCGGAGGGGGCTTTTTGGGTAGAGAAGAGGTAAGCGCTCAATCACTCCGGTGAAGGTTGCGACACTATGTTGCGCCACAGGCGAACAGCCCTGGCAACAGGATGGTTCTCGGTGGGCGAAGACACTTCTGATCACTTCCCTTTATTCATTAGATATGGTAAAATGGAGTAGGCCTTTCGCAGGCTGGAGGAGGGGAAACGGAACACCTACCACCGTGTGCGACGAACAGGCTCACTCCAGCAGTAGACCCATCCGATGGCAGCTTCGAAACGGTCAACGTGCTGCTGCCGGCCAGGGAGCTCTAAAAGTTCCGTTATCAAGTGAGCTTTTGCCGATGTGGGTAGACAGTCAAGGTGTCTTTGAGAAAGGGAGGTCGTTATGGTTGGAATAAGGCAGGAGCAGACTGTAGGTGTGGAGAAAGCCATATCTCCACCAAAGGAAAGGATATCCTACGAGGAGTTTCTGGAGTGGTGTGACGAAGACACCTGGGCCGAGTGGGTTGATGGGAAGGTGGTTATGGTATCACCGGCTGCAACGAAACACCAATTGATTACTGGATTGCTTCTCCAGATCATGAACATCTATGCAGAAACCCGGAACCTGGGACAGGTATTGAGCGCGCCTTTCCTCATGCACTTACCTGATGTGCCCAGTGGCCGTGAGCCAGACCTGCTCTTCGTTGCTCATGCACACCTGGACAGGCTCAAGGAAACCTATCTGGATGGCCCGGCAGACCTGGTAGTGGAGATTGTCTCGCCGGAGAGCAGGGCGCGCGATCGGGGTGAAAAGTTCTACGAATATGAAGCGGCGGGCGTCGGTGAATACTGGCTGATTGATCCCGACCGGCAGCAGGCCGAGTTCTACCGTCTGAGCGCCGACGGTCGCTACCGGCTGTTCACGGCGGACGCCGAAGGGATTTACCACTCAGAGGTTCTGCCAGGTTTGTGGCTGAGAGTGGAGTGGCTGTGGCAAGAGACGTTGCCAAAGGTGTTGGATGTGTTGCGGGAGATGGAATTGATCTGATCGCCCTTGCGAAGGTTTGGGGGCAGCTTTAGCCGCTATTGCGGCACAGGCAGGCCAAGAGCACCTTCGTCTGGTGGAGATTCGCTGTTGTTGAGGCTATTCGCAACCTTCGCCAGGGTTGGGGGGTCTTAAACTGATTGGGCCAGAAGAGCAGAAATGTGGTAAATGCCAATTAACATGATGGGTCGCACAAGATTATGCTATTTGGTAAAGTTCTGTATTGCCAACAGCGCAAAAGTATGGTATACTCTCTATAGACGTTAGCAAACCTCATAATGCGACGGCATCGCACTCTTACATCGAACTCTCGTCACCAGCGACTCCTGTGGGTTCAGGCCGGCTTGAGGGATCATTGGTGAAAAAGCCGCTTCCTGAACGATGGGAGCGGCTTTGTAGTTTTCGAGAAGAAGAAAGCGCTTCTCGAAGTACGGTTGCGGAAGTTAATATCAATAAGACATTGAACGAGATGAAAGGTGATCCCAGAATGTCCAACAGACCCTCAATACCCGCCGAAATCAAAAGAAAGGTTTTCATTGAATCTGGACATCGCTGTGCAGTCGACGGTACTCCCATCCCTCTTGAGCGGGCACACATCATACCTTGGCACAAATCAAGAGAACACAAAGCAGAAGATCTCATTTGCCTGTGTGCAAACTGTCACCAGCGGGCCGACCTAGAGAAGTGGGGAGAAAAGACTCTTAGAGAGTACAAGCGGAAGCCTTGGATACTGCGTCAGTATGAGAACGCAGAAATCATGCCTGAACCCACGACCAAAGTTGAATTGACGATCGAGATGGAGCT
>SOHZ01000329.1 GCA_004377365.1 Anaerolineales bacterium | reverse complement strand
AGGAAAGTATCCTCAATCTTCGTGTTCCCCCTGGCGCACAGTTACACATCGAAGACTTGGCCGACCAGATGGGTGTCAGTCGAACGCCGGTACGCGAGGCGCTTCTCAGGCTCGAAAGCGATGGCCTGGTGCGAGCGGTGCCTCGCGTTGGTTTTTTTGTGACCGAAATCACCAGGCGTGATTTGGAAGATCTCTTCGAACTGCGGGCATTGCTTGAGAGCTTTGCGGCGGAAAAAGCCGCTTCTCTATTGACTGACGATGAGCTGGCTCGTGTCGATGGTCTGCTGGAGGCCAGCGTGTCCGCCGTTGAGCAGGGAGATATGGATAGATTCCTGGAGACCGAGATCGCGTTTCATACACTCTTCATAGAGCGTGCTCCGAATCGCCAGTTGATCGCGATGATGGAGAGCCTCCAAGATCTCACACATCGAGAGCGCATCCTCTCACTGGAGTCTCTGGAGAATGTGCGGGAGTCTTGCGTTGAGCACCAGAGGATCGTGGAAGCCTTGCATCAGCGGGATGGCGAACTGGCCGGCAGACTGATGAGGGAACATATCTGCGCTGTCAGGGATAGGATGTTGCAATTCGTGGACCTGTCCCACGTAAACGCTGACATGGCTACATAGTGTGTCAAGAAAGGAGATTGAGAGTGACGGACAAATGGAAAATCCCTCCCGACGGAGGGCACATGGATCGAGCGACGGGGATCTATTTGCAGAATATGACGGGCAAAGAGGTCCAGGAGCGACTCAAGGAGAACGACTTGATTATCGTGCCTATTGGGAGCACAGAGGCCCATGGTCCACATGCCTGTTCTGGCGAGGACACCTTTCTCGTCACCCGGATGGCAGAGATGATTGCCCAGAAGACGGGTTGCACGGTGGCGCAACCGATGTGGTATGGTTCTCATCCCTTTCATCATCTGGGTATGGCGGGCACCATCGTCATCCCGGAAGAGACCTTTATCGCCTACCTTCGAGCGATCATCGCCGGGCTCTGGAACGCTGGGTTTCGCAAGCAGATCTTGCTAAACGGGCACGGGCAAGACTATGCTATCCCGGTGGCCATGCACCAATTTGGCAAAAAGTACCAAGTGCCGGCGCTGCTGATCAACGTCAACTGGTGGTTTATCATCAAGGAGCACATCCGAGACAAGGAGCACGGCGGGCCGTTTGAGACGCCTTTTGTTCATGCGGATGAATGCGAGACATCTTACTCCATGGCGCTGTTTCCTGAGATGATCAAGATGGAGGACGCCGTAGACACCGAGGGCGAGAGTCTTATGCCACCTGGTCACATCGGTGCCTCTGGTTCCGCTTACGACCGGCCCATTCCTTTTTGGCAGCATATTGGGGCCTCGACTATCGAGGTCATCTCCACGCCGGAGGGGCTCGTTGGCTGCGCGACGCTGGCCGACCCGGAGAAGGCCAAGCCAGGGCTTTACGCTATTCTAGATTATTTGGAGAAACTCGTCACCGATATCATGGAGCGCTACCCGCCGGGTGTGCTACCGCCGACGGAAAAGATCACCCAGCGTTCGCCGGAGGAGATCGAGGCGCTGTTGAAAGGGCCTTTCGAAGAGGGCGGCAAGCATCTGTACACTGTTGCTTATCCACCATAAGAAGAACGGCGATCGCGTTTCACTTATCGTTAGATGGAACGCAGTCGCCCGAATTCTGAAGCCCCAATGGTGTATCCCAAGGCGCGGATCCAGGAAAATAGTCGAGAGATGTAAAGGGAGAAAATGTATGCCTGAGACGGTGAAGGCAGCGGTTATGGTGGCCCCTGGCAAGGTAGAGTTGCAGGAGTTGTCCTATCCTGATCACCTTGAGCCGGGCGCGGTGATCGTGAAGATGGAGATGTCTGGCATTTGCGGCACCGACAAGCACGCTTTCAAGAACGAGTTGACTCTGTACGGCGGCACGCAGTCGGAGCAAGACATGGTATTCCCCTCGGTGCATGGACATGAGAACGCGGGTATCGTGGTGGAGATGAACGGCCAGGGACGCGATATCGAATACAGTGGGCAAGATCTGAAGGTGGGGGATCGAGTGACCAATTGCCCTAACGTGATCTGTGGGCGATGCTGGTATTGCCGGAACGTACACGGCTATCCCTACTGCGCGGAACATCAGGGCATTGGCATGACCTATTATGCTGATCGGTTCCCATATATCGTGGGGGGGTGGGCAGAGTATATGTATCTGCCGCCGAAGGCATGGGTCTATAAGGTGCCTGAATATCTGTCGGTAGAGTATGCTTGTATGGCGGAACTCATTGTGGTCACGGCTTTGCTGGATCGGGCCAAGGAGCTTGCGGCCTATGGTGGCAAGGGGTTTCACTTTGGGGACACCGTAGTGATCCAGGGAGCCGGCGCTGTTGGTATGATGATGGTTGCGAAGGCCCGCCTGCTGGGTGCCGGCAAGATCATTGCCCTGGACACTATGGACATGAAACTGGAGATGGCCAAAGAGTTCGGTGCGGACAAGGGCATCAATGTCAGTGGTCTATCGGACGAAGAGTTGGTGGAGATGGTCCGCGGCGAGACGGAGGGCCGGGGTGCTGATGTAGTGGTGGAGACGGTGGGACAACCCGAGGTGGTCAAGGTCGGCTTGGAGATGTTGCGCCGCGGTGGCACGTACCTTGAAACGGGCAATTTCGTGGACACGGGTGGTACTGTAACGCTGAATGTGCACCGGCACATCGCGGCCAAGAATGTGTTGCTCTACGGCAACACCAATCATCCGCATGACGGCTACTATCGTGCCATGGAGATGATGCACCGGTACCGCGATACCTTCCCCTTCGAGAAGCTAATCACGCACCGGTACAAGCTGGATCAGGCGCAAGAGGCTATGGAGAAATCCTTCGAGGAGGATGCCCTCAAGGTGGTATTCGTGCCCTAACATGGGTTGTACCCTCGTGTCAGGCGTAACTCTCAGAGTGTTTCGAGGGTACTCTAGCCCGCTAATAGATTTGGAGGCTTGAGCCATGAAAATCGGATGCAACACCGTCGCCTTTCGCAACTACCCTTTGGACCTGGCCCTGGACAAGATCGCCGCCGCTGGCTACGAGTGGGTTGAGGTCGAAGCGAACCTTAAATGGTGCCCCCATGCCGACCCATGGGAGGACGATCCCATCGCTTTCAAGGAAAAAGTCGCTAGCTATGGGTTCAAGGGCGTGTCGGCCATCGGGAGCCATCGCGAGCTCGTTACTCAGGAGCAAGGGGCACGGGACATTGCCCGTGCCCTGGAATGGGCCCGGGAGGCGGACGTCCCGATCATCCTGACCGGCGAGGGCCGGCTGGCTGGGGGGATGGCCATCTCCGAGGCGCTGGCGATCCTCAAGGATCGGCTCGCTGAACTCGCTGAGGTCGCCGAGCGGAACCAGGTATACCTGGCGATGGAGGATCACGGGGCCATCTCGCTCGCATCGCTCGACGGCCTTCCCCAGATCCTGGGTCTCGTTGACAGCGAGTGGATCGTCGTCAACTTTGACACGGCCAACATCCACCGCGGAGACTATGTGGGGACCGATCGCAGCGGCTATGAATGGAAGCTCGGGGCGCCCACCAGCCACGACGAAGTGGAGTTGTTGAAGCGGGTCGTCGACAAGGTCAGGCACCTGCATTTCAAGGACGTGGTCGGCCGTAACGCTGTGGTCGCGGGGACAGGCGAGATCAATCTGAAAGGCTGCCTGCGCGTCCTGAAGGACGCGGGTTTCACCGGCGTTCTGTCCTACGAGACGGAAGGCTGGGAGGAGGCGGATGAGGCCGTGCAGATGATCACCAAGAGCAGGGAGTGGACGATCAACACGCTCCAGGAGTTGGGTATCGAGATCACCTGAGGCTCTATGAAGGCTCGGCAAGTGCGCGGGGCAAGAGGTCAAGATGGAAAATAAGACAACCCCGATAGTTCGTATGCAAAATATATCGAAGAGATTCGGTGGGGTCCAGGCTGTAAATCATGTGGATCTTGATATCTCCCAGGGGGAGGTTCACGGACTAGTGGGAGAGAACGGAGCTGGCAAGTCAACATTGATGAGAGTGTTGGCCGGTTTCTATCCCGATTATGAGGGGGAAGTCTCCATTCGGGGCCAGTTGGAGAGATTGTCCAGCCCAAAGCAGGCGATGGGTATGGGGATAGCGATGGTCCACCAGGAACTGAGTCTCGTTCCAGAGTTAACCGTCGCGGAGAACATTTTCCTAGGGAGAGAACAAAAATCCCGTGTTCCTGGGTTCATAGACAGGAAAAGGGCCAAAGTGCTTGCAGAGCAGCTCCTTTCCGAATTGGAAGCAGACATTTCCTCCACAGAGAAAATAGCATATCTTAGCGTTGCCAAACAGCAGTTGGTGGAGATCGCAAAGGGCATCTCCATGAGGTCAGAAGTTCTCATCCTAGATGAGCCTACATCGTCACTAACTGCACCGGAAATCAAGGATCTTTTCAAGATCATACGAACTTTGAAGGAACGGGGCACTGCGATTGTCTATATCTCTCATAAGCTCTCAGAGGTTTTCGAGATTGCTGATCGAATCACAGTGCTTCGTGATGGGATCAAGATGGAAACGAAGGCGGCTCCCCAGTGGGATGAATCCAGTCTTGTTAAAGCAATGGTTGGTAGAGAACTCGCCAGCCTTTTCTCCTCTAGCCATTCTTATGTTCCAAGTGAGGCGGTCTTTGAGGTAAAAGGTTTGACCCGATTACCCCACTTTGAAGACGTAACATTCCAGGTGTATAAGGGAGAGGTTCTTGGAATATATGGGCTGATGGGCGCTGGAAGGACTGACCTAGCAGAATCTATTTTCGGCCTGTCTACTAGCGATTCTGGCGAGTTGTATATAGACGGTAGCCCTGTTCGGATCAGGTCGCCGCGCGATGCCATCGCTAATGGGATCGCCTTGGTTCCTGAAGATCGGCGCATTCTTGGCCTGATTTCCTCCCTGGACGTAAGGAAAAACTTGTCGCTTCCCATTCTTCGTCTTCTTTCTTCTTGGGGCTTTGTAAAGCAGAGAGAAGAACTGGAGTTAGCCAAAGAGAGCATTCAAACTCTCGAAATCCGTGTGCCTGCAATCAGGGCATTGGTTTCTACTTTGAGTGGCGGGAATCAACAGAAGGTGGTATTGGGCAAATGGCTGAATACTGACCCGGAGATTCTTATCCTTGATGATCCGACAAAGGGCATAGACGTGGGGGCTAAAGCCGAGATCAGGAGGATAGTAGATGACTTGGCTGGTGAAGGAAAAGCTATCATCCTGATTTCATCCGAATTGCCCGAGATTCTCGGTATGAGCGATAGGGTGCTAGTTATGAGAGAGGGGAGGATAGTGGGGGAGTATGGCCGCGATATGTGTAGTGATGAGATTCTGGGAGCCTTGGCGGCGGGAATCTCAGTAGATAGTTTGAATGGCTTAGACGGCCAGCAGGAGGGTGAGAATTGATGAAAAGCAAAGCTGCCTTCACCGAGCAAAAGAGGATTTCAACCACATTTGTCGCTCTTCGCGAATACGGAATCTATTTTGCCCTGGCGTTTCTTGTCTTGATATTTTCGATAGTTACACCAAATTTTGCTACCATTAACAATTTTATCCTTATTTTACTACAAGTCTCCGTCACGGGGATTATTTCAATCGGTATGCTCTTTGTCATACTTTCAGCCGGTATTGACCTTTCTGTAGGCTCGATACTGGCAGTAGCCGGCATGATATCCGGCGTGTATGCCCAGCGGGATCCGTCACCGACGACAGTGCTCATGGCCCTGGGAATTCCAATTGCTGTCGGCTTATTGTGTGGCTTGTTTAATGGCGCTTTGGTTGCCTGGGGGAAAATTCCTGCTTTGATTGTTACCCTTGGAACAATGTACGCCTATCGGGGTTATGTAATTTGGTACCGCGTGAATCCCATCTATAACCTTCAGCCCTGGTACCGGGTAATTGGCCAGGAGAAAATCGGCCCGATTCCAATTCCTATTGTTTTTCTCTTGGTGGTGGTCATAGTGGCTTCTATCATATTGAACCTGACCCGGTTCGGCCGGCATATCTATGCTGTCGGCGGGAATCAAGAAGCAGCACGGGCTGCTGGGATAAACGTAAACTTTGTTAAATTGGGTGTATACACGATCAGCGGGCTACTCTGCGGCCTGGCAGGACTTGTCTTCACGGCAAGGCTGGGTGCGGCCCAGGCGATTTCTGGTACCGGGTACGAGTTGATCGCTATCGCCTCCGTTGTTGTAGGGGGGGCTAGTCTTTTTGGTGGCAGGGGGACAGTTGGCAAGACGATGGTAGGTGCTTTGATTATACAGGTTCTTCAAAGCGGCCTGGTTATGCTCAATGTTCCTTCCCCAATTCAGCAGATCGTCATCGGCATGATCATCATAGGTGCCGTAGGGCTGGACACCGTGATGAGAAAAGAGATCTGAGGACTTGCAGAGAGAAGGAAAGGAGGTGATAGAATTCTGGGGAAAAAAGAGCTCTTGAAATAGATGGAAACGTAAACTCAACTGTTCCCTGTTAAAAAAAGAAAATCCAAAGGAGATGAAGAAATGAAAAAGCTAGTGATTTTGATCATGATCGGGATCTTTATTCTGAGCCTGGTCAGTTGTGGGCCGCAGCCAACGCCGTGCCCGGAGTGCCCGACGTGTCCAGAATGTCCTGAGGCTGGCGAGTGCCCGGAGTGCCCGCCGTGTCCAGA
>SOHZ01000106.1 GCA_004377365.1 Anaerolineales bacterium | reverse complement strand
ACCTACATTTCGCACCCATGAAATTCCTATCCGGGTCCTTTGGAGTCGAGGCTTTAGCCGGTTCTCTGACCCAAAAACCCGCCTGAAGGCTCTACTCCAACCCTCAAAAACGCTTTTGGAGGCGGATAGGATAGCGGAGGGTGCGAAAAGCAGGACGGAACGCATCGTTTGGATGCAAGGAAGGTCATCTTCAATGATGAAAATCAAAGAATGCGAGGACTGAACTTGTGGAAGAGAAACTGCAAGAATTAAAGACCCGTCTGGGGGAAATAGCAGACTTTAATGCGGCAGCAAATGTCCTGGAATGGGACCAGATGACTTACATGCCCCCAGGAGGCACCGCCGCCAGAGCAGAGCAACTGGCTACTTTACGGAAAACAGCTCACACTCTCTTCGTCAGTGATGAGATCGGTCGCCTGCTCGAAGAACTCCAAGCAGAGGTAGCGGACCTCGACTACGCTTCTGACGAGGCCAGCCTGATACGCGCTACGGCCCGCGACTACGAGCGGGAACGGAAAATCCCGGGCTGGCTCGTCGCCGAGATGGCCAAGGCGACTGCTCTGGCCCATGAAGCCTGGGTTCAAGCCCGAGCCGAATCTGACTACCCCCACTTTCAACCCCACCTTGAAAAGATCGTGGACCTCAACATCCAGATAGCCGAAGCACTGGGCTATAAAGACCGCATTTACGATGCCCTGCTGGATCTGTTTGAGCCAGAAATGAAGACAGCTCAAGTGGCCCAGGTTTTCGACGAGTTGAAAGCAAAACTGGTGCCCCTGGTGAGGGCCATTGCCGAGAAGAAGGATGCCGTTGACGATGCCATTCTCTTCCGCGACTACGATGAGGAGAAACAGTGGGCCTTTGGCCTAGATGTGCTGCGTCAGATGGGATTCGACTTTGAGCGTGGCCGGCAAGACAAATCGGCTCACCCCTTCACCACCTCGTTTTCTCCCAACGACGTGCGGCTCACAACCCGTGTCTATCGCAACCAATTCAGAACCGCCATTTTCGGCTCGATCCACGAGGGTGGGCATGCCCTGTATGAGCAGGGCCTCAGTCCCACCTTGGAGCGCACGCCTCTATGCGACGGCGCCTCAATGGGGATCCATGAATCGCAGTCCCGCTTGTGGGAGAACCTGGTAGGGCGCAGCCGGGGCTTCTGGACCTTTTATTTCCCTCACCTCGAGGAGCTTTTCCCCCAACAACTCGACGGGGTGGACCTGGAGACGTTCTACAAGGCAATCAACAAAGTCGAGCCGAGCATGATCCGCGTCGAAGCCGACGAGGTGACCTACAATTTGCACATCTTCTTGCGCTTCGAGATCGAGAACGACATACTGGAGGGGAAAGTCAAACTCTCTGATCTGCCCGAGGCGTGGAACGCAAAGATGAAAGACTACCTGGGCATCGTCCCGGCCAACGATGCCGAGGGCGTGTTGCAAGATATACACTGGTCCATGGGCACCATCGGATATTTCCCCACCTATGCCCTGGGCACCTTGCTGTCAGTGCAGTTCTACAACCAGGCCCTGACCGAGATCCCGGAGATCCCCGCCCAGATCGAGCGGGGCGAGTTTGCCCCCCTCCGAACCTGGCTCCAAGAACGCATCCACGTCCACGGCAAAAAGTTCACCCCGGCAGAGCTGGTCAAGCGGGTGACTGGCTCCGAGCTGAGTGCCCGCCCCTTCGTGGAATACGTCAGAGCCAAGTACGGCGACATCTACGGGCTATAGAAAGTTTTTAGCTACCTTTGCAAAGGTGTAAGCGTTCAGGAGGTGTCATTGCGAGGAACGAAGTGACGAAGCAATCTCCACCGTTGAGAGCACTCGCACCTTGGGGATTGCTTCGCTTCGCTCGCAATGACAAACCCAGAGGTGGTCTTGGGCTCATTTTCGACCTCCACCTGAACGGTTACGCGAAGGTTTTTCGTAACCTTCGCAAGGCTTCCCCCACCTGAATGCATACGATCCCAAATAGGGAGGGTGGCCATGACAAAGAGGTATCCAAGGCTCATCCTATTAAGCATCATCCTGGCGCTTCTCTTTGCCGTCAGTGCTCTCCAGGGCTGGGCCACCAGTCAAGGAGAGACTACCCAGGGCATCACTGAAGTGGCCATCGTCCAGAGCGATAGCCCTACCGTAGCGGACGCTGAAGTGGAGGCCATGGTACGTCAGGCGGTGGCGCTGGCTGGTGGGCTGGAGGACGTCATCGAACCTGGCGACACGGTGGTCATCAAACCCAACCTGGTCTGGGACGCCCTTCCAGAGTACGGCCATGTGACCGACCCCATCGTGACCCGCGCTGTGGTCAGGCTGGCCCAGGAGGCCGGGGCGGGCCAGGTGTTCATCGCCGAAGGCTCAGCGGTCTATGTGTCCGGCAAGGACGATCGCTTCCCTACCAAAGCCGCCTTCCACGTTTCTGGGCACGACGGCAACCACGACATGGTGGACGACGTCACCAGCGCCCCCCTGATTGACCTCAACATCAGCGGCGACGACACTGACGCCAAAGACCCGGCTTACGTCACCTCGGTCACCCTGTCCAACGGGTTGATCCGCAACCAATACTGGATCCCCAACGCCGACGTCCTTATCGGCGTGCCGGTGCTGAAGAACCACTCCCTCTCCGGGCTGACCCTGTCCTTGAAGAACATGATCGGTATTGCCCCCAACGACATCTACCACGCCCCCGGCAAATCGGTCCTAAAGTCCGAGCTCTCCCATAGTGCCAAAGATCTCCCCCGCCACATCGTGGACCTCAACCTGTGCCGCCCTATGGACTTTGTGGTGGTGGATGGCCTGCGCGGGATGACCGATGGCCCGAATGGGAATCACCTGGCCGACCCACCCATGAAACTCATCATGGCTGGCCGCGACCCCGTGGCCGTAGATACCGTGGGGGCTCTGGTCATCAGCTACGACCCGGCTTCCATCAGCTACCTGCCCCTGGCCCAACAGGCCGGTCTGGGCACCATGGACGTGAGCCACATTCGCGTCCTGGGCCGCCCGGTGGCCGAGGTGCGCCAGGATTTCCCCGTACCCTATGGCGACCCTTCCGTTGAACGCGCCGAGAGTGAACCACCGACAATTCAGATCACCTATCCCTCGGAGGGCGAGACCGTGTCCGGCCTGGTGAACATCCAGGCCACAGCCAGCGACAACGCCGGCTTGGCCAGGATCGAGTTCTACCTGAACGATGCCTACCTGGGCCTGGCGGCCGATGCCCCCTACCGGCTGGCGCTGGACACCAGCCAATACAGCAACGGCCCCCACACCCTGAAGGCCATCGCCTACGACCGGGCTTTGAACCAGACCGCGTACGAGCATACCATCAACGTCACCGGCGGCCTGACCCCCACGCCGACGCCTCTGCCCGCCACCCTGACCGTTTCCAGCCTCACCATCCCCTCCTATCCTTACGAAGACTATTTGCAGGACGAATACAACAGCACCTACAACGTGACCTTCAAGCGGTTGGATTGGGGGGCTTACGCCGGCGCACCTAAGACGCTCACCGAGCGGACCTTCACCGCCCTGGTCATGGAAAACGAGTACCTGCGGCTGACCGTGTTGCCAGAACTGGGAGGACGCATCTACCAGTGCGTCTTCAAACCGACCGGCCACAACCAATTCTACCAGAATCCCGTCCTGAAGCCCACCCGTTGGGGGCCGCCGGAGCAGGGCTGGTGGCTGGCTGCCGGGGGCATGGAGTGGGGCCTGCCGGTGGAAGAGCACGGCTACGAGACGGCCATGCCCTGGACATACACCACTGTCACTGCCAGCGACGGGGTGACGGTGACGGTTCAAGACAGCACCGCCGACGACCGCCTGCGGGCCAGCGTTGACGTCTATCTGCCCAGTGGCAAGAGCTATTTCGCCGTCAGACCTCACATCGAGAATCCGACGGGCTCCCCCCTCAACTACAAGTACTGGACCAACGCCATATTGGCCCCTGGTGGCACCAACCAGCCGTCGGGTCAACTGGAATTCGTCCTGCCAGTGGATCGTGTGACGGTGCACAGCCGCGACAAGCGCTGGGAGGAACTGCCAGGCGAAGATCAGCCCATGAGCTGGCCCATCCACAACGGCCTTGACCTGAGCATCTACGGCCACTGGTCCCACTATCTGGGCTTCTTCGAGCGACCGGCCGCCCAAAAAGACTTTATGGGGCTCTACGAGCACAGCGTAGGTGAAGGCATGGTGCGGGTCTATCCCAGCGCGATAGCCCAGGGGGCCAAGGCTTTCGGCTTCGGCCACGGCAGCGAGGCCCTGGATCCAGAGTTGTGGACCGACGGCGATTCATCTTATGTCGAGTTACACGGCGGGGTGGCTCCCACCTTCGCCGACAGCGCCTTTCTGGGACCAAGAGAGAGCATCCATTGGAGCGAGTTCTGGTATCCGGTGAAGGACATCGGCGGCTTTGTCTACGCCAACCGCGAGGCGGCCCTCAACCTGGAGGTGGAAGGCGGGCAGACCACCATTGGCGTGGCCGCTACCGCCCCTCACAGCGCCAGTCAGGTCACCCTGCGCCGCCGCTCTGATGGTGGGCTGCTCTTCCACGAGGTCATCCCCTACCTGACCCCGGCCCAACCCTACCGCTCGGCTCCGGTGGCTGTGGGCGGTCTGACCCTAGACGACCTTTCCCTGGTCTACGCCGATGCGGCCGGCGAGGTCATCGCCGCCTACCAATACACGGGGCCGTCCCCCACTCCGACCTCAACCCCCACGCCTCCGCCGCCCACGCGCTGGATAGGTTGGGTGGAGAGCAATACCACCAGCCCGTCCGGTGGAGGTCCCATCGTGCTGCGGGTCTCGGTGGAGGGATTGGTAGGTTTGCCGGTGACCATCCGCGCGTCAGGCGGGTGGAGCACCACCAACTGGACGGGCACTAAGACCGAGTACGGACCCTACTTCTGCGAATTTGCGCCTCTTCCCACAGAGACCTTTACCGTCGTCCCCGAAGGACTGGGCGTGAGCGTCCAGGTCCCGCTGTGGGGCCCTGGTGTGGCCGTGGTCAGGTTCGCTGAGCGGCCAGGGGAACCTACCCCGACCCCTACCGCCAGCCCGACAGCCACCCCTACGCCCACTGGCGAGCCGACAATTGAGCCTACCCCAACCGCCACGCCCTGTCCGACGCCGGAGACGGCCTGGATGGGTCGGGTGGAATATAACACCACCCAGCCCGGTGGCAGTGGCCTTATTGTGCTGCGCGTTTCGGTGGACGGGCTGTGGGGTTTGCCAGTGACCGTCACGGCCAATGGCTGGAGCACCACCAACTGGACGGGCACCAAGACCGAGTATGGGCCCTACTTCTGCGAGTTCGCTCCCATGCCCATGGGGACCCTGACCGTGATCCCCCAGGGTCTGGGCGTCAGTGTACGGGTCTCGATGCGTGGGCCGGGTGTAGCCGTGGTCCGGTTCGCCCAGCGCCCGGTGTCCACGCCGACGCCAACAGCGACGGCAACACCTACTGTCCTCCCCAGCCCTACGCTGCCCACGCCGACGGCCACCTCCACTGCCACCGGCACACCACAGCCCACCTTCTCACCAACGGCAACCGCTACTCCTACCAGCACGCCGACGCCTACCACCACTGCCACGGGCACGCCACAGCCTACTCTCTCACCAACGGCGACTTTCACCCCCACTGGCACGCCGACGGCTACAGCCACGTCCACCCCTACCCCCACGCCACAAGAGCGCTGGGTGGGCCGGGTGACCAGCAACACGACCTATCAGGGGGCAGGCGGCCCGGTTGTGCTACGGGTTTCCGCGGACGGGTTGATCGGGCTGCCGGTGACCGTCACGGCCAATGGCTGGAGTACCACCAACTGGACGGGCACCAAGACTGAGTACGGGCCCTACTTCTGCGAGTTCGCTCCCATGCCCGTGGGGACCCTGACCGTGATCCCTCAGGGCCTGGGTGTCAGTGTGCGGGTCTCGATGCGCGGGGCCGGGGTGGCCGTGGTTGAATTCTGGCGTGAATAGGGCGCTGGTAACCGTTCAGACCTCCGAGGTTTCAGAAACCTCGGAGGTCTCTGTTTGTCTCTCAAAGTTCAGTGTGGTATAATTGAGATTAAAGCATCCGCAAAGCAAATAGCTTAGGAGGTGCCCGGTGAAAGTCTACGACTTTAAAGTCCTTCTCGAACCTGATAAGGAGACAGGGGGCTATGTGGTTTCCTGCCCCTCCCTGCCCGGTTGCTATACCCAGGGCGACACTGTTGACGAGGCGCTGGATAACATCAAGGAGGCCATTCTACTGTGCCTGGAGGACATGCAGGCCCAGAATAAGCCTATCCCTGATGTGTCCAGAACCCTGGTTAGCAGCGTGGCGGTAGCCTTATGAGTCCCAAATTGCCGGTAGTGTCAGGGCGTCAGGTGGTCAGAGCTTTGGAGCGTATTGGCTATCGCGTTGTCCGGCAACGGGGAAGCCACATTCGCCTCCGTGACGAAACCAACCCGAATCACCTCTAATTGATCATGTATAAGCGATGGCATTTCTTCAAGATCGTATTTAAGGGAGCCGCAATCCTGGCTATTCCGCCAGTTGCGTTCTTGGCCGTGGTAGGAAATTTCTTCCCTCCAAAGGACTTTTGGGGTTGTTTCTTCTGGATTCTAGGGACGTTTAGTGCCTGGATTCTGTTTCTAGCTGGTGTTGCAGAACTGTCAGGCTCGACTCTCCCTGAATGGATC
>SOHZ01000382.1 GCA_004377365.1 Anaerolineales bacterium | reverse complement strand
CCGCAGCACGCCCTCCATAAAGGAGGACAAGCTGCGGGGCTTTTTCTTTGCCTGGCCGCCGAGTATCAGTAAATCCAATTTTGCTCGGCCTGGATCGCCAGATCCAGGCCAGAACCGGGGATTTGGCAATCCCCTCGGAGCATTTTTGGATCTACTGAGTATAGGATCCGGATAGGGATAAAGACTATACTAAAACTATACGACGCCTAGTAGACAAACCACCTCCTTTTTTGGTATGATAGGGGAGAGTTGCTGGCGCACAGTTGCGTTCATCTCGCCGGCGGTATCCTGCAGGCAAGGAAGGACTCAAGAGGAGTTATGGTGAATCCTATCCGACGCGTTGTTATTTGCGGTACATCGGTCTTTCTGATGGCCATTGAGGCCGGCCTGGCCAAACTGCCGGGCATGGAGGTGGTACGCCTCAACCCCCATCTCCCCGGTGCCGAGGCCCGCATTATGGCCCTATCGCCCGATGTGGTCATCGTGGAACGGAGCGACAACCACGCGGGCCAGACGCAGATGCTACTGAGCCACGGCCTGCCGCTGGTGGAGCTGGACGCGAGCCGGAATGTGATCACGGTCCTGAGCGGGCGCCAGGTCCAGGTTTCCAAGATGGAGGACCTGGTCCGGGTGATAGAGCGCGCCTTACGTACTAGCTTCCAGGATACAGATGGAGATTGAGCTTGATGGAGATTAGGACTTACTTGACTATCCTGTGGCGGCGAAAGTGGATAATTGCTGTCACTTTTATGGTGACGATGATGGTTGCTGTTGGCGGCACGCTGATGATAACGCCGACGTATACAGCATCGGCAACTTTGCGGGTATCGGTCAATAGCGACACTGTCAGCTACGGAGATATTTTGTATACGGAACGGCTTATGAACACGTTTCCCTCGATCATCAGCAGTGGCCCCATATTGGCAAAACTGAAACAGCGATTAGGGATAGATGCAGCGCCCCAAATTGATGTGGAATTTCCCGCCGGTAGTGAGTTGATGCTGATCGTGGTTGAGAATCAAGATCCAGGACTGGCGGCCGAGTCCGCCAACATTCTGGCAGAGCTTTTCATAGACAGTATGAAACGAACGAAGACCGGGCGGAATTTCACCATTACGCTCATTGACCAGGCTGTTCCACCTCGCTCTCCTTCCTCGCCGCGCAAAATGCTGAACATTGCGTTGGGGACGATGGTTGGTCTGGCTGGAGGGCTGGGCTTGGCTTTCTTGTTTGAGAATCTGGATACCACCTTGTATTCCCTAGAGCAGATAGAAACCGTCACCAAGGCCAAAGTTTTGGCCCAGATCCCAAAAGTTAAACAAAGACAGCCGGTGATAACCCTAAATGGCAACTCACCCTATGGAGACGCATTCCGCCGTCTGCAAACTAACCTCTTTATCCCTGATTATGGACGGCCACTGCGGACGCTCCTGGTGACGAGCACCAAGCCCGACGAGGGTAAATCAACTATTGTCGCCAATCTGGCTCTGGTTATGGCCCAATCAAGGAACAAGGTCATTGTGGTGGATTGTGACTTGCGTCGGCCAAGCCTTCATCAAGTCTTTGATCTACCTAATGATGTGGGGTTGAGCAGTATTCTTACAGGAGAAGCAACACTGGAGGACTCTATGCAGCAGAGTGAGATACCTAGAGTCCAGGTGTTGACCAGCGGACCGCTGCCACACAACCCGACCGATTTACTTGGCTCGCCAGAGATGTCGGATTTACTGGCAAGGCTGGCACACCAATTTGATAAAGTCTTGCTAGATGCACCAGCTCTCTTGCCCGTCATCGACGCGGCAGTGATAGCACCCGGCGTTGACGGCACGCTGCTAGTTGTGGAACGCGACCGGGTACGGTGGGGAGATCTACAAACCGTTCTGCGGCAACTAACGCTCAGCCGGGCCAATTTAATCGGCGTTGCTGTCAATCGAACGAAACGGAGCAAACGGTACAACTATTATTTTCAAGCTACTCAACTATGACATAAGGAGTTGATTCAAAGTGTACAATGAACTAGTTTATCACGACCGATCAAAATATCAAAAGCGATTGTATTTGCCGAACGACAAAGATTTGGCCTCAGAAGGGGGCCTCGAGCAAGATGCCATCTGGCAATGGTCCAGGCAAACCATAGAGATCCTTGATGGAGGTAAAGATAGCCCGCTGTACTATTATACTAAGCGGATCACAGAGATAGTTTCTGCAACGCTGCTGCTTGTCTTTTTGTTACCTCTGATGGCCTTTATCGGGATCTTGGTAAAGCTGGACTCGCCTGGCCCTGCGGTGTTTGTCCAGAAAAGAGTTGGAGCCAGGCGGCGGTCCAGGGATGGTCGAATTGTCTGGGAAATCCAAAACTTTGATTTCTATAAATTTCGCTCAATGTTCGCGGACACAGACCAATTCATCCATAAAGCGCACATCAAGGCCTTTGTTGAGGGAACTCTGGATACGTCAGACGCAACCGATGCCAAGTTCAAGCTAAAGAATGACCCTCGGATAACCCGGGTGGGCAAGATATTGCGCAAGACCAGTTTGGACGAACTGCCGCAACTGTTTAACGTGTTAAAGGGAGAGATGAGTCTGGTTGGCCCGCGTCCGGTTCCCACCTACGAGGTGGCCGAGTATGACAAGCCGCATTACGAGCGACTGGCTGCTTTACCTGGTATCACTGGCCTCTGGCAAGTAAAAGGGCGGGGTGAGTCAACATTCGAAGAGATGATTGACACGGATATCGATTATGTTCGTAACTCATCACTACTGTCAGATATCAAGATTTTGTTCCTCACCGTCCCGGCGGTTTTGGCCGGGGGCGGTGCTGGGTAGGCAACTAGCTCACATATTATTAAAAATATTCAGATACATCCTATTTTTCGCAGTTGCGGCTGGCCAATGTTCGCACCGCTTTTATGCGCTCTGAGCCCCGTCCCGGGGCGGCTTTGACCAGCGTTGTACCATCAGGGACGCCCCGAGACGGGGCTTTGAGCAATTGAGAACGAGAAGGTGCGAAAAACAGGATACAAGGAGGAGTTTTTATGAATAATCAATCAGGTATTGCCATTATCGGCTGTGGCTACTGGGGCATCAACTATGTTCGTGTGTTTAACGAACTCTCTCAGACGCAAGTGGTAGCTGCATGCGATCAAAATCCAGAACGTTTGCAAGAAGTTGGGCGGCGATTTCCAGGCGTAGCCTTGACGACGGATGTGGCGGAGGTTTTGAGTCGAGATGACATCGACGCAGTCGTCGTCGCCACGCCAGCGACGACGCATTATGAAGTTGCCCACGCTTGTTTAACAGCAGGAAAACACGTATTGGTTGAAAAACCGATAACCATCAAGGCGGCTAATGCCAAAGACCTGGTTAACTTGGCCGAGGCCAAAGGGTTGACTTTGATGGTTGGTCACGTTTTTCTCTACAACGCCGGAGTAAGAAAAGTCAAAGACTGTCTCAATCAGGATGAGGGAACCCGCGTCTATTATCTCTACTCCCGTCGGACCAATCTTGGCCCTATCCGTCACGACGTAAATGCGCTGTGGGATCTAGCCCCTCACGACGTGTCTATCTTTAACTATCTGCTAGACAGCACGCCGAGTTGGGTCAGCGCGATTGGGAGTAAAGTACTACGGAACCATCGTGAAGACGTAGGCTTTATTTCGCTTGGCTATCAAGATAGCGTTGTCGGCCACATTCACGTAAGTTGGGCCGATCCAAACAAGGTGCGCGAGGTGGTTGTTGTCAGCAATGACATGCGGATTGTGTTTGACGACGTCAAAAACATAGAACAAGTGCGAATTTTCGAAAAAGGCATTGCCTCTGAGGAAATTGAAGCGCCCAGCTACGGCGAATTTCGCTTCCGGATACATGATGGTGACATCATCAGCCCGAGGATTGAGGCCAGTGAACCGTTGAAGAGTCAATGTCTCCATTTCATAGAGTGTTTCACCCAAAATAAACACCCACTGACCGATGGCCAATCAGGTTTAGAAGTCGTACAGGTCATGGAAGCCATTGACCGTTCACTAGCACAGAACGGGGCCCCCGTTCAAGTAAGATAGGAGAATACGATGAATAAAGTTTTGCAGGTACCTTTTGTTGATCTGGCGGCCCAGTACGCCACCATTGAAGAACAAGTTGGTGAAGCAATGGCAAGCGTGTTGCGCAGCACAAACTTTATCTTGGGTCAGGATGTTGACCTCTTTGAAAAAGAGTTTGCGGCGTTTTGCGAGGCGGAGCATGCCATTGGCGTAGATACCGGCACCTCGGCCCTGGAGTTGATTCTAAGGGCTTATGATATTGGCCCGGGCGACGAGGTCATCACCGTGGCTAACACCTTTATTGCCACCGTCCTGGCCATTTCTTATGCCGGGGCTACGCCAGTATTGGTGGATGCAGACCCGCAGACATACACCATTGACGTCTCCAAGCTGGAAGGGGCGATCACTCCCCGCACAAAAGCCATCATCCCGGTGCACCTCTACGGACAGCCCGCCGATATGGACCCAATTATAGAGATCGCTCAAAAACACGGGTTGAAGGTGATTGAAGACACATGTCAAGCCCATGGCGCTCGATACAAAGGGCGGCGCGTCGGATCCATAGGGCACGCCGCCGCCTTTAGCTTTTATCCTGCCAAGAACCTGGGGGCTTATGGCGATGGGGGAATCATTGTCACCGGCGACGAGCAGGTGGCCCAAAGGGTGCGAATGCTACGTAATTATGGGCAACGGGAAAAGTATAACCATCTCGTGCGCGGGTTTAACCGCCGTCTTGACACCCTGCAAGCAGCCGTCTTGCGCGTAAAGCTGAGGTATCTGGACGACTGGAACGACGCTCGACGACAACATGCCGGGCAATACGATCAACTTTTGGCTTCCACTCCATTGGTCCTCCCTCTGGAGGCAGACTATGCCGAGTCTGTGTATCACCTGTACGTGGTTCGGACCGACAACCGGGAGGCATTGAGAGACTATTTGCACGAGCAGGGTATCGCCACAGGCATCCACTATCCTATCCCTGTTCATTTGCAGCCGGCTTATCAGGAACTGGGTTACCGGAAGGGAGATTTTCCCGTTTCCGAACGGTACGCCGAGCAGGTTGTGTCCTTGCCGATGTATCCCGAGCTGACACCAGAATTTATAGATCACGTGGTTGAGGCCATCAAACAGGTCGCCGACCAATACAATCCCGAACCTGAACTGGCGGTTTACGCATAAGCACAGATGGATAACTGGCAACATGACCTTTTGGCAAGAAAATCGGCTCCGAAAACCAAGGTGGAAGCTAACAGATGTTGTGCGCGGCTTGAGGGGGCCAGCGCGATGGGATCCCATCTTACAGTGGGGGGCCGCTGGCCTGGTAGGTCTTTTCCTGGGCGTCTACTCACTTGTGGTCTGGTCGCTCCCTTCAAAATGGGCGATGCTCTCCATACCAGTTGTATTAGCACCCTTTGTCGCTATGGTTTTCGGGCAGGTGAAAAAGTTACTCTTGGCTGTCATTCTCCTGGACATCCCGTTCCAACTGGACAGTTTTTTCGCCTACAGAGAAAGCGCGCTTGGCGGCGCTGTCCCTGGCCTGATTGTTTCGGTAACGACCCTGTCCTTGGCCGTCCTGTACATGTTGTGGCTGGCTGAGCTTTTGGCCAAACCGCGTGAAGCACGAGCTCGCTCTCTGTTTCGGCTGGTTTTTCCACTGGCTTCTTATATGACCTTGGCTGTCCTTTCAGTCATAGCTGCCAAAGATGTTCAACTGTCCATTTTTGGGATTTTCCTACTGGTCCAGATGTTTCTGCTGTATATCTATGTTGTCGGTACGGTTCGTACGAGTAAAGAAATCGTTTTCATCTTTACCATGCTGTTGATCGGGCTGGCCCTGGAAGGCTTGATTATGAGCGGCCTGCGAATTATAGGGCACTCGATAGAAATCGGTGGCGTCATCACGGCCCGCATTGACGGTGGATCTCGAGTTGGCGGAACAGTCGGTGGGCCAAACGGCGCGGCTGCATACTTGAGTCTGATGCTGGCGCCAGCTTTGAGCATCGTTCTGACGCGACTTGATTCGTTGCATAAATTGCTGGCCATCGTGGCTTTTGGCCTGGGCGTCATCGCGCTAGTGCTCACACTGTCCCGAGGGGGCTGGCTTGCCTTTAGCTTATCGGTAGCAGTGCTTTGCTTCTTTGCCTGGCGACGAGGGTGGTTATCGCTCTCTGGCCCGCTGGTGGCCGGAGTTGTGGCGTTACTGTTGATCTTTATCTTTCAAGATGTGATTATCGGTCGGTTATTGGGAGGTGATTCTGGGTCAGCAGACTCCAGGGTCCCGTTGCTGATCATTGCTTACCGGGTGATCGTAAATAACCCAATTCTTGGTGTAGGAATAAATAATTTTACGGTAAGAATGTTCGAGTACGCCCAATTGGATGTTGTCGCTTTTTGGCCTTATGCAGTCCACAACAACTTTATGCTTATCTGGGCTGAGACGGGGACTGCCGCAATTATAGCGTATCTGGCCTTTCTGGCGGTGACCATTTATCATGGCTGGAAATGCTGGTTGAGTCGAGACCGTCTTTTGTCGCCGTTGGCGTTGGGCTTTACCGTTGCCATTGTAGGACATATGGTTCATATGCTCTTTGATCTATTCAACGGCCGTGGGCCAGTACAGGCATTGTGGCTTAATGCTGGCTTGGTTACCGCAATGTTTTGTATTTGCCAGGAAAACACATCTCTTGATGGCGCAGCAGCCCAAAAAGCTCGAACACCATCGAGAACGGAAAGGGCAAGTTAGATATGGATCAAGCACCTACAAACCAACTCTGGCCGTCTATATCAGCAAAACATAATCTGCAAAAAGTGGTTGGTAATGCGATCTCTGTGCTGGCTAGCGATGTAACCAACCGAGCTGCAACGTTTTTTCTCTATCTCTTGGTCGCTCGTTATCTGGGTGTTTTTGAATATGGGCAGTTGTCGCTGGGGCTGACATTCTTTCAGACTTTCCAGTTGTTGGCTATAGGTGGTATGAAAACTCTAGTTACCAGGCAAATCGCCAGGGAAAAGCAGGATACGGATCTATATCTTGTTAATGGCAGTGCCGTCACCGTTTTGCTGTCAGTGGGATCTGTACTGCTTCTCGTATTGCTCACGCAAGTGATGAATTATTCTCCAGCTACAACTTTGGTTATTCTATGGTTATCATTGGGTCTGTTTCCTTATGCGTTATCAATGATATGTGATGCCTTATTTGAGGCTTGGGAGCAGATGCAGTATATTACCTACGCCAATGTGATAGTGAACGTCTTCAAGATCGGCTTGGGATTCTTGCTTTTATTACAAAGCCACAGTCTGCACTTGCTTGTCATCTTGCTTTTCTTCTGCCATACGGCAGTGTTGGGTGTCAAATGGTGGCTGATGTTGCGACACATTACCAGGCCGCAGATCAAAGTTGATGTTTCCTTTTGCGTGAAAATGCTCAAATCAACGGTCACTTTTCTTGGAATAGACGGGCTTATGGCGATTATGTCAAGCTTTAATATCATATTACTGTCGAAACTGGCCAGTGAGCTCGAGGTCGGCCTTCTAAGCGCCGCAAGCCAGTTACTGGTTCCAATATCGCTCGTATTTCAGAGCATCATGATCAGCGTCTTTCCAAGGATGTGCCGCAGTTACGAACCAAGCTATCAAAGCTTGAGACGACTCTCTGAACGCCTGCTCGAGTTGTTGCTAGCTATGGTCTTGCCTGTAGCAGTTGTTTTGTTCTTTTTAGCCGACGCGATCCTATTGTTCCTTTATGGCAACCAGGATTTTTCACTGGCTGCCGGTGCATTGCGCATCCTGGTGGGAGTGCTGGTGCTAAGAGTATTTACCCAAGTTCTTGGTCGCGTACTGTTGGCAAGCTTGCAAGAGAAAAAGACGCTGCGTATCCTGGCGATAGATTTGTTAACCACTGTGATTTTGGGGCCTATCCTGATTAGCCAGTATGGCTTGATGGGTGCGGCCTTGACAAGTTTGCTTGCTCGAGTGGTGGACTTTGTCCAGCACTATGTGCCGGTTTCACGAATGTTCTCCAAGATAGCAGTGGGCAATCTGGTTTGGAAGCCGGCGCTTGCAAGTGCAATTATGGCAATTTATCTGGCCTTGGGATCAAGCGACAATCTTTTTTCGACAATTGTGCTCGCGGGCGCAATATATTTTGCTGTCCTGTTCGTGTTGATGGCTTGGTCCGTTGGGGGGGTCCATCAACTCAAGGCCAGATATCTTTTTGTGTGGTCCAAGTAAGGTTGTAGATGACTAAATTATCGATAGTTTTGATCAGCAAAAATCAAGCTTGGAATATGGACCGCCTCATTGAATCTGTTTTGGTGGGAACTGAAGGCGTGTCATCCAGCGAGGTGGTCTTGGTTGACTCAGCATCGACTGATGAGACCGTTGAAAAGGCTAGCTGCTACCCGATCAGCGTTTTGCGTTTGCGGGCAGAGCAACGCCTTACCCCGGCTGCTGGACGGTACATAGGTTACAAGCACACCCAGGGCGAGTTGATCCTTTTCTTGGACAGTGATATGGAGCTACAGCCTGGATGGTTAGAGAAAGCGCTACAGATCCTATCAGATAGACCTGATATCGCTGCCATAACCGGGCAGGTTGTTGACCTGCCAAAAGCAGCAGGGCCCGAAGACAAACTACCTCTAGCAACCGGGGATGCAAACACAATCACCAATATACCCTACGGTGGTGGCGTTGCAATGTATAGACGGTCAGTGTTGGAACAAGTGGGCACATTTAATCCCTATCTCTATTCTGATGAAGAGCCTGACCTATGCATTCGCATCCGCCATGCAGGGTACCACATTGCTCGGCTTCAGTATCCAATCGTTTATCATTACTCAGATCCTGCTGAAAAATGGACCACTTTGGTGGCGCGTTGGCGTCGGAGATTATATCTGGGTGCCGGCCAAAATCTGCGTTATCACCTGGGTAGCGACCTGTTCTGGCCCTACTTGAAAGAACGAGGCTACGGTCTTGTGCCCGCCTTGGGACTGGGCGCAGGTCTGATTAGTCTTTTGTGGTCCATCAAATCCGGGCAAAAGGCTTGGTTTGGCCTGTGGTCTTTGCTGCTGGCCTGCGTGATCATCGGGGATGCGATCCGAAAGCGTAGCCTCTATCGAACGATTGCCAGCTTGTTGGAACGCCTCCTTATTGTTGATGGCAGTATCAGGGGCTTTTTGCTAAAACCATTAGAGATAGATAGTTATCCCATCGAGGTGGATACAATTGGATGAGCAGATTTCCCGATTCAGCAGCATTGAGCGTCAGCATAGCTAACGCGGTTGTCATGTTTCGGATGGTTGTGAGTTAGGAAGGAAGTTAAGCACACAGTGACTCAATACATTGAGACAGCAATCAATCTTTATCAGTATATCGTCGCCAAACATTGGAACGGCCAAGCTTTGATTGGTCCCGACCCAGGGATCCGTTTCAATTATCGAATTGGGCGCTTTATTAAAAGCTATCTGCGTCATGTGCATTGGAAGGATAGTTACTACTATTTGCAAGCCCAGGGCTATTGGGTCTTGAGCAACTGGGCACTGTTTGTCCGGACGAACAAGACAGCATACCGAGACGTTGCTCTATGCTGCTCGGACTATATGTTGAGCCAGCAGCGCGATGATGGGGCTTGGGATTATCCCAACCCGGAGTGGAAGGGCAGAGTAGCCACTAACGAGGGCACCTGGGGCGCGCTTGGCTTATTGGAAGCCTATCGGCACTCAACTGATCAAACCTTCCTAAAAAGTGCTCTAGATTGGCACAAATATCTGATCGGAGTGACGGGATTTCAAGCAGTAGGTGATGAACTAGCCATCAATTATTTCGCTGGGTCAGGAAACAGCCGTGTTCCTAATAACTCTATTACGGTTTTGCGTTTCGTTGCAGAGCTGGCCAGCCTAACTCAAGACAAAAGTTTTATGAAACCAAGTGTCGGCCTACTGAACTTTATTCGACGGGTACAAAAGCCAACTGGGGAATTTCCTTATGCCGTCAAGAGCACCAGTCAGGAGCAAACCAAGTCACATTTCCAATGCTACCAGTACAACGCGTTTGAGTGTCTCAATCTGATCAGATACTATGAGATTACGGGTGATGAGATTGTCCTGGCGATTATTACCAAGTTACTGGATTTTTTGAGTCAGGGTTTGGCCGAAGCAGGGTATGCTTTCTACGATTGTCATAACCGATATCGAACCGTGACCTATCACACGGCAGCGCTCGGTGCGGCCTTTAGCAAAGCCACTCAACTTGGCCTCACAGGGTATGATGACCTGACAACTCAAGCTCGGGCTTGTGTGTTGAGATTGCAGAGACCCGATGGTGGTTTCATTCATTCACAACGGGATTATCATCTCTTGACTGACCAGCGCTCTTATCCCCGGTATTTGACAATGATCTTGTATCACCTTTTACATCTAGAGGGTGTGGTGTAATAATGAGCTTTTTAGGACGAGGCCTTGATGAATCGACATGCGTCAGCTTGTTTACCGCTGCTACGGACAAACTGATGGTTTGTCCCAGATTTCTTTTCTTCGGAGGAAGGGGTGTCTTGTGCGCGTCTTGATGGTTACCATTCCGCTGCCAGCTCTTGATAATCCCAATACGATGGCCCCACTGGCACGTCAAATCAAGTCTCTACGGGATCTCGGTGTCCAGGTAGATGTGTTGGAAGTAAAAGGTATGCCGAAATTCAAGTATCTTCAGACATTGCCCGCTTTGCATGCTCGCGTTGCCTCAGTTGATCTTGTTCACGCCCACTATGGGTATTGTGGTTGGCTGGCTCGTAGCCAAACGCACAAACCAGTGGTTGTTTCGTTCATGGGGGATGATTTGTTGGGTACACCTAACGAGCAGGGGCGCGTTGACCCGCTCAGCAAACTGGTTGTCCAAATCGATCGCTGGTTTGCCCGCACCGTAGATGCTGTGATTGTCAAGTCGGCTGAAATGGCAGAGCAGGTCAAGCCGGTTCGAGCCCACGTTGTCCCTAATGGTGTGGATATGCAAACCTTTCGGCCTATAGATTCACAGGAGGCCAGATTACGGCTAGGGTGGCCCGAAGGGAAGCGTTATGTTCTCTTTCCTGGTGATCCTGATAACCCCCGCAAGCAGTTCTCCCTGGCCCAGGCAGTTGTAAAACGCGCTGCCGAGGAAATCAAGGATCCACTCGAGTTGATCGCACTGAAGCAAGTGCCACCCGATCAGGTCCCATTTTACATGAACGGCAGTGATGTTATGATGATGACTTCCTACATAGAAGGTTCACCGAATGTGGTCAAGGAAGCGCTGGCCTGTAATCTGTCCGTTGTATCTGTACCGGTCGGCGACGTGTCCGAACTCTTGGATGGCGTGATGGGCTATATGGTGTGCCCTCGTGACGTTGAATTGCTGGCGCAAGCTCTGGTTGGCACACTGACCAACGGCCAGGATGTGAACGGGAGATCAGTCCTGAAGCGCAAGGAATTGGACCTGGAAAGTGTGGCCCAACGACTGATCAGGATCTATACGGATGTCCTGGAAAAACGGTCTCGAAACTAGATTAGAACTTTTTGAAAGAGGACAACATGTGTGGCATCGTTGGCATAATTGACCCAGCTCTGTCGACAACTGAAATCTGGCCAATTCTTGGGCAGATGAACGACGTTATCACCCATCGGGGGCCGGACGACGACGGTTTCTTTGTAATAGATGGCATCGGTCTGGGCATGCGTCGCCTCAGCATCATTGATTTGGCAGGCGGCAAGCAGCCGATCTATAACGAGGACGGCAGCATAGTGATTGTTTTCAACGGCGAAATTTACAACTACCGTGAACTCACCAGGCAGCTTCAAAGGCGTGGGCATACCTTTACCACGGCCAGCGATACGGAAGTCATTGTTCACCTGTACGAGGAATTGGGTGAGGATTGTGTTCATCATCTACGGGGTATGTTTGCCTTTGCCGTATGGGACAAGCGCCGCCGCCAACTCTTTATCGCTCGAGACCGACTTGGGATTAAGCCGCTTTACTACACCCAGGTGGGCAAACGCCTGGTGTTTGGTTCAGAGATAAAGTCCATTTTGCAGCATCCCGAGGTTCAGGCCCGCCTAAATCTGGAGGCATTGGGCAACTTTTTGTCGCTAAAGTATGTACCTGCTCCCCAAACCATGTTTACCGATATTCTGTCACTTCCTCCAGGTCATACCTTAACCTGTGACTCAAATGGCGTGATGGTCCGCCAATACTGGGATTTATCTTTCACTAACAACCAAAACGGTCACCAGAGAGAAGAAGTTTATGCCGAACAACTTGAGGCGCTACTACGAGAATCGGTCAAGCTGCGTTTGCGAAGTGACGTACCTTTTGGGGCCTTTCTCAGCGGCGGCATCGACTCGAGCACCGTGGTGGCGCTTATGAGCCAATTCCTGGATGAGCCGGTCAAGACCTTTTCGGTGGGTTTCGACACGGACGGTGCAGAGGCTGACGAACTTCCGTATGCCCGGCTTGTGGCTCAACAATATCAGACGGACCACCACGAGATTCTTATTACCTCGCAAGATTTCATCGATCTGGCAGAAAAGGTTGCCTGGCATTTGGATCAGCCAATAGCAGATCAGGCAACGGTGGCGACCTATATGGTTTCCAAGCTGGCCTCGCAGCACGTCAAGATGGTTTTAACGGGCGAAGGTGGTGATGAATTGTTTGCCGGATATGCGCGTTATGCTGGCGAGCGGTTGTCGCCTATGTTTCGATATATCCCCAGGCCAATCAGGTCGCTTGCCCTGGCGGCAAGTGAGCGTCTCCCTGGTTTGCGCCGTGCCAAGATTGCGCTATATGCGCTTTGCCAGCCCGACGAAACGAGCCGCTTTACCAACTGGTTTCCGCTATTCAATTACGATAGAAAAAGAGCCGTGTTGTCAGGCAATTTGAAACTCGATGACATGGCTACAAATCATGTGTTTGCTCAACAATTGGCCCGTACCAATGCTATTGAGCCTTTGAATCGTATGCTCTACGTTGACACCAAGCTGTGGTTGCCCGATTATCTATTGCTTCGAGGTGATAAACTAAGCATGGCTAACTCGCTGGAAGCACGCGTTCCAATTTTAGACCACAAACTTGTCGAGTTTGCAGCCTCACTTCCGCCTAATCTCAAATTAAGACACCTAACTCGCAAGTACTTGCTGAAAAAATCGAGTCGGACCTTGTTGCCGGCAGAAATCATCGATCGAAAGAAACAGGGATTTCCTATTCCAATTACCAGGTGGTTAAGAAACGAGGCACGCCCATTTGTGCGCGACTTGCTATCTCCGGCAGCAATAAAAAGGCGCGGCCTATTTGATCTTGACTATGTAGAAAAGATGCTTGGTGAATACGAGTCGGGGTTTGCCGACCACAGTAACCTTTTATGGGGGTTGGTCAGCATAGAGCTTTGGCATCGTTGCTTTATTGACTCATCACACCTCAGTAAGGAGGTCGCAGATCCAGTGATCCGGGTTGAGCAGGAAAAACAGAGAGAGAGAGAGAACTATGAAAACGACAAATCAGCCCCGGGTGTTGATGCTGCTGGAGAATAATCCTTATCCAAAAGATAGTCGAGTGCGTCGAGAGGCAACATCGCTAACGGCTGCTGGCTACGAGGTGACGGTCATTTCTCCCAAGGAATCGGGACAGCCGTGGTATAAAGTGTGTGACAAAGTCAGGGTCTATCGTTTCCCGGCCCCGCCAGAAGCAAATGGTTTTTTGGGCTATATGTGGGAGTACGGTTACTCGATGATTGCCACGTTTTTTATCTCGTTATTTGTGTTTTTGCGTCACGGTTTTAATATCATTCACACGCACAATCCACCAGACACCTTTGTGCTTATTGTCATTTGGTACAAGCTGCTTGGCAAACGTTTTGTGTATGACCATCACGATCTGGCTCCGGAAATGTATTTTGCTCGTTTCGGTGGCAGTGGCAATCCGCTAGTCCACAAAGCGCTTGTATGGTTTGAAAAGCTATCGCTGTGGCTGGCCGATCATGTCATTGCTACAAATCAATCCTACAAAGCGATGGAAATGGAGCGGGGCCGTGTGCCCGAAAATCGCATTACCATCGTTCGTAACGGCCCCGATTTGAATCGCCTACGGCTAGTAGATGATAAACCAGATGTATTCCAGCAAGGCAAAACGATCCTCTGTTATGTCGGCAGTATGGGTTTTCACGATGGCGTAGACCATTTGCTGAGGGCACTTTATAATCTAGTTTATGAATTGGAAAGAACCGACATTTTTTGTGTACTGGTCGGTGCCGGAGATGCCTGGCTTGGGTTAAAGGCATTGGCCGAGCAGTTGCACCTCACCGATTATGTCCTATTCACCGGGTGGGTAGAACATACCAAAGTTGCCGGCTATCTTTGTGCGGCAGATATTTGCCTGGCTCCCGAACCTTCAAACGCCTACAATGATCGCTCGACCATGATCAAAATAACAGAGTATATGGCCCTGGGGCGGCCCATTGTTGCCTTTGATCTGCCTGAACACCGGGTTACGGCCCAGGGTGCGGCTGTCTATGCTCGTCCAAATGATGAGCTTGATTTTGCGTGGCAGATCGTCACGTTGATGGATGACCCCCAGCAGCGCCAGAAAATGGGGCGGATGGGCCAGACGCGCGTAGAAACGGAACTGGCCTGGTCGCATCAAGAGGGGCATTTGCTGGAGGTCTACCAGGCGCTCGGTCACGCGAGGGGAAAAAAGCGCGCCAAGAACGTGCTGCGCTCTTGGCTCAAGAGAGCGCGCATCTTGCCGTTCGTTCATCGTTTCAAAGCATGGTACTACCGTCTGGGAGGAAAAAGGCGTCTCGTCAAGGTACCCATAGATAAGCTGCATTGTCAGGAGAGGGCTTTTGTCGCGTTGCAGGCCTATTTGGGCCAGAGCATTGATCACTTTCCCCCTTGCCGTTTCTTCGAGATGTCTCTCACCGCGCCGGAAAAGGCCCGCGACGCTTTCGGTCAGTGGTTGCGTGAATGTCTCATAGACAAGCAGGCGTACAAGGTCCCCATTTCAGAGGGAGGCTGGGCCAACGGTTCGTTGGTCAAAGAAGTTTTGCAGGTTCACCAAGAGCGCGGCGTTGCCCTGACGGATTTTGAGCAGGCCGACCCCGCCCTGGTTGACGAGGCTATCGCCAGGCGCGTGCGCTATTATTTTGACGTGTTCAATTCTATCAAAGAAAAGGGGTAGGACAGGTCGCAGTATCCCCCCATCTACTGCCGGGCTGAGAATGGCGCCCATTTCATCGAGAATGGTCATCACAGGGTCTCGGCCCTTTGGGCGCTGGGCTATCAGAACGCCGGCGTTGTCGTAAAGTGAATGAGAAAGAGCGCGATGGTAAAAATTGCCTTGATAGGTGTGATGAGTTTGATCCTGGGGACTGCATCATACGGTGAGGCGGCTGGTCAGATCTCGTTGAACGAGGTCGGCCAGGCCGATCATCCACGTCTCTTCTTCGACGCCAGCATGATCCCGGCCCTACAGGGCAAGGCTGCCACAACCCACCAGGACATCTGGCTTGCCATCAGAGAGCACGCCGAGTCCGAATTTGGCACAGTCCCGCCCTCCGAGTCGCCTGATGAAGACACCACGATCTATCGCAACTATGGCAACCAATTGATCTCCTTTGCTTTTGCCTGTGTGATCACCGAGGGGAGCGAGTATTGTGATCTAGCCACGGAGCATTTGCTCGCCTACGCCGCCTGGGAGCGGTGGGATGAGGATGACTACCGTGATCTGGGTCTCGCTCACATGCTCCTGGGGAACGCCCTGGCGTACGATTGGCTGTACGACCGGCTCACGCCGGCCGAGCGGCAGACCGTGCGTGAAAGCCTGGCGGGTTGGGCGCATAAAATGTACGAGGCCAGCGCGGGCCTCAAGGACGACGCCTGGAGAAACTGGTGGCGCAAGTCGTACATGCAGAATCACTTTAGCACCAACCATAGCGCGTTGGGCATGGCCGGTCTGGCGCTGCTGGGCGAAGACGAGCGTGCCCAGTTGTGGATTGATCAGGCCAGCAGCCGCTTGACCCGGTTTCGAGATATGCTGGATGGAATTCAAGATGGAAGCTGGCACGAAGGCATCAATTACCAGAACTATACGCTGACCTTGTTGCTGCCGTTCGCCGTCAACCTCAGAGCCATTCAGGGCGTTGACCTCTTGCCGGATACATACCTGCAGAACTACCCTTATTGGCGAATTTACAACCATCTTGCCAACAGCACGGACTTTATCCTGGCTTATGGAAATTTCGAGTGGGACTGGGGAAACGGCTACCGGCCCCAGAACGTGCTGCGTTTCATTGCCGCCGAATACGACGAGGGTCGCGCCGAGTGGATGGCCCAACAACTCATTGCCAACGATAGGCGTAGCGGGACTGTGTGGAAAGCCCCCTGGTACGTGTTCGAGTTTTTGTACTATGACCCCGCCATTGACCCCATCTCCCCAAGCAGTCTCGAAAAAGCGCGCTCGTTCTCTGATCTGGAGGGCGTCATCTGGCGCACCGGCTGGGGAGCGGACGATCTGGTCTTTGGCCTCAAGACGGGTGCTTATGGTGGGCGGCTCGCTTTTGAAACGTTCACCCAGGAGCTTTATCCCTGGGATGCGCCCTGCGCCGAAACGGGTTGCCAGTTGAACGTCGGTCACGACCACGACGATGCGAATACTTTTTTTATCTATCGAGCCGGGAGTTGGCTCGCGCCTGAAAGCGTGGGATATGATCAAGGCGCGACGGCGTTTCATAACACTCTCCTCATTGATGGGCAAGGGCAATACCGGGTGTCTGATTTCAACGATCCTGACGATTTCAAGGGAAGCGATGGTTTTCTACAAGCCAGCGCCAACACGACTTGCTTCGACTATGTCGCCGCCGACGCCACGCGGCGTTACAAGAACATCGCCGGGGTACAAGACGTCACTCGCCATGTGCTTTTCGTTCGCCCAGACTATTTTGTCATGTTGGACAACCTGGTCGTCACTGCTACGCACAAATACGCGTGGGTGAGTCATTTCGGGCAGAGCGTTTCTGTAGAGGACAACTGGGTGCGGGGTGACGCGGATGACCAGCAGACCTTGGGCGTTGGAATCGTCTCTCCGCCGTCCTTTCAAACCGTTACGGGCGATGATGGAAAAGCTTTTGTGCATATCCAACCCATATCGCCCACCGGTGACGTGCGCTTTATCAACGTTCTGTACCCCACGGAGCAGGCCGCCTGGGACGCCAGGCCCACCGTATCGCTGCTTGAGGATAGCGGAGAGGCCGCTGCCACAAGCGTGCAATGGGAGGATGGCAGAGGCGACGATATCTTGCTGACCTATGCCGAAATCACCGGGACGAGGACCTTGGGTCCTTATCAATACGACGCACAGGCGGCCATAGTGGCGCGAGACCCCCAGGACAACCTGAATAAATTATTCGTGTATGGCGGTACGTTTGTAAAAGACCAGGCAAAAGACACGATTCTGGTGACAAATCTTGACCGGGACGAGCCTTTTGAAGCGATCTACTTTGATCGAACGGTAGCCGTTAACGGCAATATCGCCACACAAGTCACGCTATATGCCCCTCAGGCGCAAAGGTTGTTCGTCAATGGCTGGCTTGGATCTTTCGACCGGTCCGGCGATCATATCACCTTTGACGGCTCTGGCCCTGGCACGTTGCAGGCGCCCATCATCAACATCTGCACCAGACCCGTGGTATTGGACGTGCCGTTTTACTGCCGCTCATTCTAAAAGGCTAGGGAAGCGGAGCAGGAAAATCTAGCGATGCAAAAATTCTTTATCCACCCAACTTCAATAGTAGACACGCAACACATCGGTCAAAGCACCTCTATCTGGGCTTTTGCCCATGTCATGAAAAATGCTCGCATTGGTTCAAACTGTAACATAGGAGACCACTGCTTCATCGAGTCTGGGGCCATCATCGGACACGACGTAACCATCAAGAACGGGAGTATGATATGGGAGGGCGTCACCCTGGAAGATGGCGTGTTTGTCGGGCCTGACGTCCTTTTCACCAACGACCGGCATCCCAGGTCTCCGCGCCTGGCTCAGGCTCGAAAAAGATACAGCACTCGTGCATGGCTCTCGCCAACTTTTGTGCGGCGAGGGGCCTCCATAGGGGCGGGGGCCATAATCATTGCTGGCATTGCCATTGGCGAGTTTGCCATGGTCGGGGCCGGCGCGGTGGTTGCCCAAGACATTCCCCCTTATGCTCTGGTCACGGGTAGCCCGGCTCGGGTTCGAGGTTGGGTCTGCCAGTGCGGGCAACCCCTCAAGTTTCAGGAGGGGCTGGCAACCTGTAACGATTGCGGCTTGAGCTACGTCAAGGACGCCGACTCGGTTAGCCTGGCGACGAGGAACTTGTGACGGTTCAGAATAATCATAGCACACAGCAGGCACAACGGGCATTTATAGCCAGGGCCAGCTATCAGGTTGGTCTATCTGATCAAGTCGAGGATCCGGCGTGGGATGCTTTTCTGTCCAAGACTCCCGGTGGGCACCACTTTCCTTGAGACCCAACGATTTACTGATTTGGGAGGGTATAAAATACGGCAAGGCCCAGGGCTACACCGACCTGGATTTTGGCCTAAGCGATTGGGATCAAGAAGGGCTGGTACAGTACAAACGCAAATATGCCACTGAAGAGAAGACAATCTCCTTTCTGCGATACTCGCCCAATGGAGCATCGACTGAACAGGAGAGACAATTGCGAGGTCTTTTTTCTCAACTGACAGACCTGTTTACTGATGAGGCAGTGCCTGATGATGTGACTGAGAAGGCTGGCAACGTTCTTTATCATCTTTTTTGCTGACCTACACCCTTAGCATCACCACCACAGGCGATGGAGAGACGAGCGTCAATCCGCGCCGGGCCGGGGCACGCGCGTCATTGTGAGGTGCTGGAACTGGTGGCCCAGGAAACGACCAACAAAGAGATTGCCAGCGTGCTCCACATCAGCGAGGCCACAGTCAAGTACCACGTCAGCCAGATCCTGGAGCGCCTGCACCTCCAGAGCCGCTACCAGTTGGCCCAATACGCACAGGAACGAGGCCTCGCACCCCCCTTGGACGACGAGTAGCCTCCGAATCACGTCCGCCAAAGAGCCCCGCAGCACGCCCTCCATAAAGGAGGACAAGCTGCGGGGCTTTTTCTTTGCCTGGTCGCCGAGTATAGGATCCGGATAGGGGCAAAGACTATACTAATACTATACGACGACTAGTAGACAAACCACCTCCTTTTTTGGTATACTGGTAATAGTATGTCACCTGTAGTAAAGGAGCGTCAAGATGAGCCACGTTCGGCGCATCGTTATCTGGGGCACATCGGTCTTTCTCATGTCCATCGAGGCCGGCCTGGCTGCCCTGCCGGGGATGGAGGTGGTACGTCTCAACCCCCATCTCCCCGGTGCCGAGGCCCGCATTATGGCCCTATCGCCCGATGTGGTCATCGTGGGGCACAACGGGGGGAGCGAAGGTCTCGTGCTGGCACTACTGGACCGTGGTTTCCCGCTGATCGAGCTGGATGCGGCTCAGGGCATGCTCATCATCTTGAATGGGTGCCGGGTCCAGGTTTCCGAGATGGAGGACCTGGTCCGGGTAATCGAGCAAATCGCCAACGGCGGCCCTAGCGAGCATATTATCACGCCAACAAAAAAAGAGTTCAAAAGGATGTTCTTATCAAGGAGGAGAATCGATGTCAAAGCTGATTAGAACCTTCCTGGTCATCTGTATGCTCTTTGTTAGTGTCCCGTTACCCTTGCACCAGGCTTTCGCCTCGGGACTTGCACCAGGTAGCGAGCCTACCGAGATTGCCGCCGGGATCAGAGATTTTGCCAGCGTTCTCGACGGGCTAGGAGGATTTGAAGAACTCGGTGAGGTGATTCCCTTCACCGCGGTGACGCCCAGTGACGAGGGGGCACTGCGCCTGGGGAGTCTCTTTAGCACTTCCTTCAACAACCTCGCTGCGTCGTCATTTCCCAGCTCGCTCACCCACCAGACGTACGGCGACGTGGAATACGAGTTCACGAACGTGGTCGTCACTCAAAATGGCGACCTCTGGGATGTCAGCTTTAAAATGACGGCCATTGTCTCCCCAACAGTGCCCATTGTGGTCACGTTGGAAGACCCCGATAAGGATACGCCCGGCGCCTGTTATGATGGCATTGACAACGGCGGGGATGGAACGAGCGACGCCGAGGACTCGGATTGTGGCGTCGTTCAAATGAGCGGTGGTCAGGTTGCAACCAGTCTGGAACTTGCCACCGGTTTTCATTTTAACTATGATGAAAGCCAGACGGATCCTTCTCTCGCCTTCTACCTGGTGGAAGCGCCTTTGATTGACGTAACTGTTCGCTCGGATAGTGCCAGCACGTCCTTTGAAGACGAATTTGGATTCGCCGAGGTGGTCGTCACGGGAACTGTGGCATTGAACGAGCACATTACCGTCCAGTTCAACGATCCAGATGGGGATAATCGCATCACCCTGGACGAGTGGAACAACACCGAGCTCTACGACCTGGTGGATGCGGTATTTGTTGATGCCGCCGGCGACAACGACGTGAACGTAGACCTGGACATCAACTCCGCCCTGATTCCTGGAGCGATAGACGGTGAGATCGACCTTGTCGACACAAACCTGGGAGATGGTCTGGCGGGAATGAGCGTGAACCTCGGTTCGCTCCAGGATTTCTTCCACACAGATGCGAACGACATGCTGGCCGGCTTGATGCAATTTGCGTCCAGCCTGATCGTGGCGCAGAACGCCGCCGACGTCAAGCTGCCCTTCCTTCAGGAAAGCCTGGGCAATTCGTTTCTCCTGGCAGATCCCCTGATCCAGGTCGTCAAACAGCAGGGAGAGGCAGCCGTTGTGTGCGGCACTCAGGATGCCAACCCGCCCACCGGGGATGCCGAGGACCTCCCTGCAGGCACGACCGTTTATTGCCAGGCCATCGCCCTGGAAACCCCACTAACTGCCGCGTGGACCATCTCTAACGGCAGCGTCGTGGCATACGGTACGTCCACCTCCACGGTCGGTCCCGACCCGACGGCCAGCGCCCAATTCACCTTGTCTCCGGCCGGGACGCCGGACGTCCAGGTGACGTTTACCGACTCGAATGGCAAGACACACGTGGCCAGCCCCCGATTCAGCACCGCCAGCGAACTGGGAGCCAAATTGTCGGAAATCGGAGGGTTCGATACTGTCGAGACCAGCTATGACCCGGCGACGTATGCCCTTACTTACCGCTTGGTGGAGCGCACCAATCCCGCCGCCTCCTCGGCCAACCTCGATTTTAGCAGCCAGCTCCACGCTGAGACGGGCATGATCGGCCTGAGCTCCACGGTCACAGACAGCGTATTGGTAGACGTGAGCACCGTCGCCATGACCCTCACTTTTGGCATGATCCTGGTGGAGGACGTGATAGACATCACCCCGTCCGACCCCGTCACCTCAACCTTAGACCGCTTCTTTATCCAGGTAGATAATGGCGATGTACACGAATTTGTGGTCGAGGATGCCTCGATCGGCGCTCAACAACTGAACCTGGAGGGGCGGCTGGGATACCTGGAGGTCGGCGCGCTTGGCAGCGCGGCCGCCAACACGGCCAATTCGACGGATTTCGAGATCGTCCGCGCTGATTCGACCCAACCCATGCTCACCGCGGACATTGCGCCTACAGCCGGAGGCATCCCCGTCAGCGGGACGCTCATCTCGAACGCCGTGCTGATCCGTGACTTTTTGCTGGGCTCCGGGCAGCATGTTTCCTCTACTGTCAACATCAAAATGACCGGCGGCCTGGCCGTAACAGCAGAGACCGGCGATCCGTCTACGGTACTTGCCAGCGGCACGGTGGCCATCGACTGGCCGGACATCTCCTCCGGCCAACCGGTCATCACCCCAGACGCCTCGTTCATCGAAAACCTGAAGGCATTCGACCTGGTCCCCAGCGTGACTGGCGAGCACGACGGCGCTTCCAGCGAGACGGCCCTGTACGACGCCGATTTTGACTTTTCGACCCTGGGAGAGCAAGTCCTGCTGGGCGCCTCAGTGACAAACCTGACGGACGGTTCCACCTGCCGCGTCACGGTTATTACCGGCACGCACACCCTGGGATGCGACCTGTCCGGTGGCCCCGATGTAAACGACACACCCGATAACACCTCGGACGATGACAATTCTTGGGATGCCGGAGACAAATACCTCGTCGCCGGCTACCCTCAGGTTATGAGGCGGCTGTTGCTTAACAACCTGTACGATTTGGCAAGCCGTATGGATAGTCTCAACGGCAGCGCGGTGGCCGATAACCTGGACACCATCCTGCCGATGACGGGCAAAAGCCCCCGCGACCTGCTGCCGCAGTTCAGCGAGCTCAAAACCGTGATCAGCAGCATCAATTCTGGAGCCATCGTCCCGCCGGATACGCTTCAAGAGCTGGAATCGGTGCTGCAAAGCGAGCTGGGCATACCCGCTTCTGCGCTAGGGTTCGAGCTCGGAGATCTTCCCGTTGCCGGTGGATCTGGCGGCAGTGCCCGGCACCTGGTGATGCGCCTGGGACTCGGGCTCTGCACAGAGGGCAACACAGATTGCGACAGTAACGATGTAACTGTCCCGGTGGAAGATCTGTTGTTGAATCTGGACCTGGGTCAGACCCTGCCGCCTTTGATCACTCCCCCGGGAAATGAAAATGACACCTTCCAGCTCGAGTACGCCAGCCGCACCCAACTGGACGTCGGCATCCCCCTGTCCCGCACCATCGCCATCAGCGGCTTTGTGGTCCTGGACACCAGCGCAGTGAGCGTCACGGCGGCGATTTCAAGCGCCGAACTCGGTCTCGAGGCCACCGCCGGATCGCTCTCGCTTGCCGTCGGCACGCTGGCGGCGGTCACAGGCACCCACTCGATCAAACCCGTGACCGGGACCATAACCAGCCTCATCTCAAAGACAACTGGCCTATCCTACACCCTGACCTTTACCGATACCGGCAATAACTTTCAAGATCTGGGTGTGGTGTTGGACGCTCTAGTAACGAACACGACCACGGTCACCGACACAGTCTGCGCAGTGTCAACCGTTACCACCGACGCCATCTCGTGCAGCGGCGTGATCAGCCCCACCGGTGGGGTCACGCCCACGCTGGACACCCTTTGGGCCGTGGGGGACGATTACGAAATCGTCGGCCCCAGCAGCCGGGTGCTGTACGATCCCGGGGCAAACTTTGAGTCGCTATACGTCGGCAAGCAAGTCTCCAGGGAAGACGGCCTTGACTGTACCATTGAGGCGGTGC